>JAFRXM010000018.1 GCA_017443515.1 Bacillota bacterium | reverse complement strand
TGAACCAGTAGAGCTTTCCGCTCATGTAGATGAATCCTGTATCGTGGATATTTCCGTCTGTATCAACGAAGAAGTACCAGTCGTAGTAGAGGCCCGCGGCGTACTGTCCGGTTCCTTCGTAGGCTATACCTACAAGATCTCCGGAGAACTGATATGCCGCTATGTATTCGCCTGTTGCAGCATCGATAAATACTGCGTAGTTGCCGTATGTTCCGACAAGTATGTCCTTACCGTAATCGATGGACAGACCCGGAGCTATGGCAAGATCCGTGTAAGCGATAGAAGAAGCGCCGATCTCCTCAAGAGCGTATCCCTTTTCAGGATCCAGTGTATACAGGCTGGATACGAAGTTCTCTGAATCGAAGCTTGCGCCGTACATCACGCCTGCGTAAGGATCGTCAGCTATGGATGCGATCTCAGCTGTCTTAAGATGCTCTGAGAGCTTCTTGTACTGCGGGAGCGAATTGAGGTTGAATTCGGAGATGTATCTCTGTCCTTCTTCATCCCAGACAACGCCGCGCAGCACCTTGTTGATGTACACGACCTTGACCTTGCAGTCTGCGCTGGCAGTGAAGGTCTTCTCCTCACCGTCGACAGTGGTAACGTACTTGATCGTTCCGGTTATCGTGCACACGCCATCCTCATCGGTAACGACGCTGACGATACCGTTCTCGTCAACAGTTGCGATCTTTTCATCGCTGGATGCGAAGCTGATGCTGAAGCCTTCTTCTTCGTCAACGCCCCAGGGATCTGCGATCCACTCGAGCTGAGCGCTGTTCTTGCCTACGATGGTGATCTCATCGTCTGCAAATGTGAGGGCGTAGGCATCCTCGTCTGCGTACTGATCTTCCTTCTCGAAGTTGATCTTGTATACAGAAGCGTTTCCTGCATAGTCGTAGACTTCGATCATGAGCTGATTCGGAGTCTTTGCGTCTTCTGCGGTGAACTCGAAGCTGTACTCTGTTTCTTCACCGGCCTTTTTAGTTATGTCAGAGCCTTCGAAACCGAGCATGGAGCCCTCACCGGCGCCGGTGGCGATCTCCTTGTAGGAAGCTTCATCCATCACAGCGATGGCTGCAACGTACTGATTATCTTTTACTTTAACATTTACGGTGTAGGTGTCGACTGTTGCCGGCTCTTCATCTTCGGTCTCAGTCTCAGTCTCGACGGCCTTCTTTTCGACCTTCGATGTGACATCTGTGATCTCCGGAGCTGTGTTGTCAACAGTTGCGGAAATAGCCATGGTAGCGCCTTCTCCGAGCGCTGCCCAGTCTATGGTTCCGTCAGCCTTGACGTAGTATTCCGGAGCAAGGGTGAGGCTGTAAGTAAGAACGTCGCCTTCTTTTGCATCAGCGGCCTTGTCTTCTATAGCCCATGTAGCATTGGTATTTCTCCACTCAGCGCCGTTTACAAAGTAGAATGCGCCAAGGCTGCTTCCGCCGATCTTATCGAGGAGAGCCTTGCCGTCCTGATCGGTGATCATCATGCGGGATGCAGCGGAGTTTCTGAGCTGGGTGATCCTCAGACCTACCATAGTGTTGTTGGCACTTACAGCGTTGCGCTCCGGCAGGTAAACGGGTGTTCCTTCAGCATCTGTATCTGTTATGAACGGATTTCCGCCGAAGAATACATCGGTTCCGTCTATGTTGTAGATGAATGACTGTACCATCTTGGAGTTTTCGCCAAGAGCCGCAGCCATGTACGGATAACGGGACTCTGTTCCATATGTATAATCGAGGTAAGATCCCTTGTCGAACATGGAAGGAGCAGTCCAGTCACCGTAGTATCCAATCACAGGAATGGAGTGTGCAACACCCATGACGCCGTCGTCGGAAGCGCTTTCTTCAGCAAAGATGAGACCTTCGACATAATCGCCGCCGAAGTACTTGGCGATGTCGTCGAAACTGAATTCTTCTCCATAAGCGCTTTCGATATCCCAGCTTGCATCGCCGATCTCGAACTTCGCAGTGACGTGGACTTTTCCGTTTGCGGGAACATCCACGGATGCGCTGTCGAGCTTGTTAAGAAGCAGGTATGCATCGTAGGTATCGGTAGTCTTGTTGGCATCGACATCAGCGATGTCAAGGTTCCAGTCAGCGGTCGGAGTCTTGTTGCCTACAAGGTAGGAGACCAGATCCTGTGCATCCTGTTCATTGTACTCACCGTCGCCGTTGATATCGTAGCTTTCGGGCAGGTATGCGTCACCGTCGAATGTCCAGTCGATATCGTGAGTTACCGGTATGGTATAAGTATCAAGATACTCGGCATAATCGACAGGCTTGTTTTCTGTATTAAGAGCATAGTACAGGAACATATCCTGGGTGAACAGATCGGAATGAAGAGTCATGTTGATCTTCTCTTCACTCATGTTGTAGATAGTGAATCCGACCTCGAACTTCTTTCCTATTTCGCCAAGTTCGGCCTTGATCTTGCCGTCCTTTGCGGAATCGGTGGCGTCATCATCCATTACGATATATGTTCTGGAATTGATGGCCTGATCAACCTGAACAAGGCCTGCGCCCTGGTTGAGCAGCGACCAGTAGGATCCGGAAGCTTCCTCTACGAGCGGCTTTGCGGTGGACATCAGAAGGCTGTTAGCCAGCTGACGTGCGGAAAGGCCAGTCTTTTCAGCGAGTCCGTTTTCCTCAATGTACTGCCTTAATGTTGCGGCAATACCGGTGACCTGCGGGGCTGCCATGGAGGTTCCGGACATGTTCTCATATGCCTGGTGTCCGCCGGCGGGGTTGCCTTTTTCATCAAGGTGATAGCCGTTTACGGAATAGATATCTCCTCCGGGAGCCGTGATCTCGGGCTTGAGAGAGAGATCTCCGGGGATGCCCCAGGAACTGAAATCACTCATGGTGTAGTAGTCGCTGCCATACTTGACAGTGTCTACGCCGGAAGAAATGGTAATGGTGCCGTAGTATACGTTGGCAGTCTTTTCAGCACCTGCCTCTGTATAAGTAACGACATCCTTCTTGCTTGCATTTGTCTTGAGGAAGTTACCATCAGCCTGGGTGATCGAAACGACAGGAGCTTTATACTTGTACCCTGTCAGGTTCATGCTGATCGTACCATCCTGATTGTTGGCTATGATAGCTGCGGATGCGCCGGCACCTATGATAGCATTGGCCTTTACGTAGAACGAAGATGTTCCGCGGTTTGCGATACCGATCTTACCGGTAAGATCAATACCGTCAAACATGTTCACGGTGAACGCATCATTATTGTCGACTTCAGCACCGTAGCTGTCGATGTAAACATACTCATATGTTCCGCCGGCGCCAACGAGCGGTGCGTTGCCGTATCCGCTGGTCTCAGTGTAGTAGATGCGCTCTCCGTAAGCTTCCATGAAGGGGCCTGTAGAACCGTCGTTATTGACGGATGCTACAGCAAGAGTGTTGGTGTAGGATCCAGGGGAACCTACCATATCGAGGCTCTTGTCATCAGCATACAGATAGCCCTGTCCGGCAACGTTTCTCATCTGGGTGAAATAACCCCAGTAGTAGCTGTTGCCTGCGGACATTACGAGCACCATGTCGCTGTTTGCTACGTTGTTGAGGATCTCCTCGTACTGTGCTGTGGTCGTCGTAAGTCCGGGGTTTCCGGAACCGAGAGAAAGGTTGGTGGATGCCGCGCCGAGAACGATAGCATCTTCGATAGCCGCCATGTAATCAGAGTCGTATGCGCCGCCGCCCTTGCCGAAGACCTTCATGACGAGCAGCTGAGCATCAGGAGCTTCGCCCTGTGTGAGGACTTCCTTGAGTGCTTCAACATAGCCGCCCTTGCCGTCGGGGACATAGCGGTTTCCCGCAGCGATACCGGCAACGTGCGAACCGTGCTCGCTCTGGGTATCCTGGCTGTGAGTGACATCCAGTCCGCCGTCAACATAGTTGAATGCGAACGGGACCTTGCTGCTGCGGTAAACGTCGTCTACCTTAAGGCCTTCGTAGACCTTGGAAGCATTCAGCTGACCCAGGACTGCAGCGACCTCTTCCTTGGTGATGAGATCGACTTCTTTTCCGAGGTTCTTGATGGAATAATCGAATGCTCCGCCGTCAAAGGACCTGTGCTCAAGATCAAGTCCGGTATCGACGATAGCCAGAGCAGAGCCTGCTCCGGTGTATCCGGACAGCCATGCCTGGCTTCCGCCTGTCATTCCGGACGCAACGGACATGTTGGGATCGAGCTCGTCCTTGCTGGCTACTGCAGCTTCGTACCTGGTCTCGATGACAACGTCCTTGACGCCGCTGACCTTTTTGATCGCTTCTATCTGGCCGTACTCAACGTTTGCGGAGATGATATTTGCCGCAAGTGTGAGGTTCCAGACGACATCGAGCGTCTTTCCGCCCAATGCCTGGGTAGAGATGCGCTGCTGCATGGTCTGCTGTTCGATCTTCAGACCTTCGCGGTAGGACTGCGCCTGGGCGTTGTTGGCGATAGAGCTTGCAGCATAACCCATATCCAGAGTAGATTTTTTGCTCAGGAATATGGATACACGCACTCTGTCGCTGTCCTTGTACAGCGGTTCATCTTCAAGCTTTTCTACCTTTTTGCCGGAAAGGAGCTGCTTGCTTAAAGCGGAAGCCTGCTCCACCTTTTCAACGGTAGTTTTCAGCTTGGAGCTGTTGCTGCTGCTTGCGGCGAACGCCGGTGTCGTAAGGCCGAGCACCAGTGTCAGAGTAAGCAGCAGTGAAAGAATACGTCTCCAACTACTGTTCATTTTTACCTCCTGTATGAAAAATAATTTGGAACTTGTTAATAATACTTTTTCGGCATTATACGAGTAATCATTATACACTTTCACGTGTTAAAGCGCAAGATACGAACATGAAGTTTTTATCAGTTTTAAACATATTATTCTAATCATGCTTGTGCCGCCGATACAAATATTTACAATGTTGTATATGTTTTTTCACAAAGTAAAACCGGCCCCGAAAACGGAGCCGGTTTTGTTGTCTTTTCCTGACAGTTTAGAATTCCTCTGTCTCAGTCGGGCAAGTGGAGCTGGTGATGATGTCCTCAGAATTGAGAACTACAACTTCCATTTCTGCTACTTCGTAGATTTCCTTCATTTTAGAGTACTCCTTTCTAAAAGTATCGATACTATTGATAATTTACACCATTATTTGACATAAATCAAGTTTTTATTTGATTATTTATAAAATTTTTGTATAATTCTTTATACCGACCACACAAAAAAAGAGGAAAACAGTGAAAAAGATCACCAGACCATCTGAAAATATACTGTCGCTGATGCGCGCAGATCAGCCGCCTGTCTGCGCACCTGTAAGGCAGAGCGTCTACTGCGTAGAAACAGAAGCCGAAGACGGCACCCTGCTCTACAATACCCTGAGCGGCGAGATGATACTGCTGGAAAACGGCGAATGGCCCGCAGAATACCTCACGCAGCAAGGGTTTTTAGTTCCTGAAGATTCGGATGAACAAAGCCTTTGCGACAACATACGCGCGGCGCTGGATCTGTTCGGAAGCACAAGGTCTTCGGGCTTTGATACTTATACCATACTCACCACCAGTGACTGCAACGCCAGGTGCTTCTACTGCTACGAGCTCGGCTGCGAGAAGATGACCATGTCCGACGATACCGCGCACCAGGCCGCGGACTACATACTCCGGACTTCGGCAGAAGGTCCTGTAAAACTCCGCTGGTTCGGGGGCGAACCGCTGTTCAACAGCCGTGCCATCGACATCATATGCAGCAGCCTTAATGAAGCCGGAAAAGACTTTCATTCGGTGATGGTCAGTAACGGCTATCTGTTCGACGACGATCTGATACGCAAAGGCACAGAACTCTGGAAACTCGAAAACGTGCAGGTCACCCTGGACGGAACCGAGGATATATATAACAGAAGAAAAGCATTTGTTGACGACAGGAGCGGCGCATTCAGGCGCGTCACCGGCAACATCGGAAAACTTCTTGCAGCGGGGATAAAGGTCCAGATCAGACTCAATACGGACCGCGCCAATATAAATGATCTTAGCGAGCTTCTGGACGTTTTGGACAAGCGCTATCCGGACAAGACCGGGCTGAGGGTATACGTGACTCCCCTGTTCGACGCCGCCATGGATGAGGATGCGGAACGCAGGAAGGCCCTGTTTGATGGTCTTAGGGGGCTTGAAGACAAAGCCAGGGCTTTTGGCCTTGCAAAGCCATCACCTCTTCCGATGGGGCTTAAGACCAACAACTGCATCGCCGACAACAACAAGCAGGTAGTGATACTCCCGGACGGGCGGCTGCATTCCTGCGAACATTTCAACGAGAACAGCAGTTTTGGAAGCATGGCGGAAAACACCCCTAGAGCGGAGGCTATGCCCTACTGGACTCAGACGTACGGGAAACTCCTAGAATGCGGCAGCTGTCCTCTGTATCCGCAGTGCATAAGGCTGCTGCACTGTCCGGACATAGACGGATCCTGTTACCCGGAAGCACGGCAGCTGAAGATGGATCATCTGCTCACATCGATGATAGATACGTATAACAAAAGTAAATAGGTAGAAAAAAGGACTGGGAGAGCATGTGCCCTCCCAGTCCTTTTGTTTCCATCATTTTCCAGAATGCAAACGAGAACCGTCCCCGTTTTTCATCCCGTCCCGGATTTCATTACTTGAAGTAGTTTTCCGCAGCTGCGCTGTAGAGCGCTACTGCTTTGGCGAGCCTTAAGGTCTGGTGGTTCGGGCTTGCCTTTAAAGCGTCGTAGGCTGCGTTGCTCCAGCTAAGAGCGCACATCCTCATGGTGATGTTTGAACCATCCGTTCCCTTGAACACTACCGTGAAGAACTGATCCAGGTCTATGCACCTCAGGCCGGTGATGTCGAGTACATACTTGTCCCCTTCCTTCACAAGAGTCCTGGCATTGCCGTCCACTGTTACAGCTACGTTGGCTGTGAACTTTACCCTCAGCCTGGTATCTGCAGCAAGATCCAGGGTCATTCCGGAATAGCCCTTCTTCTTTGCGTTGGCGTCGGAAATGTACTGGTTATACGCGGCGTTCTTCGTAAACGACGCCATGTCGTCTGCCAGGTATCCCTTCGGGTTAGCCGGGTTGCCCGGGTTGTAGTTGTCGAAGTACTTCTGGGCTTCTCCGCCGAGGTTCAGAACTGCCATAGCCAGCCATGCGGCCTTCTGAGTCTTGTCTGTCCCGTAGCGTTCGATTGCCGCCTTGCACCAGTCGGCTGCGCTGTAGACCAGCGGATCTGCCTTGGTATAGGTCTTATCGTTGGTCTTGCGGTAGATGTTCATCACATTGCCGCTCTTATCGTATACAGTGAGCTTTACGCCCTGAGTGATCATCTTCGTAGTGATCTCGGAATACTTGACTACGAACTTGTCCTCGCTGGCCTTGTAGACACTTGTGTCAGCCTTGTTCAGGACCACCTTTACCGGGGTATCGAAACTACCGTCGGGTTTTTGTACACTAAGCTCCGCGTAAGCCATGTTGTCGTCGGGCTGGATCTTGAACTGGACGCTGATCTTGTCCTGAAGATCCAGGCTTATACCGGTGACAGTAGCGGTCTTCAGCGCCTGGACTATCTGTACGTTATTGTCAATAACCAGCGAGTACTCAGCGGTCGGCTGAAGCAGCTGATACTGTGTATAACCATTGAATTTGATAACCGTTCCTTCTTTGTAAGCCTGCATCAGCTTCGGGCAGCCGCTGATATCAAGAGATGTCAGATCATTGCCGAAACAGTACAGTCCGGACAGGTTCGGGTTTTCTCCTAGTATCAGCTCTGTCAGAGCATTGTTGTACACATAGACACTCCTGAGCGCTGTATTCTTGCTCAGATCCAGTTTCCTGATGCTGTTGTTTGGAGCATACAGATACTGCAGAGCCGTAAAGTTGTGTATACCGACCAGGCTGCCGATCCCGCTGCTGTAAAGCATCATATCTGTAATATTGGCTATCTCGATCTTGCTCAGGTAGCCGTCCCGGTCGCCATCGTATTCTCTGCGGAGGATATCACGGAATGCAGCATCCTGGAAGTTCTTCTCGTATATCAGCAGACCGTCATTCTGCCCCGCGACTGCAACAGTGAAGTAGACAGTCCGGCTCGTCCCGTAATCATCGGTAACTCTGCAGTAGTATATCCTTCCTTCTTTAACGCCGGAGACTGTAAGAGTGGGTCCATTGCCGCCAGCTACAGGATCATCGGAGTCTCCGTAGAACCATGCATAGTACACATTTCCTGTGCCTGCTGTAGCCTCAACTGTCATGGTGGCAGATGCATTTTCGTTTATCGTCTGGACGTCAGGAGTCTTGGCTACAGCTTCCAGCTTGTTGTCCAGTTCGACACGTATGTACACGTATGTATTATTTCCAAAGTCGTCATATACATAGCATTCCGCCCCGAATCCTTTAGTAATACCACTGATGGTGTACTTGCTGCCTTCTGCGGTGTCCTCCTGAACTCCGGCAATATCGCTGTAGTTCCACCATTCATAATGGAGTTTGCCGCTGTCTGCGTGAGCCTCCACCTGAAGGACTATGCTGCCGCCCGGTTCGACTCCGAATACCGTTTCGTAATAGCTTCCTCCGCTGCTGATGACATTATACGTATCATCATATTTCACTTTCGCGGTGAAGCCGTTCATGTTATGTTTTCTAAGCAGGACAGATGTTGAAACAGACGATTCGCCATAAGCCCTGGCACTGATCGCAAAGTAGTATGTCACGCCTTTCTCAAGAATGAAATTCATATAGAATCCCATTTCATCTCCGGAAAAGCCATTCCACTCATAGAAATCATGGATGCCATTCTCATCTTTGTAATAGATCTCGCAGCTGCTTGCATTACTGTCAGAAACTGATTCGATCTGGTAAGCACCCGTCTCTTCTGGAATGAACTTGGCATATCCCTGCTCCGGGAAGGAACTGATATCAACTGTCTTATCCAGCTCAAGTGTTACAGGGCTAGGAGAAATGACATAGATCTCAAACTCTATCGTCTTCGAGTGGCCCTCCTCATCCCTGATGATACAGCGGTACCAATCGTACTCATAAACGAACATGGCATTATTGGTATCGTTGTCCTTTTGGGCTTCAGCAATGACATCCCAGTTGTTCGTTTTTTCATTGAATTTCTGCCACTCATATGTGATATCGGTATCGGCTGTTGCTCCGACTTTCATTTTCACATTGGTGTTATATTCAACGATATTACGCATAGGAGTTTCTGCCCATGCATCGAAGTGGTTTTCCAGATAGATGTAGAATTGCACGGTCTTCATGTTGCCGAAATCGTCCGTTACCACACATCTGTAACTGCAGTCTTCGCTGATCGCACCGGTCTTAAGCGTTGCGGTGCTCGCCCCATCTACCACATTGTTGTCAGGATCCAGCCACTCGTATTTGATGTTGCCGTTCAATGCGCCGGCCCTGACTGCCATTTCGACAGACTCGCCTTTTTTGATGGTGAACCCACTGACGCCATCCTTTGCAACAGCGTAAAGGCCGTTATCGACCTGAACGGTAAAGTAGATCGTCTGGGTCGAACCATAATCATCGGAGACTTCGCAGATGTAACCCAGCGATTTTTTGACAGGCTCCGTAACGATCTTACTTGCAGTCTGGCCTTCGAGCAGTGTCTTGCCATTGCTGTCATTCTTATACCAGGCGTACTTGATGCTGCCCTTCTTGACAGACGCAATGACCTCAAGCTCAGCCGTAGCATTAGGCAGAACTGCGATCTCATAATTGCGATCCTTAGGATATGCGGTCAGTTCATTGTTCATCCTGACATAGAATGAGACCCTTACGATGTTTTTATATTTATCTGTAACAACACAGTAATACCGCTTTGTCTGCGTGACCCCCTTGATAAGATAACTTGAAGATGTCGCTCCATCTATATAATTACCGTATTCATCATGCCAATTGTAAGTGAAAACTTCATCAGGATCGTTGGAACCTGCAACCACTTCAAGCAGAGCATCTTCTCCCGGTTCGACATCTACGCGCTTATATGTATCCCTTGTTCCTGCCGCGTATGCGTACAGACCGTTGTCGACACTGAGTTCGAATCTGACAGTTTCATAATTACCAAATTCATCTCCTACCCTGCAGGAGTACACCTCAAATTCCGTTAATGGTTCTGTCGTATAGCTGGGGCCTGTTGCGCCGGAAATGACGATCTCATCATACCACCAGCTACTGGCGTCTATATACACGCGCTCATTCTTATACCACTGATATGTAAAACCTCCCGTATTCGCAGAAGCAGTTACCTCGAGCACTGCTGTCTCACCTGCTTTTTTTGTAAGATATGCATATGTGTCTTTGGTTCCCTTTGCATAGGCTTTGAACGCATTGTCGATCCTTACCGCGAAACGAACCTCCTTTTGGTTGCCGTAATCATCCTTTACTATACAGGTATACATACCGGCTTTTGTGACATTCTTCGCAGTATAGGAAGCTCCGGTTGCTTCTCTTATGACTTCCCAGTTGTCATCTCTCCATTGATAGGTTATGTCTCCTGTGTCGGCTCCGGCAACGACTTCCAGTACAGCGTCATCTCCGGGAGCTACTGTAACTTCAAGATAATTACTATCTTCATATCCGCCCTTCGGGTATGCATAAAGGCCATTTTCGATACCTAAATAATAATATACAGATACAGTAGACCCATACTTGTCGGTGACTACACACTCATAGCTATTGTATTCGTATATTTCCGGGGTGGTGAACGATGCAGAAGTTGCACCCTCAATAAGAGTCCATCCATCTGTCCTGTCAGCCCACTGATAAGTGATTCCTTCCGTATCTGTTGCAGACACTTCAACTTCAAGGGTCAGAGTCTCGCCAGGTGCTACGGTCTTAGTAACACCAGAACCACCTGATGTCTTATCCCAGGCGCGCAGATTGTTATTGACAGAGACCTCGAAATAGACCTCTTTATAGTTATCATAGTCATCGCTGACACGGCATATGAACCTCACAAAGCCGCCTATCTCAGGGGTCTCGAATGTTGCAGAGGTTGCGCCTTCGATTTTGTTATAATCTTCATACCACTGATAGTGCAGTTCACCGGTATTGACATATGCTTCTACAGTAAATGTGGCTCTCTGTCCAGCATCTACATATTTCCTTGAATAGTTGGAGTGCGTTCCCTCCACATATGCACGCAGACCATTGTCTATCTGCACTTGGTAATTGACGCTATAGTAATTGTCATACTGATCTCTGACTTCGCAGTAAAGCTCTGTGTACCTCGTGATATCATTCTCGGTATACGAGTTGGATGTTGCACCGCTGATCGGACGCCATTCGTTATAATCATATTCTGTCGGGAATGATTTGTACCACTGATATGTGATTCCATCGGTGTCTGCCGCAGATATTTCAACTTCAAAACTCACACTTGTGCCGACCGGAACAGTCATCCTGACATCTCTCTCACCGGTATCCTTGTCCCATGCACGCAGCTCGTTATCGATCTTGATAATAAACATAACATATGCACGGTTTCCATACATATCCACGACCTGACATTCATATTCAGTTCTGCCGTTTATCGGATCAGTTGAAATACTTGAGGTATTTGCGCCGTCGATCAGCTCCCTGTTCTTATACCATTTATAAGTCAGTTCTCCGTTGTTTGCGTACGCATCTACTGCAAGCTCTAGGCTTTCACCCATTGCTACAAAGCGCTCCACATAGCTACTATTGGAACCTGCTTCATAAGCCGTAAGGCCGTTGTCAATATTTATGTTGAAAGAAACATTGACCCAGTTACCGTATTTATCCGTAACCCTGCACCAATAGTATGAATACTCGTTGATCTCAGGTATTGTGTAGGAAGCTTCTGTTGCTCCTGGAATGATAGTGCTGTCGTTGTACCACTGGTATGTTATTCCTTCCATATCTGTGGCACTTACTTCTACTTCCAGTGTAACAGCTTCACCGGGATCCACATAAAGATCATTGAAATTGTATTCAGTGCCCGCAGCATAAGCATGGAAGTTATTATCTATTTGGAAAACGAACCATGCAGAGTCTGAATTGCCAAATTTATCTGTAACGTTGCAATAGTATTCAACATACTCCGTTATTCCCGGAGTCGTGAAGGATGTGCCGGTTTCACCTTCGATCAGATCATCTCCATATTCATTGGTATACGAATACCACTGGTAGCTCAAACCATCCTTTTCTACAGCTTCTACACTGATCTCCAGAGTATGGATCGAACCTGGCTCAACGCAATAGTCCTCTCTTGAATTATCTGTTCCTGCCACATAGACTTTTAATCCGTTATCAATATAGATATAGAACCAAACGTTAACGGAATTGTTATAATCATCTGTTACCTGGCAGCGATATACCATATGCTGGTTTATTGAACCGGTGATGAAAGAAGCTGATGTAGCGTTTTCTATCTCATACCCGTTCGGATCAAACCACTGAAAATGCAACGCACCTTTATTTGCTTGCGCATCAACAGCAAGTTCAACGCTCTCGTTTAGGGCTATATAATAATTTCTGTAACCTTCCTGCGTACCTGCTGCATATGCAACCAGGCCATTGGTGTCGTGTTTCTGGAATCTTACAGAAGCTCTGATTGTATCCGTATAGTTGCTATTATATACACAGAAATAATATGTAGTACCTGCTTCAAGGTAAGTATTGGCTGCAACAAACCCCTGTTCGGAATTCATGCTGCCAGAAAAAGAGCTAAAATAATTACTTCCGTCTATTGTGCCAAACTCATAGTTTACAAACAATTCAGATTCATCAGTAAGTATGGATGGTAATACCTCATAATATCCGTCTTCATCCGGAACAAACGTTATCACTTTTCCGCCAGACGGCAGATCAAATGTAAGCGTCTCATCCAGAACTGCTGACAAAGAGTTTGCAGCGGATGTGATGAAGAAATCGTGATACTGACTGTTGCCGAAATCGTCATAGATCGTAAGACGATATACCTGATTGGAGTCACCAACGGTTACTGTATACGAACTGTTTGAAGCTCCGCTGATGATCTTGAATTCATTGCTGCTGAAATCATACTGGGACCACTCGCTACGGAAGCCACCATATTGAGTATAGATGTACGCACCTAAATCCAGAGTTGAACCAGGAGCCGCCAGTATTCCATCAACACTGGGATAGATCTCACTGAAATAGAACTCATTATAGAAAGTGACCTGGAACTCGATCCTCTCAGCATGACCGTAATCATCCTCTACAAGGCAGTAGAAATAGGTATACTGTTCAGAAACTGTATCGACGGTATACTCCGAAAGAGTAGCGCCTACTATAGCGTCGTTGCCCTTAAACCACTGATAACTGAGTTCACCTTTATCTGCATTAGCAATTACTCTCAGAGTAGGATAACTCGAAGGCGTCCACTCCGCATAGTAGTTCTCCGCATACGCATAGAACCCGTTGTCTCCGGGGTCCACGGCCTGGCCGGGCTCGTAATCGGTTCCGGACAGCTCCAGGTCGGAATTCGAGTACAGGTTGTACATCGCATCATCGTAAGTGTAGGATACGCCGCTGACGGTGTAGCCACCGGACACGCTGCCACTTGCGCCCTTAAGGAAGAGCAGATCCGGGTAGCCTACGCTGCCGGAATCGCAGTTCGTTATGTCTACGAGATAGTTAGTGTTGTCGTCCATTTTGACGACATTCCACATATGGGGGCCTGCTCCGGTGCCGCCGCTCATCTGGCCGCTGACGCTGATGCACTGAACAAACGGGCTGTCGAAGTCGGAGAGCTGGCAGAGGTACTGGAACGCTTTGGAATAGCCTTCGCAGACTACATTTGTATTGTAATCTCCGTCGAAGACCCATATCAGCTGCCAGGGGTTGCCGTAGGGTGTGGAATCATCTTCTGCGGCAGCATCGTTGTAGGATACGATGTCGCAGATCCTGCCCTTGTACGCTTCGAGTTTTTCGTAGTCAGAATACGAGGAGAACTCGCCCACCATATTCCTTGCGGTCTGGGCTGCTTCCTGAACTGTCTCGCCTACCGAAGTGTCTACCATATACTGCTGGCCGGCCTGTGCGTATTCCGAAGCTACAGCAAAGGAGACCTTATGGCTGCCGGTAAAAAAGACATATTCCTGGCCGCTGCTGTCAACTCCGTACGAAAGGCCGAAATCTTCCCAGCCGATACCTGTCGTTTTATCGAACCAATACAGATCGTATGGAAGCCTGTACAGGAGCTGATCAAGGACCAGGTCCATGTCGTAAGCAGTCAGCGCATACATTGCATCTATCGCAGCCTGAGAGAAATCTCCACCTTCCACCAGCGCCGCCACACCGAGGTCTTCTGCGGTGTACTGGTTCTTGAGTATGCCAAGATCGCTGAGGCTGAGCTCGAACACCGTGGAAGCGCGCTCGCCGTCGGCGACCGCTTTTATCATCTCACTAAGCTTGCTGTAGACCAGAGCTTCTTTTTCGCCGCTGATCGTCGAAGAACCCATCCCGCGGACAGACTCCGGGCTGCGGCTGAATGCCTTGTCTACATACTCAGCAAAAAGAGCATCCGGTTCCGGCAGGTCGAATTTCGAAGTATCGACTGTCTTTACGGTTGCTCCTGCAGGTCTGATAACTTGCAGGTCTTTGGATCCTTCAACAGGCTGTGTACTGACCGTAACACCGTCCGCAGCATAGGCGCGCGGTGCAAAGCCCGTGAACACAGAGAGGATCATAACGACCGACATGATAATACTGAATACCTTCTTCATACTCATATCTGTACCTCACTTAACAATAAGTAACGTTTGATATCATTATAACATTTTCGATACAGATTCGTTACAAAAAAAGCACCTAAATAGATAGATTATTTAAGCGCTTTAATAATATATAACAATAATCAATATACGAATCAGCCTGCCGATTCCAGTACCGGCCTTATGAACTGCTCGCAGAGGGCAAGCTGGCCGTCGCGGCTTAAGTGGATCCCGTCGGATTTGAAGAGCTCTGTACGGTAGGTACCGGACGCGGCGTCATAAGTAAGCGGTGCAAGATCCACGTAGCTTAAACGCTCCGTCTGTTCGCAGAACCCCTTCAGTTCCTCGTTGATCAGAAGCGAAAGCTCTGTTGCCTGCGCAAAACCAGGCATGAGGAGTGCGCCAAGAGCTATGAAGCGCGTGTCCGGAAGCTTCGAAAGGAAGTACCGGTACATGTGCTTTTTCAGTTCCAGGCTCGTCCGGGCTTTTTGCTGCAAGCTGCCGGAAAGGCCCATGTAATCGTTCGATCCGGACTGCACGACGACGATGCCCGGGCGATACGGAAAGAGAATGCGCCTGGCGTAGTGCATCAGCAGGACGTCAGTTGCTCCGCCAAAGCCGTGATTCTGAGCCCAAAACTGCGCCAGATCCTTGTCCAGGTTCTTCCACATGCGGAAATTGGACGCGCCGTAAAAGACGGTAGGCGCGGCAGATGCGCTGCCGGCAGAGACGGTCTCTGCCGTCCCGACCGGGTATTTCTGCTCTATCTTTTCGACTTCGCTCTCGTAGCCGAGGAAGATCTCTTTTCCAGGCTCCCAGCCAGCCTTCCAGCCTTCGGTGCTCAGTCCTTCGAAAATGTCTGCCATAGTGCTGATCTCCCGGCAAACTAGCCGTTCAGCCTGCTTCCTCTGTGCCTTCCGGAAGGCGCATCCTCGCCTTCAACGCCAAGGACCTTGTAATCCTGGTCTTCCACAGCTTTTACAAGAACTTCGTCTGCAACTTCTGCCTCGAGAGTTACCACAGCGGTCCCCTTGTTGTGATCCGCTACAGCTTCCTTAACACCCTCGATCGCCTCAAGAGCCTTCTTTACGCGCGCCTCGCAGTGGCCGCACATCATTCCTTCAACCTTAAGTGTCTTTGTCATCGTTTTTTCCTCCTCCGATGTGTTGTTGTCTATTGTTGCCGGCTGCGCCGCAATGGTGCTGCCGGGGACTGCCGTCTGTTTCTGCTTTATCTTTCTGTCGCGGCTCGCGTCGTGGATCTTTACCAGGTTAAGCCTCAGCGCGTTCATGCACACGAAGAAGCTCGAGCACGCCATAGCCGCTGCGCCGTACATGGGCTTCATGGCGATGCCGTAGAGCCCCATGGCCAGCGGGATGCAGATGATGTTGTAGAAGAACGCCCAGAACAGGTTCTGGTGGATGTTGCGTATGGTCGCGCGGCTCATGCGTATGGCTGCGGTAACGTCCGTGAGGCGGCTCTTCATCACCACCACGTCCGCGGCGTCGATCGCAACGTCCGCGCCTGCACCTATCGCGATACCTGTGTCCGCAACAGTAAGCGCCGGAGCGTCGTTGATGCCGTCGCCCACCATGGCGACCTTGCCCTCCTCTTTGAGGCGCTTTATAACGTCCGCCTTGCCGTCCGGCAGCACGCCAGCTATGACCTCGTCTACGCCTGCCTGGCCGCCTATGGCCTTTGCGGTGCGCTCGTTGTCACCGGTAAGCATCACCACCTTGATTCCCATGCCCTTCAGCTCTTCTATGGCCTGGGCAGAGTCCTCCTTGATGGTGTCTGCGACCGCTATGATGCCTGCAAGCTTTCCGTCCGCTGTGAACAGCAGCGGTGTTTTGCCTTCGGACGCCAGGGTCTCCGCCTTGCTCCGCAGCTGTGCCGGGACCTCTGTCTGCGACGCGATGTATTTGTAGCTGCCGCCGACCAGGACTGTGTCGGCAAGCCTTGCTGTAAGGCCGTTGCCGGGAAGTGCTGTAAAATCAGTAACTTCCGGGATCTGCGCTGCGATGCCCGCTCCGGCCGTTCCGGCATTACCCACTCCGGCGCTGCCTGAGCCGGCGCCGAACACCTCCTGCGCCTTTTCGGTGACCGCCTTGGCAAGCGGGTGCTCGCTTTTAGCTTCCAGCGCCGCCGCAAGAAGCAGCAGCCTGGCTGAAGCAGCGTCCAGGCCCGTGTCATCTGCGGATCCGTCCGTCCCTTCCGCCGGTATTATATCCGTCACGACAGGCTTTCCCTCCGTGATGGTGCCTGTCTTGTCCAGCGCGACCACCTGCGTGCGCCCGGCGCCCTCAAGCGAAGCCGCGGTCTTGTAGAGAATTCCATTCTTTGCGCCAACACCGCTGCCCACCATTATAGCCACCGGAGTGGCAAGCCCCAGCGCGCAGGGGCAGCTGATGACCAGCACAGAGATCGCCCTGGCTATGGAGAAACCAAACTCCCTGCCGGCAATAAGCCAGCATATCAGGGTCAGCAGCGCGATACCGATGACCGCAGGCACGAAGATCCCCGATACCTTGTCGGCTATCCTTGCCAGCGGCGCCTTGGTGGCTGCCGCATCCGAAACTGTCCTGATTATCTGGGCAAGGGTGGTGTCCTCGCCGACCCTTGTCGCTCTGCACTTTATATAGCCCTGCTGGTTTATCGTAGCGGCCGAAACGCCGTCGCCCTCGGCTTTGTCCACCGGGATGCTCTCGCCGGTTAGCGCCGATTCGTTGATGGAGGTAGCGCCTTCGATTATGACGCCGTCTACGGGCACGTTTTCCCCGGGGCGCACAACGAAGATGTCTCCGGCCTGCACAGCTTCGATGCCGACTTCGGTCTCAACGCCGTCTATCAGCAGCACGGCGGTCTTGGGGGCCAGCTGCATCAGGCCCTTCAGCGCGTCGGTGGTGCGGCCTTTGGACATGGCTTCCAGCATCTTTCCGACCGTTATAAGCGTGGGGATCATGGCCGCGGACTCGAAGTACAGGTTCATTCCGTAGTGCATGACGGTGGCGTTATCGCCCCTGCCCTGCGCAAGTATCATTATGAAGAGCTCCGCCAGCGAGTAGCCGAACGAAGCCGCCGAGCCCAGCGCCACAAGCGTGTCCATGTTGGGCGCGCCGTGCAGAAGGCTCTTAAATCCCGAGGTGAAGAATTTGCCGTTGATGATCATGACGATGATAGCGAGCAGCATCTCGAAAACGCCCAAGAACACATGGTTTTCGAACGCCGCCGGAGCCGGCCAGCCCCACATCATGTGCCCCATGGAAAAGTACATGAGCACCAGCAGCACGATGACCGAAAAGATCAGGCGCTTGCGGAGCTTCGGCGTCTCGTGGTCCTTGAGCGCTTCAGCGTCCGCCCAGGAAGGCGCGGAACCCTCCGCGCGGCCCGGCTGCCCGGATATATCGCTGCCTGCAACACCGAATCCAGCCGGCCTTCGTCCTGCCTTTGGGCTTGCTCCGTAGCCGGCGTCCTCTACTGCCTTAATTATTTCCTCCTGCGAGGCCGTGCCCTCCACGCCCATGGAATTCGTAAGCAAACTCACCGAGCAGCTCGTCACCCCCGGGACCTTACTTACTGCCTTTTCCACACGCGCGCTGCACGCCGCGCAGCTCATTCCTGTAACATTGTATTGTTCCATTTTATTCTCTTCATGTGACAGAGAACCGTCCCCCTGTCATTCTCTTCATGTGACAGAGAACCGTCCCCCTGTCACTTCATCACTTTCTGCAGTGTCGCCACGAGCTCGTCTATAGTTTCCTCGCGGCCTTCACGGATATCGTCCACCACGCAGCTCTTCATATGCGACGCCAGAAGCGTCTTACTGAAGCTGTTGAGCGCCGAATTGACCGCGGACACCTGCACCAGAATGTCCGGGCAATACGCGTTCTGCTCCAGCATCTTCTGAAGCCCGCGCACCTGCCCCTCTATCCTCTTGAGGCGGTTCATCAGATCTTTGTATTCTTTTTCACCACGGTGCTTTGTGCGTCCGGTCTGAAGATCCTCGCCGGACCCATCGGCGCATCCGCAGCAGCACTTTGTATTTTCGGTCATCACCGCATCATATTTTAACTCAGCCATTTGCGACCTCCAATTGCATAGTCATAAGATCCATCATTTCCCCGATCACATTTCTGCCTGCAGATCATATTGCGGGGTTGTTTGTAATTAAACGGTTTTATTTTAACTATTTTACCCCCAGAGGGTATCTGTTTCTGCTCTTATAATATACCCCGCTGGGGTATTTGTCAACAATAAATCGTCATGTCGACAAAAAATGTCACATTTTAGCCCATTTCTGGCTCAATTGTGACCAGTGATTCCTTATAAGCACTCTCTATACTAACAACAGCCCCGGACAAATCCTATTTGTTAGAATTATTACCACATTTTACTTGACAATATTTAACATTTATCGTATATTAATTACAAATATTACCACTTAGAAAGACATATACCCATGGATTATTTGCAGGAACTAAACCATATGGTCACACTTATGCGTTCGGATGTCAAAACTGTGACCAAAACAGTCAACAAGGCCAGAAAAGACTCTCTTATGATATCCGTGACCGGTGGCCGTGTGCGTTTTTTCTCAGTTTCCTACCAGAACGGCCGGAGAAAGCAACGGCAGATCAACGGAGACACAGCCAGGATCTATACTCTTGCCAACAGGGCCTTCCAAAGGGAGCTCCTCAGAAGGCTCAAAGGCAACGAGGTGCTTCTTTCGCAGGCTGTCAGCCAGATGCAGTCGCTGGATCTTATGCAGATGCTGCCAGATCTTCCAAAGCACTTCGAAAAACTGGATCCGCTCAGGATCCTCAACCCGGGGCTGGCGGACAGCGGCTTCACATATCCCAACCCTTCGCAAAACGAGTTCCCGCGTGAGGTCCGTCTGAACATCGGCAGCATGGACCCCTACGAGTGGGCGTCCATGCCCTACTGCGAAAACACGGACCACCTGGAATACAAAGTGCATCCAACAAGGCGCGGCGTCTTCTGCCGGTCCAAATCCGAGGCGCTGCTGTTCGAGATCTACGATTCCCTGCTGATCCCCTTCCACTATGACGAAGTGCTCAGCATCGGCGATCAGCTGATCTCACCGGATTTTATCGGTGTGCGCAGGGACGGGGCTCTGATATTCCACGAGCACTGCGGCCTTCTGACCGACGAATATCGAGCCCGCAACGACTGGAAGCCCGGACTGTACGCGGTGGCAGACATCTACCCCGGGGTCAACCTTATCTATACTTACGACAGCGTGTCCGGAAGTCTGAACACCGAGCTTGCCGAGGCTATCATACGCGACATCTACTGGCTGTAATAGCCTTTTGCTTTAATTCTGCAATTAATTAAAATATAACACTTGACCAACGGGCGGATATAGTATAGAATATACAAAATCCACAGAGATATCTGCGGACACAATTGTTAATAGAGGCGCGGCGCATTAAAAGTAGCGCTCTGCACAGCAGGCAAGCCCCGCAAGGAGCACAGAGCAGGTATACTCCCCCGCAAGGAGCGCAGAGCAGGAAAGGAATCGCCGCCGAAGGTGCGCAAGGCAGAGGCGCATCTGGGCAGACGGGAAATACCCGGCTGACTGTCGCTTAGGCGGAGAGCTGTTACAATTGTTCACGGAGCGCAAACGCGTTTTGTTTTGAACAGTATGTAAGGCCGGCCTTAAGTCCGGCTGTTTTATTACCTCCGGCCATTCACAAAAAGTCCGAATGCCACGATGCTCGCAAAACAAGAGCAGCCTGGCATACCGGCACTGAAAGGAGAACAAAATGAAGAAAGTTATTTTCAGAGGCGTCGCAACAGCACTGGTCACACCCATGACAGAAAAAGGCGTAGACTACGAAAACCTCGAAAAGCTCATCAACTGGCAGATAGAAGAAGGCGTCCAGGCGCTGGTCATCTGCGGCACCACCGGCGAGTGCGCCACCCTCTCAGACGAAGAGCACCGCGAAGTGTTCAAAAAGTCCATCGAGTTTGCGGGCGGCCGCGTAGCGATGATAGCAGGCACCGGTTCCAACGACACAGCTTACGCTATAGAGCTCACCAAGGTCGCTGCGGACATGGGCTACGATGCAGGCCTTCTGGTAAGCCCCTACTACAACAAGACCACCCAGGCAGGGCTCGTCGCGATGTACAAAGCGATCGCCGACAGCTCTCCCCTGCCCGAGATCATCTACAACGTTCCCGGCCGCACAGGCATGAACGTTGAGCCTTCCACCTACGCGGCTCTTGCCGACCACCCGAACATCGTCGGCATCAAGGAAGCCAACGGCAACATGGAAAAGATCGTAGAGACCATGGCTCTTTGCGGCGACCGTCTCTGCATGTGGTCCGGCGAGGACGGCATCATAACCCCGATGCTCTCCGTCGGCTGCGACGGCGTCATCTCCGTGATCTCCAACATCCTGCCCAAAAAGACCGTCGAGCTCTGCCAGAGCTTCTTCGACGGCGACGTAGCCCGCAGCGCAAAGATCCAGCTGGAGCTCACTCCGCTCATCCGCAGCCTCTTCTGCGAGACAAACCCCATCCCGGTAAGGGCAGCTGTTGCCGCAATGGGCTTCGGCGAGAACTACCTGAGGCTGCCGCTGGTACCCATGTCCAAGGACAAGGAGGCGGTAATGCTGCAGCAGATGCGCGAACAGGGCATCAACGTGTAGAAAACAGACGGGTCATCCGGATCAACAGTCATTAAGGAGAACACAATGAAGATCATCCTTCACGGAAGCACCGGCGCCATGGGAAAAGCCGTGGCTGAGATAGTTTCCGGCGGCAAGCACGAGATAGTGGCGTTCGTTAGCCCCGACTACCCGCAGAGCAGCGGAAACCAGTACCGCAGCCTGCCTGAATTTACCGGCGAAGCGGACTGCATAATAGACTTTTCCAACCACGCGGCGGCAAAGGCTCTCACCTCCTACGCGGCGGAGCGCAGGATCCCGGTCGTGATAGCCACTACCGGCTACACCGAAGAAGAGTCCGCCATGGTGCGCGAGTGCGCAAAGACCGTTCCGGTATTCATGTCCGCAAACATGTCGCTGGGCGTTGCCGTGCTCACAAAACTGGCAAAGACTGCCGCAGCGTTCTTCCCGGACGCGGACATAGAGATCGTGGAATACCACCACAACCGCAAACTGGACGCCCCCAGCGGCACCGCGCTGATGCTGGGGAACGCCATAAAGGAAGTCCGCCCGGACGCCGAGTTCGTCCTCGGCCGCAGCGGAAGCGGCAAGCGCCAGCCGCAGGATATAGGCATCTCGGCCGTACGCCTGGGCAACGAAGTAGGAACTCACGAGATCTACATAGCCACGAAATCCCAGCGCATCAAGCTCGAGCACCGCGCCGAGAGCCGCAGCCTGTTCGCAGAAGGCGCAGTATCGGCCGCCGAGTTCCTGATAAAGCAGGCCCCCGGGTTCTACGACATGAGCAGCCTGGTCTCGGCGTAGGAAACAGTCCTAAAAACTAAAACAAAAGAGAGTATTCATAATGCTTAAGCAGAAAACACTTGAATGCTCTCTTTTTTATTCTCCGATCCTGAGGCTGCCCCGGATGTTTTATTCCGCGGCTTCTGGCTTTTCCGCCGTCTCACTTCGCACCGCCTTCTTCCTTTCCACGCTGGGCACTACGAACTCCTGGATGATGTAGACGATTATCGCGGCCAGAGGTATAGACAGGAAGATGCCTATCACGCCGAATATGCGGCCGAACACTATGATCGAGATAAGGATCAGAACGCCGGACACATTCAGAACGTCGCCGAAGAGCCTGGGCTTTATCCAGTATCCGTCTATGGTCTGGAGCACTATAGTAAAGATGATGAACCACAACGCATTGATGGGATTTGCCAGCAGCAGCACCAGACCTCCTATTACTGCACCTACGATGGGGCCGAACGTGGGCACCAGGTTGGCAACGCCTACCACGACGGATACCATTATTGAATACGGCATGTCCAGGATAAGCATGAAAATATAGTTGATGACACCAACTATGATAGCGTCTATCAGTTCGCAGGTTATGTACTTGGCGAATATCGAATTAAAGCGCCTTCCGACATTTACTACGTTTTCGTAGTGCTTCTCTTTTGTGACCAGCCACAGGCCCTGCTTGATCCAGCTCTTTAGCTTCTTCTTTCCGGACAGGAAGTATATTGCAAGGATGAAGCCGATGAGCACGTTAACGGTGTCTCTGGTAAAACTCGTGGAGCGCTGGATTATCGCCGGGATGTTGTTTACCAGGAACTGCATTCCCCTGGATATCAGGTTGCCTTCGTTGCTTATCAGTTCCTTGATGGAATCGATGAGGTCGGAGTTAGGCAGGTTGATGCTGTCTATCAGGCGGTTTAAGGACGCCAGGTAGCTTTCTATGTTATTTGCGAAGTTGGTGATGCTCCCTATCATTTCCGGAATGAGGGTGTAAAGCACCAGAGCTATCAGGACGAGCAGGATGATGATAGAAAGGATGACCGACAGTATCCACGATGCCTTGCGGTTCTTCATGCGGCCGAAGATGGTCCTGTCGTAGAATTTGGCAAACGGATTGAGTATGTAGGCTACCCCGCAGCCCACCAGTATGGGCGTTATAGCCCTTATGATAGCGTGCAGAGAGTTCCACACGATACCTATATTGGACACTATAAGGAAAAATGCGATGACAACGCAGGCGCCAAGCACCAGCGAGCCCCATTTCTCCTTCATTTCCTTCCAAGTTTTTTTCATCAGAATGACCCCTTGTTTTCCCTTTAAGACCCTTTTGATCTATTTTGCCTCGTCGAGCTTTCCGGATGCGGCGGCGTGCTTGATCCAGATCTTCATGCCCTGGATGGAACGCTCCGCGTTGTCCAGCTTTTTGAGTATTGCATCGAAATCCTTGCGTTCAAAGTCGTTGACGCGGCCGTCTACAGCTATACCGATGAGCCTGTCCTTTTCCTCCACGAGCGAATTCACCGCAGCGATAATATCTATTGTGACCTGCGAGAAATCCTTTAGCTTTGCCTCCGGCACGTACTGCATGCCTATCGGGCACTCGTGCGTACAGTAGTAGTTGCACAGCTCAGGATTCTTGTAGCCCTCTTCCATGGCGAGCACCTCGTCCGGATGCGGGATAGTCTTGCCGCTCTCGATCTTTTCTATGCGCTCCGGACTTATGAATTCCAGGACCTCGCTTGCCGCGTCGCGGGTCAGCTCTAAAGCCTCGCGGCTGAGCTGATAGACGTTCTTGTTTTCCTTAGTTGACTTCTTTCCCATTATGACCCTTTTTCATATAAATGCGAATAGTATACGCCAAAATCCGGGCAGCTTCCCGCCCTTTTTATAATTATACACGCATTGCTGCTGAATGACAAGAAGAAGTAATGACAGGGCTGAGACGCTGAGCTACAGTGTTCTGCAGGCGAACTCGGGCTAGCGCTTGATTGAAGCGGGCCTGACAACAGGAAGGCTCGATGAGATCAAAGAGCGGTGAGACGAAGAGCACTGTAGCTCAGCGTCTCAGCCCTGTCATCTATTTTCTCTCGCGGTAGCAGCGCGGGCAGATGTCGTACTTGTTGTGGAACGGCAGCGGGCGGCCGCAGATGCGGCAGCTGCGCATCTTGAGGCGTTCGTTTGAAAGCTTTTCCATTATGGTCTCGGAGATCTGGTTCTTGCGTATGCTTATCTCCTGCAGCGCGCCGGTACCTTTTTCCACGAACGCGTCGGCGTAATGGTACAGGAGATCGCAGATCTTAAACTCCAGCTCCAGTTGCTCCAGGGATACGCCCTCGTCAGGCTCGGCCGGCAGGTACTCCATGAACCTGCGCTTGCGGCCTCTGTTCTCGGTGCGGAACAGCTTGTACCAGATGTCCTTGAGCTCGCGGTTTTTGTCGTCGAACGGGAACATTACGAAGGTGTAGACCAGGGTCTTGTCATCGGACTCGCGCTCAAGCTCTTCGGCCAGGCCTATCTCGCGCGAAAGATCCGCCACCTCAAAACCGGGCTTTGGCTCTATCTCGCACCATTTCTTCATTAGCTGCGAAGCGGTACCGTCTATGCCTATAAGGGAGAACGGGAAGCCTATGCGGGCTTCTTTGATCTGAGGAAGCACGGCGTCCAGGCTGCGGCGCACAAGCCTGGGATCCTCCTCAGAACTTACCAGGCCTTCGTCGAACATGCCGTAGCGCCCTGCCCGGCCCGCGATCTGCTTTATCTCGGTGGGCACGAGCTCGCGCTTTTCTATGCCGTCGAACTTCCAGACTCTTAAAAAAACTATACGCTTTATCGGAAGGTTGAGGCCCATGCCTATGGCGTCGGTCGCGACTACTATGTCGGTCTCGCCGGCCATGTAGCGCTTCACCTCGTTGCGGCGCACATCATAGGGCAGAGCCCCGTAGATGACGCTGCAGCGGTAGCCAGCCCTCTGCAGTTCTCCTGCAACAGCGTGCACGTCGCGGCGGGTAAACACTATGAAGGCCGTGCCGCGCTCCACCCTTGCCGGAAAGACCACAGGCGAATCCTCTTCGTAATGAAGCGGCACGAAGCGCTTGTGGCGCACTATCTCGTAAGTGTCGTCGCAGGCGTTTATCATGGCGCAGACCGCCTCTTCGGCTTCAGGTGCAAGGCACACGTGTATGGTGCGGGCCTGCACGCCCAGTATGGCCATGGTCCAGGAACTGCCGCGCTGCGGGTCGGCTATCATCTGGGCTTCGTCTATGACCGCCACCTCGTACTGCTTCATGAAGTCCAGCATCTCTATGGTGGAGCTCTGCAGGCGGGCGTCCCTAACGTAGACCTGTTCCTCGCCTGTCTTGAGGCTGCACAGGCAACCGGCCTCGTTCAGTTCCTCGTACTTTTCGTATGCGAGCAGCCTCAGCGGCGCAAGATATATACCGCTGTCGGCGTGTTTTAGGGCTTCTATGGCGTCGTAACTCTTGCCGCTGTTGGTGGGGCCTATGTGCAGCACGAAATGGCGGAACATGGCGCGCGCAAGCGGGAACAGCTCCGGATAGCTGCGCGGTATGGCGTCCAGAAGGCCGCGCTTTACCCTGGCTTCGCGGGCTATGCGCACGCGGTTGAGCTCGAAGATCGAAGAGTACGTGGGGTTTTCAGAAAGCAGCTGCACTATGCGCTCGCGGGTGAACTTATCGGCCACCTGCGCAAGCTCCGCGTTGCCTACGGACTTTTTGCCCTCCACAGCCTGCGTCAGCCAGTTTACGTACTTTGTGCCCTGCCTGCGGTCCACCTCCACAAGGAACGATATTCCGTCCAGAAGGTGCTGATCCGCGTTTTTAAGCACGACCCCCATGACGTAATCCAGGGGCTTGATCCCGCCCTCGAATACTATGGAGCGCGCGTGGAAAAAGTGCAGCGTTCCCTGGCCGCGGCTAACAAAGCTGCTTACATACGAGTCGAAATTGCGGGTGTTGATAGTAGTAAGGTTGTGGACGGTGACGTCCGTGGTGCGGAAGAAGCGCTCTATGTCGGCTTCCATGGCGCCTATGACTGCGCTGCGGCTCTCGCGCACCAGGCCGCGTATATCGATCAGGTCCGCCAGCTCGTGGCAGGCTTTTTTGATCTGATTTTTGAGGTGGCTGCGCTGTTTTACAGCCTGCGGCGCAAAATCCTTTATGAATATCTGCTCGTAGCGTTCACGCTCCGTGCCGGAAAGATCCGCAGCGCAGCTGATGCCGCAGAGCCTCTGGAATTCCCTGCTGCTCTTAAAGAACTTGTCGAAAAGCGCCGGGAACTGCGGGTCTTCTGCAGCCATGTCCGCAGCGGCCTTCTTAGGCATGTTTCCTGTACCCAGGATCTGCAGTATCGCTTTGGAACGTGCGGAATCCTTTGCCACCGCGGTGCGCTCGGAAAGGTACTGTTCTAAAGCAGGATTATTCCCCGGACCGCAGCTGTCCAGTTTTGCGAGCTGCTGGGCGGTATCCTCCGAGGCTGCCAGGTCCGCCTGGTCGTAACGGTCAAGCAGCTGCCGTATTTCTTCTGTTTTTTCAGTTATAGCCTCATACATACTATATATTATACCAAGAAAGCACACAGCACTCAAGATATAGTTATTCACTGAAGCTCTTGTCATCCGTACAAAAAACGTGTTATACTGTCAGCGTCAAACAAATAACAAGCCGTATGCAAAGGAGGCATCATGTACAAACTGTGGGACGCGCTTGAAGGCGCAAAGAAACTCAAATGGGTGGAGCTTTCGCACTCCATGAACAACAGCAGCCCCTACTGGGCCGGAATCCCCGAGGGCAGCGTAGAGCTGTCAAAGACAGTCTTCGACTGGGGCAACCCCATGCTGGAATGCCTCATCCAGACCTTCAAATTCCCTGGCCAGTTCGGAACACACATCGATTTCCCGGGCCACTTCATCAAAGGAGCAGACCTCTCCGAGAAGTTCGGGGTCGAAAACGGAGTCTGGCCGCTTTGCGTCATAGACATCACTCCGAAGGTCGCAAAAGATCCTACCTACGCCGCGACCTCTGAAGACATAAAGGAATACGAAGCCAAGTACGGCCCCATCCCCGACGGAGCTTTCGTAGCGCTGCGCACCGACTGGTACAAGAACTGGCCCGACATGAACAAGCTCTCCGGTATAGCCGAAGACGGCAGCGAGAACTTCCCGGGCTGGTCGCTCGATGCTCTTAAATACATCTACGAAGTCCGCAACGCTGCGGCCAACGGTCACGAAGCTCTGGACACCGACGCTTCCAAAGAAGCTGCCAAGGCAGAGGATCTCGCCTGCGAGCGCTACGTCCTGCAGCAGGGCAAGCTTCAGATAGAAGTGATGTGCAACCTGGACAAGGTAGCTCCTGCCGGCGCGGTGCTGTTTGCCGCATGGCCGCGCTTTGAAGGCGCCACCGGCCTTCCCGTCCGCGTCTGGGCGATCACAGAGTAGCGCCCCCTGCAACAAGACCAATAAACAAGGACCCTGGTTCTTACCAGGGCCCTTTTGTTTGCGTTAAGACCGTCCCTTATTTCCTTGCGGCGAGCTCGGCGCATATGCGGTCGTATTCGGTTTCGTCTATCTTGTATCGCTTCTGGTAGATGAAGAACGATATGCAGAGCATAACGCAGGAGAGGATGACCATGACCAGCAGCAATCCGGTGGTCTGGCCCTTCTCCACCCCGGCAAGGACAGCGTCGATCTGAGCGAGTTTCTGCTCCTCTATAATATTTCCGGCGTTTGCCGCGTTCTCCAGCGCGGAGATCTGATTCGTGATGCTGTTCACGCGGAAGATCATGAATGTGAGAGATGTCGCAAGTACGGAGATGGCGCTTCCGAGCTTTGTCAGGAAGGGCCTTAATGAAGCGATTATCGCTTCATCCCTGGTGCCGCGCTTGTATTCGTTGTACTCGACGGTATTGAGTATGGATATCATCATTATCAGGTAGAAACCATACTGTCCGAAGCTACCCAGCATGTAGCCTATGGTAAGAACCCAGAACCCTGCCATACCCGAAAGCGCCATCGACGCGATCATCAGTACGTAACCTATCACCGCCACCAGCAGTAGCACCTTCATAAGTTTCTTTCTGGTCATATGCCTGGTGATGACCGGGTAGAAGATCATCAAAAGAGCCGTCACCGAAACACCTACGGTCGAGAACAGCGAGTACAGCCCGCCGCGGTAGCCGTAGCTGAAGTAGATATAGGTTGAGCCAAGGCCGCCGAGGATGATGTTGTTCCCTATCTGCTGGATGAGAAAGCACAGAGCTATCCAAAGCAGCTGGTCGTTACCGGTGATAGTGGAGATTATCTTCTTAAAGCTGAGAGGCTGCGGCTTGGTAGCCATGTCGTCACGGTTCTCGCGTACGCCAAGCAGTGTAAAGAGCAGGAAGACCGGAGCCAGAATACCTATGATGATGGCTATAATGCCGTAAGCTGTCCTGGTGTTTCCGCCCAGGGTCATGGCGCCTGCGGTAAGCATAGGTATCAGCATGGATGCCAGGGTGCTGCCTATTCCGGCAAACAGAGTAGCCCTGGATGTGAACTGGTTCCTGGCGTTGGCGTCGCTGCCAAGAGCCGGGATCATGCCCCAGTACGAAATATCGTTCATGGTGTAGGTGATGCTGAACAGGAAGTAGCAGACCCCGAACGCCCAGATGAACGGCCAGCCTTGCAGGCTGTTGTTGAAGAGGAATATTATCACCAGAGTCGTGGAGAGCGCGCCGGCAAGAAGCCACGGCTTGAACTTGCCCCACCTGGTGCGTGTGCGCTCGATGATGTTGCCCATGATCGGATCGTTGAGCCCGTCGAATATCCTCGCCGCTACCATGATAGCCGAGATCGCGGCCAGCTGGGGATTGGTGAGTTCCCTGGTGAACATCGCGAATATCAGCAGGTAGTTGGTTATCAGTACGTAGACCATATCGCGGCCTACTGTTCCCAGCGGGAAGTACCAGAGATTGCGTTTTCTTATCTGTTTTTCATCCATGTTCTGCTCCTTTTGCGCGGCGGAACAGCCGCTTGTTTCTGCTCCTATTATATCTGCTCTGCGCACAAAAGAAAAGACCTCCGGATAAGTTCCGAAGGCCATTTTCTTTTTGCATTTTGAGAGGTTTTATCTGTATTTCTACTTGATGACGCCGGCCAGCCTGGGCAGCAGCAGCGAGATCTCAGGGAAGGCCATGAGCACTATTACAGCGCCCACGAATATCGCCACGAAGGGCCATACCTTCTTGAACGATTCGGCTGTCGAGATGCCCGTTATGCCGCAGGTGATGAAGAGGCTCGATCCGAACGGCGGAGTGATGGTACCTATGCACATCCATGCAACGAATACCAGTCCGAAGTGGATCTTGTTTATACCCAGAGCCTCTACCGCAGGCGTAAGTATTGGCGTCAGTATGACCAGAGCCGGAGACACCGACATGAACATGCCGAGTATGAGCATGAACACCGAGAACGCCAGCCAGAATACAGCCGGTGTCTTGGCAAAGCTGGTGATCCAGTTGGCCACTATGGTCGGGATGTTGTTCCTTGTAAGCACCGAAGCGAAAGCCGAAGCCGTAGTGATTATCATCACTATGGCGGCGGTGGACTTGGCAGCCTTGAGGAAGATACCTCCGAGGACCTTGAACTTGAGCTCCTTGTAAACGAAGAGCCCTATTATCAGCGCGTATACTACGGAGACCGTCGCGGCCTCTGTCGGGGTGAAGAGTCCGGAATAGATTCCGCCGAGGATGATTATCGGCATTATCAGAGCCCAGATGGCGTCCAGGAAGGAGCGCCAGATCTCTTTTCCGGAATACTTCTTCGCAAGGCCTATACCCTTCTTTTTGCAGTTGATATAGGAGTATACGCAGTAGCAGAGCGCTATGAACACGCCGGGAATGATACCGGCTGTGAACAGGCCTGTTACCGAGGTGTTGGACAGGACGCCGAAGAGCACCATTGGTATACTGGGCGGGATTATTACGCCTAAAGTACCCGTGGATGCCAGAAGGTCCGCTGTCCATGCTTTGTCGTAGCCCTTCTCCACCATGGTCGGGATCATGATTGCGCCGATAGCCGCTACCGTTGCCGGGGCGGAACCGGACAGAGCTCCGAAGAATACGCAGGCGACTATAGCCACTATTGCCAGACCGCCGCTCATGAAGCCCATCAACTTCTCGAAGAAGTCGATGAGCCGCTTACTTATGCCTCCCCCCGACATCAGCATGCCTGAGAGGATAAACAGCGGGATGGCCAGCAGCGAGAACGACTCGCCCGCGCCGTACATGTTCTGGTAAAGCGTCGTAAAATTCCTTGGCATGTACACTATATACACGATCATGGCCGAACCCATGAGGGTATATATGATGGGTACTCCAAGAAGCAGGAGGCCAAAGAATACTACGAGCAGTAATGCGACCATACTACCGTTCATACCTTATTCCTCCTTCTTCACGGGCTTCTGGTAAAGCCCAAGAGGCTTTCCCTTAGCGATAACGTAAATATCTTCAACGATATTTATGAGAGACCACAGAAGGATCAGACCAGCTCCTATCGCAAGAGAGAGGTTCTGTATCCAGATCGGGAGCATCATGACGGCGGATGTCATGCCAGCCCTCTTTACCCTTGGGATGAGCAGAGTCGCAGCGTAGATGATGCCTATGCCGACTCCGCATCCGCATATGTCGCCAAGCAGTTTTACGAACTTCTTGGCTTTTTCAGGCATATAGGACACGACAAAATCCATCGTCATGTGAGTGCCTTCTCTGGCGCAGGCTCCTCCGCCTATCATGCAGAGCCACACGAACGAGAAAGTAGCTACCTCCTCGAACACGCTCTTAAGCGGAAGCGGCGTAAACCTTCCTATAACCTGCAGGAAAGTGGTGACCACTATCACAGCAAGTATAAATACCAGGATCACAGTCTCGATCTTTCTGATGATGTCTATGATCTTTCTGAATACATCCATGGTTTTGCTCCGGATAAAGCCCTTTCCGGTTTATCTGAGGTCGTTTACGGTCTTGGTGAAGTTCTTCATGAGCTCTTCGCCTACGGATTCGAAGTAGATGGAGTCAGATCCTTCCATCTGCTTCTTCCACAGAGCTATGTCCTCCGGGGTGCATTCGTAGACCTGCATTCCGGCAGCCTTGAGCTTGTCGATGTAGGAACGGTCCTCATCAGCCATCTTCTTGTTTGCCCAGTCGGCGACTTCGGTGAATACTTCCTGGAAGATCTTCTGATCCTCTGCGGAAAGGCTGTTCCACAGGTCGAGGTTGATGCCGAACAGAGCCGGGCTCCAGTTGTAGTTGACTACGGTCAGATACTTCTGGACTTCGTAGTACTTGTTGTCGTAGATGGTGTTGAGAGCATTCTCCTGGCCGTCAGCGGTACCCTGCTGCAGTGCCTGGAAGAGCTCGCCGGCGCTGATGGCTACGGTCTGGAATCCCATCTTTTCCGCGATGGCGATGCTGGACTTAGCCTGCGGAGTTCTGAGCTTGACGTCGTGTGTGTCAGCGGGGACCTTGATCTCGTGCTTGTTGTTGGTGATCTGGCGGTATCCGTTCTCTACGAGGGAGAGGACCTTCATACCCTTGTCTTCCATGGTCTTGCACATGTCAGCGACTATGTCTGACTTGAGGACCTTGTAGACATGCTCGCGGCTGTCGAACTGGAACGGTACAGAGAAAGCGCTCCAGATGCTTGCTGCAAGAGATGCCGGGGTGATGCAGATGTCCAGGTTGCCGGTGTATACCTGCTCGGTCATGACCTTCTCGGAGTTCTCGGAGAGGGCTGCCTTGTGGTAAACGTCTACCTGATATCTTCCGCCGGTCTTCTCCTTGATGGAATCAGCCATGCGCTGGAGCGCAAGGCCCCACGCTGCGTCCTGAGCTGCCGGTGAAGATGCCTTCAGAACGATAGCCTTAACGGGCGGCGTGTCGTTTGAAGCGTTGTTGGCCGGAGTGGTGTTGTTTGCGGGAGTGTTGTTAGCCGGAGTAGATCCGCCTCCGCAAGCAGCCAGTCCGAATACCATAACTACGCAAAGAAGCGCTGCTATGACCTTAGTTAATGTCTTCATGATTTCCTCCTTTAATACAAGAAAACAAATACGGAACGATACTGCATTCCTATTGATAATAGAATAACAAATTAAAAAGCCGATTCCTAATCAGAATACGGCCTACAGGCAAAATACATGAAAAAACGGCGGTTTTTAATCCAAATACTGTGATAGCCTTATATCAGATCTGTTATAACAGTTTGTAAACGAAAAACGAAGCACGAGGCTTCGTTTTCGTTCCTGTGGTTGCGGAGGAAGGATTTGAACCAACGACCTCCGGGTTATGAGCCCGACGAGCTACCAGCTGCTCTACTCCGCGATGAAATTTGGTGCCGAGAACCGGGGTCGAACCGGTACGATATTGCTACCGGGGGATTTTAAGTCCCCTGCGTCTGCCAATTCCGCCATCCCGGCAGGCTCCCGAACAGTTTCTTGTTTGCTCAGGCGGGGCACATGGCTCCGCCTGAGTAATGGCTCCGGAGGTCGGACTCGAACCGACAGCCTATCGGTTAACAGCCGAGTGCTCCGCCATTGAGCTACTCCGGAATAGGCATCGTTTTCAACGACTTTGTTATTATACTGCGAGGCCCTGCAGTTGTCAACAGGAAAATTGGCTTTTTTCGCCCTGGCAGCTGCGTTATTGTTTTCTCAGCAGACTCGCCTTGTTTCTGTATTTTTCAGACTTTTCCGCCTCGCCTGCTGCCGCGTAGAGCTCAGCGAGGGCGTCCATTGCGTCCACATTGGACGGCGAAAGCTGCAGCACTTTCTGATAGCCTTCTATTGCTTCGGTATTGTAGCCAAGCTCCCTGTACGCCTGCGCGAGATACATGTGAAGAGGCCACCATTTGCTGTAGCCGGTCTGCGAATAAGGCTCCAGTATGCGCAGCGCGTCTATGGTCTGGCCGGCATTCAGGAGCGCGACGGCTTTTTCAATTTTTATGGGGTCTTTAAGCTCGGCTATGCGGTCCTGGATCTCCTTGATATTCTCGGGATCTTCAGGAGTTTGCGGCATTTTCTCAACCGCATCAAGATAGTGCCTCCAGGCGATCTGAGCGCGCTGGTACTGACCCTGGTTGACGTAGTCGTAGCCCAGGAAGTACCAGGCCTTCGCAAACTCCGGGTATGCGTCCGTGCAGTGCTCGAAATACTCGTGAGCCTCGGATTTGAGTATCTTTATCAGTTCCTGGTCCTCTTCGGAACCCTCCAGCTGCAGATACCAGTAACGGCAGCCGCTGGCGTAGGCAAACATCGCGGTCTGCGAATCCTGGCGGAACAGCATTCCGGCCCGAAGATACGCCAGGCCTTTCCTGTAATCCCCTATCTTAAGCGCCTCGCCGGCCTTTGAGGCGAACACCTCCACCAGCTTGTCGTCGAACAGGCGGTTGAGGAACTGCAGGTACTTGTCTGCGTACCTGAACTGTGTGTCGCTTCCAAGGACTATGGCTATGTTGTCTGCGATCTTCGTGGTTGACAGCCCGTGCGCAGCAAACGCCTTAAGGTCGTCTGCGTGTATGGGAACAGGCACGCCTTCCATGAAACCGAGGCCTGCCGCGCCCAAAAACTCCGCTGAAAGCTCCGTGAACACGAAGTTCTTCAGTTGGTTGCCGAAGTAAGGATGGAGTCTGTCTTTTCTGCTCTTGAAGATAGGGATCATAAACTTCCTTTACATGCGCTCCGGGGCTTTGATTCCAAGCAGCCCCAGGCCGTTCTTTATTGCCTGCTTGGCAGCGGCGGTGAGCATCAGTTTGGCGCGGCGCTCCGCCTCATCATCCACGATTATGTGCTCGTCGTGGTAGAACTTGTTGAAGCTCTGCGCGATATCGACTATGTGGCGGGTTATAACGGAAGGCTCGTACTTGGCCGCGGCTTCGATGACGACTGCCGGGAACTCGTACAGCTCCTTTACAAGATCGTAGGCCGCGGGACCGGTAAGAGTCGAAAGATCGGCCTTTTCCAGCGCCCTTGCTATGACCTTGGATACGCCGCAGCGGAAAGCTCCGGAATCGTCCACTTCGTCCTCCGCAAGGCTGCCGTACTTTTCTTCTGCGTTGCGAAGCACCGAAGCGCAGCGCGCATGGGTGTACTGCACATAGGGGCCGGTCTCGCCGTCGAAGTTAAGGACCTCGTCCCAGTCGAAGGTGTAGTCCTTTATGCGGCTTGCGGAAAGCTCGTTGAACATCACAGCACCTATTCCGACGGTCTTCGCGGTCTCCTCTATGAGCTCTGCATTGACGCCCTTTTCGAGCACTATGTCGCGGGTCTTTTCCACGGCTGTGTTGAGCACGTCCTCAAGGAACACGACCCTGCCCTTTCTTGTGGACAGCGTGCCCTCGGGGAGGCTCACCATGCCGAAATTGACGTGTATGCAGTCCTTTGCCCAGCCGTAGCCCATGAGTTCAAGCACCTTGAACAGCTGCTTGAAGTGCAGATCCTGCTGGCTGGCCACGACGTATATGCATTTGTTGAAATCATAGGTCTTCTTGCGGTATATTGCGGCAGCCAGATCCCTTGTGAGGTATATCGACGTGCCGTCGCTCTTGGTTATGATGGCCGGAGTGAGGCCGTAAGGCTCAAGATCCACGATCTGAGCTCCGCGGGACTCCACAAGAAGGCCCTTTTCCCTGAGCTCTTCTATGACCGCGGGCATCTTGTCCGAGTAGAATGATTCGCCTGCCCAGGAGTCGAAATCTATATCCATCATGCGGTAGACGCGGTTGAACTCCTTTAGGCTCTCGTCCCTTATCCACTGCCAGAGGGCCGTTTCAGCCTCGTCGCCGCGCTCCAGAGCCGCAAACGCGAGCCTTGCCTCTTCTTCAAGAGAAGGATCCTTTTCGGCCTCCTCGTGGAAGCGCACGTAGTAAGCGAGGAGGGTCTTTATGGGCTCCGCCTCCACCTCTTCCTTGCTGCCCCAGTGCCTGTAGGCCACTATCATCTTTCCGAACTGCGTGCCGTAATCGCCCAGGTGGTTGATGCGGACCACGTCGTAGCCCAGAAAATCGAAGATCTTGTACAGGGAATTACCTATTACAGTGGTGCGTATGTGGCCTATGTGGAAAGGCTTAGCGATGTTTGGCGAGCTGAATTCCACTATGACCTTTTTCCCGACGCCAAGATCCGTTGAGCCGAAGAAGCTGCCCTTCGAGAAGACCTCTGTAAGAGTCGATCTTACGAAGAACTCCTTGTTTATGAACATGTTTACGAAGGCGTTGACCGGCTCTACCTTTTCGAAGAGCTCTGCGCCGCCTATGGCAGCCGCGAGCTCTGAAGCTATAAGCTGCGGCGCTTTGCGCATGGTCTTGGCGAGCCTGAAACATGGGAAAGCGTAGTCGCCGTGTGACTTGTCCGCGGGGACCTCCACGAGGGGCGCTATCTCTTCTGCTGTAAGGCCCTGCACGTGCTGCGCGAGTATCTTTGCAATTTCCTGTTTAAAATCGATCATTATTCCACCTGCTGTAATGTGACAGAGAACCGTCCCCCTGTCATCTTTTGTTTTACCTTTTCAGTGTTACGATCGTGACGCCGTCTCCGCCTTCTCCCATGGAGCCTTTGCGGATGGACGCCACGCGCTTGTCTTTTTTGAGGAGCCTGCCTATGCCTTCCCTTAAGATCCCGGCGCCGCGGCCATGGATTATGGAAACGGTCTCCAGGTTGGCGAGGAAGGCGTCGTCTATATATTTGCTAACTTCTATCTCAGCGTCGGCGAGGCTCTGTCCCACCACGTTTATGGACATCGGAACGCTGAGGGATTTGGCGTTGGTGAGCCTTGAGTACTTTACCTTTTCCCTCTGCTTTTCGGTGACATTCTCCTTTACCAGGGTGATGCCGGAGATATTGACCTTGAGCTTAAGAGCACCGACCTGCACCTGCATGTCGCCTTTCTCGTCCGGAGCGTCCAGCACGGTGCCCTTCTGGCCTACCGACAGCACGTTGACCCGTATTCCGGGCTTAATGTCCTTTGCCTGCGGCTGCTCGTAGTTAACTATTTCCTCAGCCTTTGCGGCGTAGTCCTTGCGCTTTTCGGTAAGGCGCCTGCGGCCTTCGTCCATGGCTCTTCGCACGTCGGCTGCCGCCGCGGCGTCCTCTATGCTCTTCTGCACCTGGGCTATATTCTCGCGGGCCTCGTCCACTATAAGGCGGGCTTCCTCGCGGGCCTCCTCCAGGTACTTTTCCTTCTGGGCTTTGAGCTTGGATTCCTGGCTGTCCATGCGCTCTTTCTGCTTTTCAAGCTCCGCACGCAGCGCTGCGGTACGCCTTTCGTCCTCTTCTATCTTTTTGCGGCTCTCCTCTATGGACGAGATGACGTCCTCGAAGGCTGCGTCACCTTCCTCCACGAAGCGCTTCGCATGCTCTATGATCTTCGGGGCGAGGCCCAGCTTTTGCGATATCTCAAAGGCGTTGGACTTGCCCGGCACGCCTATTATGAGCCTGTACGTGGGCGAAAGGGTCTCTACGTCAAACTCCATTGAGGCGTTCTGAACGCCCTTTGTGGTTATGGCGAACTTCTTGAGCTCAGTGTAGTGCGTGGTGGCTATGGTCCTTGCACCCTTGTTATAGAGGTGGTTTAAGACCGAGATGGCCAGAGCGGCACCCTCCGTGGGGTCCGTGCCCGCGCCGAGCTCGTCCGCCAGCACCAGAGTGTCGCGCCCGCATTCCTTCGTGATCTTGACGATATTCGTCATGTGCGAGCTGAAGGTGGAAAGGCTCTGCTCTATGCTCTGTTCGTCGCCGATGTCCGCGAAGATGTCCCTGAAGACCGCGGTCCTGGAACCGTCAGCCGCCGGTATGAAGAGCCCCGACTGCGCCATGAGCTGCAGAAGACCCACCGTCTTGAGCGTGACCGTCTTTCCGCCGGTATTGGGGCCGGTTATCACCAGAGTGCTGTAGCCGTCGCCCACGCCCACGTTTATAGGGACCACCTTTTTGGGGTCTATAAGCGGGTGGCGGGCTTTTTTGAGCTCAACTATGCCCTGGGTGTTGATGACGGGCTGCGAGGCGTTCATGTTGCAGGCCAGGCGGCCTTTGGCAAACATGAGATCCAGCTTGGTGAGTATCTCCTGGTTGGCCTTGATCTGAAGCTCCGAAAGCCCTACTCTGCCTGAAAGCTCGCGAAGTATTCGCAGCACTTCCTGCTGCTCCGCAAGCTCCAGCTCCCTCAGCTCGTTGTTCATGTTCACTATGGCCTGGGGCTCCACGAAGAGCGTGGCGCCGGAAGCGGACTGGTCGTGCACTATGCCGGCCAGCTTGCTTTTATGTTCAAGCTTTACCGGTATGACGTACCTTCCCTGGCGCAGCGTAACTATGGCGTCCTGCAGGAAAAGCTTGTTCTCCGAAGAGCCTACGATCTGCTGTATCTTGATGCGTATGGATTCATTCTGGCGGAGTATCGCCTTGCGCAGGCGCCTTAGCTCCGGGGACGCGGAGTCGCTCACCTCGTCCTCCGAGATGATGCAGCGGGTGATCTCAGCTTCAAGATCCTTTAAGACAGATATAGCCGAAACGAGCCCGTCTATGCGGGGAAGCTCCGGCAGATCCGATGAAAGGTATGCGTGCGTGCGGCTTGCCGCATTGAGGTTGTACGACACCTCCAGCAGCTGTTTGCAGGTCAAAGCCCCGCCTCTTGCAGCCAGGTGCGCGAGCCCTGCTATATCGTAGAAATTGCCAAGAGGCGGCGTGCCCTTCTTCATGAGGACAGTGACCGCCTCCGCGGTGTCCGCAAGGGCTTCTTTGATCTTCAGCGGATCGGTGTCCGGAAGAAGCTCCGAAGCCCCTTTTGCGGTGAGCCTGCTGCAGCATTCCGCTGCCAGCTTTTCGATTATTTTGTTGTACTCTAAAACACGTATGGCCTTGCTGTCCATGTTTCTTCCTTATCCGGAGACACAGGGGCTATCTTGAACCGTTCCTGTAAGCCTCCAGGTCGTTCTTCAGGTGGATGTTCTCCATCTGGATGTCGAAGAAGCTGCTCTCGATATCCCTGCAGCGGGTCTCGAGCTCTTCGATCTTCTTCTGCGCTTCCAGAGGCGCGTTGTCGCTCTTCTGGACTCTGGCGAGAAGCTCTTCAACTTTGGCGCGCAGATCTTCGTTGGCGCGCTTTTCCTCTTCAAGTTCGCCGGAAAGCGATGAGATCTTCTGATCCTTCTCGGCGATGTAGCGCTGGAGAGTCTCGCGGTTGGCTGTCATGCTGGCTACCTCTTCCTTGTAGGAAGCGTAGTTGGCTTTCAGCTCCTCCCACATGCGCTCGTAGCTCTGGGCGTTCTCGGAGAGCTTCTGGTTCTGCTCCAGAAGACCGTTGACATCGTTGTCGAGGGTGTAATACTCGTCTGCGATCAGCATGGCGGAAAGCACCGCAAGAGCCGACATCGGCTGAGCGCCGGAACCTCCGTCCAGCTCCCTCATCTTAGCGTCTACCTTATCTGCCAGCTTGAGCACATAATCCCTGGGCATATCGCCTGAGAGAGTGTATTCCTGACCGAACACCAGGACTGTGACTTTGTTGTTCTGACCCATGATGACTCCTTTATATTTCTCTTAAAACTGCGTTGAAACTATCTCTAAGTGCTGCAAGCACCTTTGTATTGATGTCGTTTACCTCCGCGTCCGTGAGGGTGCGGTCCTTGGACCTGTAGGTGAGCGAGAACGCGAGGCTCTTGCATCCCGGGGGCACCGGAACTCCGCGGTACACGTCGAAGAGCTTTACGCTCTCGAGCAGGCCGCCTGCGGTGTTCCTGATGGTCTTTTCCAGATCGCCGGCCTTGGTTGCTTCTGTTACCACGAGGGCGAAATCCCTTACCATCGCCGGGTACTTGGGAAGCGGCTCGTACTTCTTTTCGGTGTCCACGAGCTGGGAGATGCGCTTGAATTCGAGCTCTGCCGCGTAGACAGGCCTGTCTATTCCATAGCTTTCAGCTATCTCCGGGTGCACCTGGCCGAGGACGCCTATCTTTTCACCGTCCTTAAGTATATCTGCGCAGCGGCCCGGGTGGAAGCTGGGATCAGCGCTCTCGGTGACGAACTCAAAGCCCTTTACACCTATAAGAGTAAGCAGTTCCTCGACTCTGCCCTTCATGAGGTAGAAGTCTTCCCTGTCGCCGTAGGCTGCCAGGCACAGCGCGTCTTTTTCTTCCGGAAGGCCGTCGGCTCCTTTGCCGTTGTTGAAGAAGGTGTTGCCAAGCTCGAACACCGCTGCCGCCGGAATGTTCCTGGACCAGTTGGTGGAGAGGACTTCTAGGGCGTTGGGCAGTATCATGGTACGCATGACGGAGGTGTCTTCACCGAGCGGGTTGATGAGCTTAATGAACTGCCTTCTGTAGGAATCCTCCGGGATGCGGACCTTGTCGGAAGCCTTGGGGCTTACGAAGCTGTAGGTCTGGATCTCGTCGAGGCCGAGAGCTGTGAGTATGTCCTTGGTGCGGTTCCTGAGCTCCTGCATCGGCGTGAGCCTTGCTTCTGTGGTGTGGGCCGGGATCCTTACCGGAAGTTTGTCGTAACCGTAGAGGCGGGAGATCTCTTCCACATAGTCCTCTTCGATGAGGAGGTCCTGCCTTACCGTGGGCGGCGTAACGGTTATGATGTCGCCGTTCACCTCCGTCTTTATCTCAAGAGCGTTGAGGTAGGATGTCATCTGCTCCGTGGGAATCTCGATGCCCATGAGCTTGTTCATGCGGCTTGCGCGTATGTTCAGGACTACCGGTTTTTCGACGTTGGGATATACGTCCACGTCACCTGTCAGGACGGTGCCGGCGCCAAGAGCCTCAACCAGGTAGCAGAAACGGTCGCAGGCGTCCTTGGCGAGGTTGGGGTCTATGCCCTTCTCGAACCTGCCGGAGGCCTCGGTGCGCAGCGTCAGCGCCTTGGATGTGCGGCGCACGGAATCGCCAAGGAAGTTGGCGGATTCTACAAGCACCATGCTGGTGTCTGCTTCGATCTCGGAGGCAAGGCCGCCCATGATGCCGGCAATGGCTGTGGAGCCTTCTGCGTCCTTTATCATGAGCATGGAGCCCGTGAGCGTGCGCTCAGTGCCGTCCAGGGTGGCGAACTTCTCGCCGTCAGCTGCGGTATCGACTATGATGTGCGCTCCGCGTACGGTGCGTATGTCAAACGCGTGCATGGGCTGGCCGTATTCCAGCATTACGAAATTGGTGATGTCAACGATGTTGTTGATCGGGCGCTGGCCGGAGTACATCAGGCAGCGCTGCAGCCACCAGGGGCTCTGCTCGACCTTGATATCCTTGATGACTCTGCAGCAGTAGCGCTTGCACAGGTCGGGGCGCGCGATGGTGACCTTTATGTAGTCCTCGCTCTTTTCGGGAGCGACCTTTTTACACTGAGTTTCCGGGTAGCGCAGCGGCGTTCCGAAGGTGGCGGAAGCCTCGCGGGCCATGCCTATCATGGACAGGCAGTCCGGCCTGTTGGGGGTTATCTCGAAATCCACGACCGCGTCGTCCAGGCCCATGGCTTCAACCAGGTCCTGGCCCGGCTCGAACTCGTCCGGAAGTATCCATATTCCGTCCTTGCTGACCACGGGAACGACCTTGTCATCGAAGCCCAGCTCGGAGCAGCTGCAGAGCATACCGAAGGAATCGACCCCGCGGAGCTGTCCGTTGTGGATAGTCACGCCGTCTTCAGTTTTGGGCTGTCCGTGGAGCGGCCCGGGGATGTGCGATCCGTCCAGGCACACGGGAACCAGAGCGCCCTTAAAAATGTTGGCGGCGCCTGTTACTATCTGCACCGGAGCGCCCTTGCCCACGTCTATCTGGCAGACGAGGAGCTTGTCGGCGTTGGGGTGCCTTTCGATCTTTTTGATGCGGCCTATAACTACGCCGCTGATGCCCTGGCCGAAATACTCGACGGTTTCCAGGTTGGACCCGGAGAGCACCATTCTGTCCACGAATTCGTGGACGCCTACGTTAACGTCTGTATAATCTTTTATCCATCTGATGGGTACTAGCATTTTGCGGCCTCCTTACTTGAACTGCTCTATGAAGCGTATGTCGTTCTCGTAGAGAAGACGTATGTCGTCGAGCTCGTACTTGAGCATGGCTATGCGCTCCACGCCCATGCCGAAGGCGAATCCCGTGTACTTTTCGGTGTCCAGGCCGCCGACTTTAAGGACGTTGGGGTGAACCATGCCGCAGCCGAGTATCTCTATCCAGCCGGAGCCCTTGCAGACTCTGCAGCCCTTGCCGCCGCACTTGAAGCACGACACGTCCATCTCAGCCGAAGGCTCTGTGAATGGGAAGTGATGCGGGCGGAAATTGGTGCGGGTGGAAGATCCGAACATCTGCTTTGCGAAGCTGTCCAGAACGCCCTTGAGGTCCGCCATGGTTATGCCTTCGTCTACCACAAGGCCTTCGACCTGGTGGAACATCGGGGAGTGGGTAGCGTCCGGAGTGTCGCAGCGGAAGCACCTGCCTGGGGCTATGACCGAGATAGGCGGCTTCTGCGCCAGAAGAGTGCGTACCTGCACCGGGGATGTCTGGGTGCGGAGCAGCACCTTGTCGTCTATGTAGAAGGTGTCCGTCATGTCGCGCGCGGGGTGGTTGGGACCTGCGTTGAGAGCGTCGAAGTTGTAGAACACCGTCTCGACTTCCGGACCTTCGGAAACGGAAAAGCCCATGGACGTGAAGATCCTTGTGATCTCATCTATGGTCTGGGTTATGAGATGCCTGGTGCCCAGAGGAACTACCGTGCCCGGCTCGGTGACGTCGATGGTCTCGGCGGCAAGCTGGGCCTGCCTTGCCAGAGCCTTGAGCTCCGCCATCTTGTCGGTGATGAGCTTTTCGATCTGGGCCTTCGTCTCGTTGGCGGCCTGGCCGAGGGACTTTCTTTCTTCAGGGGCAAGATCCTTCATGGACTTGAGTATGTCCGTTACCTTGCCCTTCTTTCCAAGGTATTCCACCCTGAACGATTCTGCTTCTGCGACGCTGGCGGCACCAAGGATCTTTTCCCTCGCCTGCTGGGCCAGCTCTTTGAGTTTTTCTTTCATGGTTATAGTTTCTGTCCTTTCTGACGGTATGATTCGTACATGAGCATGGATCCGGCGACCGCCGCGTTGAGCGATTCGGTACGGCCGGCCATGGGTATGGAGACCAGGGTGGCAGCGGCTTTGAGCTGCTCTCCGGCGCCGGCGCCCTCGTTTCCGATGACTATCGCCGCGTTTTCGGCAAGCGGCGCGTCCCAGCAGGAAAGCTCTGCTTCCATGGCCGCGGTAAAGACCTGTTTGCCGGCGCCGGCGAGCAGATCCAGGGCCTGCTGTGCGTCTTCGCACAGCAGGATCGGAAGCCTCAGGAGGCTTCCGGCCGCTGCCCTTACGACCTTGGGCTGCCACGGATCGGCGGTGCCCTTTATGCACAGGACTCCAGCAAAGCCCATGGCTTCTGCGCTGCGTATCAGCGTTCCCACGTTTCCGGGATCCTGCAGCCTGTCCAGCACCAATATGCAGCCGTTTCCTGCTTTTTCAAAAAACTCGCCGGAGCTGCACTCCTTCTTCTCAAGCACCGCACAGATCCCCTGCGGCGTCTGAGTCTGAGCAGCTTTTGAAAACACGCTCTCGGTGAGCATATACACGGCCAGGCCCGCGCTTTCTGCTTCTTCTGCAAGTTCTGCAGCCTCAGCGTCCGCAGCCCCGGCCCGGGTAAAGATGAACCGGACTCTGTTGCCCAAAAGCATGGCTTCTTTTACGAGCTTGGGCCCTTCAGCAAGGAAGGATCCCGTCCTGTCGCGGTACTTCTTTTCCGCCAGCGACGCCGCTTCCTTGACTATTCTGTTTTCGGGCGAGCTTATTATATTCATGCACAAGCGGGCCCGGCCTTCCGGACCCATTTTTTATTCACAAAAGGGCGGGCATATCAGCCCGCCCTTAGGCATTGCAATGGTCTACAGGTTGAGATTGTTGCTTCCCATGTTCTTGAGGAAGTCGGGGATCGGGAAATCGTTCTCGGGCTTGTAATCAGTTTCCTTCTTGATCTCTTCCACGGATTCCTGTATCTCCACGCTGTTCTTCTCTTCCGGCTTGTCCAGACCGTCCAGACCCTTTCCGGGGATCTTGACCTTGTCCAGATCGTCTTCGAAACCGGTAGCGATGACGGTGACGCGGACCTCATCCTGCATATCGTCCCTGACGGAGGTACCGAAGATGATGATGGCATCTTCGTCGGCTTCCTTGGCGACCAGGTCTGCTGCGTCGTTGACTTCCAGCATTCCCAGATCGTAGCCGCCCATCACGTTCAGGAGCACTGCCTTGGCTCCCTTGATGGAAGTCTCGAGCAGCGGGCTTTCTATAGCGTTCTTTATAGCCTGAGCAACTCTGTCCTCTCCGCTGGCTATGCCTACGCCCATGTGCGCTATTCCGCGGTCGCTCATGACTGTCTTGACGTCCGCGAAGTCCAGGTTTATAAGGCCTGCGTCGGAGATGAGGGAGGAGATGCCTTCCACGCCATCCTTAAGCACTTCGTCTGCCTTCTTGAAGGCATCCAGTATGCTTGTGGTCTTTTCGGATATCGTGAGCAGTTTGTCGTTGGGCACTACCACAAGGGAGTCCACGTAGTTCTTGAGGAACTTGATGCCCAGCTCTGCATGCTCTCTGCGCTTCTTCCCCTCGAAGGTGAACGGCTTGGTTACTACGCCTACTGTAAGAGCACCGGAGATCTTGGCAGCCTTTGCGATTATAGGAGCTGCGCCTGTGCCTGTGCCGCCGCCCATTCCGGCAGTGATGAACACCATGTCTGCGCCGGTGAGCTGTTTTTCGATGTTTTCGAGGCTCTCCTCAGCGGACTTCTGTCCTACCTCGGGGTTGCCGCCTGCGCCCAGGCCCTTGGTGAGCTTTTCGCCTATCTGGACCCTGGTCTCGGCCTTGGACTTGTTGAGAGCCTGCCTGTCGGTATTGACTGCGATGAAGGAGATCCCCTGGAGGTTGGAATCGATCATGCGGTTGACAGCGTTGCAGCCTGCCCCGCCTATTCCTACTACCTTGATGTTGGCCGGGGAATCTACCGGAGTTTCAAATTGTAACATGGGCATGTGTGTGGCCTCCTAATTATCTAATTCTAGTTGTTATATATAATAACACAAACAATATGTAGTGGCAATCGGTTTTCTTCAATATAATTGGCCAAAAATAAAGTTTTTTTCTGAACGCCGGACGGCCGAAGAAAAAACGGGGCTCAAAGAGTAACAATAATGCTATTGGAAAACGCACCGGTTTTATCATAAAATCTACACTATTGGTGTGTGTTTATAACCGTATGTTTGTTCACGCGCAAGGCAAAAACCATTACTATTATTCACGAAAGAAAGCTAAAGGTGCGGGTCCGGCAGGCCCGTATGCTATCAGGAGTCCGACGATGGATCTTAAAGCTCTTGGGCAAAACTTAAGAAAATGCCGCAAGGAACAAAAACTCAGCCAGGAGAAGCTGGCTGAGGCGGTCGGTCTTAGCGCAAATTACATCGGACTTATAGAACGCGGAGAAAAACAGCCCGCGCTGGACACTCTCGTGAATATCCTCAATGCCCTGGACGCCTCTGCGGACGCGATCCTGGCAGGCGACCTGAAATACATCAGGACCAGGAAGAAAAGCGCCATAGAGCGCGAATTTAAAAACTCTGTGCACGAAAACGTAGCAAAGATCTACGCGGTGATACATGAGATCGAAAAGATCTAGTCTATCTTAGGATTGAACGACAGGTATCCGTCGGTCCCGACCTTTATGACGCCTTTGTTGACCCCCTGGGCGTAGTGCTGCTCCGCAAGCTCCTTTATAGGCCCGAGGCTTTTAAGTATGTTCTCCGGAGCGCCTTCGCAGTAATAGTTGTCGTAGATGTAGGCGCGCACCACAGCTGTAGAGAAATACACCCTCTTGAAGTAAAGATCCATCGCATCCGTGGCGTTAAGAAGCCTTAAGGTCTCGGTGAGGAGGTAGGTCTGCTCTGCTTTTATGGGCTTGCCCTCCTCCATCTGTTTTATCTCTATGCCTTCCATGACGGTTATTTCCGGCGCTTCGTCCGTAAGTCTTAAGACCGTCCCTTCCTTATCGATGATGATATACTGCCCCTGGTAGCTTGCCGCAGCGTACTCTATGCGCTCTTCAACGGTGATCCTTACCGTGTTGAAAGGAACGCGGTCTACGGACGCCACGCGTATGTATGGGGTCGCAAGGAGTTTGTTTCTCGCATCGCGGGGCTTCAGCTCGAATATCAGGTTCTTGCCGCTCTCTATTCCGGACATCTCAATTATCTGGGCGGGAGTGTAGTATTTGTTCCCCACCACCTGTATGTCCTTTATGGCAAAAAGGCTCGACTTAAGAGCCATTATTATCCCGACCACAAGCAGCACAAAGATCAGGAAGGCAAGGAACGGGTGCCTCCTGCGGCGTTTTCTGCGCTTGCGCGTCTTATCCTTCTTCAGTTTTTTCTTCGGAACTTCTTCCTGCTCGGGCTCGTCTTCGAAATCTCCGGGGTCTTCTCCTGGATAATCATCCTCCGGCTCGTCTTCCGCCCAGGGCTTATTCTTAAGTTCCTCTTCGAAACTGCTCATTCTTTCCTATATTCCGATGCTGTCGCAGATTATATCCGCGGCGTTTGTCCTTCCTATGCGTTTCGCGCATTCCGCCATGGCAGTAAGCCTTCTGGGGTCCTCTGCCAGAGCCAGGACCTCGCGGGCCAGGACGCTGCCGCCCTCGGGCAGATCCTTTTCCTCTACCAGCAGGGCTGCTCCGGCGTCAGCTATCGCCTTGGCGTTGTAGTACTGGTGGTTGTTCGTGACGTTAGGCGACGGCACCAGAACGCTGGGCTTGCCGCAGGCCGCTATCTCGGAGACCGCTATGGCCCCGGCGCGACTTACCACCAAGTCGGACGCGCTCATCAGCTGCGGCATGTTGTCCGCGTACGGTATGAGCTCCAGGAAGGACTTGTCCCCTTCCATGGCGTCTACCTGGGCTTTTATCTCGTCGTAGTAGCGCTTGCCCGTCACGAAATATAATTTTATATCAGCTGACCTTATTCCGTCAATAAGGCCGAGCGTTTCTCTGTTCAAAACTCCTGCGCCAAGGCTGCCGCCGAACACCAGTATCATTGTCTGTCCGTCGGCTATACCCAGTTCTTTCCTGCAGGTGCCCCTGTCGAGTTTTGTAAAGCCGCTCCTTATGGGGTTGCCGCTCAAGACCACGCGCTCCGGATGCTTGAAGGCGCTCTCGGTGCCCTCGAAGCTTATGAACACCTTGTCTGCAAATCCCGAAAGGAACTTGTTAGCTACGCCGGGAAGAGCGTTCTGCTCGTGTATGCAGGTCTTTACTTTGAGCCTGTGCGCCACGGATATGACCGAACCCGTGACGTAGCCACCGGTGCCTATGGCAAGATCTGGCGAATAGTCCTTTATTATGTGATAGACTTCCTGGTTTCCCTCAAAGAAAGTCTTTACGGTCTTGAAGTTGTTCAGAAGGTTTTCCCTGTCGAAACCGCGCGCGTCGATACCTTTGATCTCGTAGCCTGCCGCAGGGACCAGCCTGTTCTCCATGCCCTTCTTCGTGCCGATGAACAGTATCTCCGCGTCCGGATTCCGCTCCTTTATTTTGTCCGCGATGGCTATGGCCGGGTATATGTGTCCGCCGGTGCCGCCGCAGCTTAAGATCACCTTCATATGAGCTCCTTTACTGTCGAGTGTTTGGATATGTTGTACAGCATGCCCAGCTCCGCCATGAACAGCACCGTGGCCGTTCCGCCGAGGCTTATCAACGGAAGCACCACGCCTGTGGGCGGGAAGGAAGCCGTAACTACAGCAACGTTGAGTATGACCTGCAGCGCGATGTGCAGGGTAATGCCGCCTGCAAGAAGGCAGCCGAAGAGGTCCTTGGCGTTGACTGCGACAAGGGTGCCGCGCCACAGCAGCACCAGATAGATAGCAAGCACTACCACCACGCCTACAAAGCCCAGCTCCTCGCCTATTATCGGGAGTATGAAATCGCTCCAGCACTCGGGGAGGTACAGGGCTTTTTGCATGCTCTTGCCAAGGCCTACGCCGAACACTCCGCCAGATCCGAAGGCCATGAGGCTCTGCGACACCTGGTAGCCGTCGCCGAGGTAGTCCTGGAACGGATCCCAGAAACTCGTGACGCGCTTGAGCCAGTAGCCGCCCTTAAGCGCTACAAGGCCCGCAAATCCCAGGGCGCCTGCGCCTATGCCACCCAGCACCCAGCCCCAGTGGAGGCCCGCTATGAGCATCATGCCGAGTGCGAGGATCAGCACTATACCGGCAGTTGAAAGGTTTGGCTGCTTGTATATCAGCACGAAGGCCGCTCCTGCTATCGCAAGCATTATCAGGTGGCCTCTGAAGAATCTGTGTATGCGCTGCGGGTCGCTGGCGTAGAACCAGGCGACGAAGAGTATCAGCGCGACTTTGGCTATCTCACCGGGCATGAAGGTTATGCCTCCGCCCGATCCCGGCGGGATCTTTATCCAGCGGGTAGCGTTGTTTATGGTCTTTGCAATGCCCCAGCTCTTGGGGGTGTAGATCAGGAGCATGGTGAAGAAAGCAACGCCCATCGCAAGCACTGCGAACCTGCTCCAGAAGTGGTAATCCACCGTGGCGAACACCGCGAACACCACCCAGCCTATGGCCATCCATATCAGGTTGTTCCTGAGGTAGGAGTTGGGGTTTCCGGACTCGCTGAGAGCCTTGTAATAGCTGGACGAATAGACCATGACTATGCCTATGACGCTCAGCAGCAGAGTCGTGATCAGTATGCCGAAATCTCCCGGGCTTTTATTGACTTTTATCTTCAGCTTCTGTTTTGCCAAAGTTCTACCCCTTCAGACCTTTTACTATCTCCTTGAATAACTCGCCGCGCTGTTCGTAGCTCTTGAACATGTCCCAGCTGGCGCTTGCCGGTGAGAGCAGTACCGTATCACCGGGGACCGCAAGCTGCGCTGCGCTTGCGACGCAGGCCTCAAGAGACGGGCACTTTATTATGTGCTCGTCTGCAAAGCCGCATTTAAGCGCGGTCTGCTTGAACCTCTCGGCGGTGACGCCAAGAAGCACCAGGTACTTCACTTTGCCG
>JAFRXM010000017.1 GCA_017443515.1 Bacillota bacterium | reverse complement strand
CAGTACGAGCCTCATCTGCACACCGGTAGTTCCTGTGAACGAACTGAACGAATCCCTTAGGGTATAGAGTGTTATACCTATTCCTGCGCAGCCTATGATAAGGCCTGCTGGTATACCTATCGCCCCCAGGACCAGTGCTTCGTATATCACGCTGCTTCTGAGCTGCTTTTTTGTGGCTCCGACGGATTTCAGTATTCCGAACTGCTTGGTCCTTTCAGCAAGCGATATGGAGAACGAATTGTATATGAGCGATATCGAGCCAAAAGCGACCAGTATCACGAGTATAACTGCGAAACCGTATATTACCTTCTGTATTCCGCCTTCGCTCACTGTGCCCTTGAAGCTAAGCAGGTCTATGTGCAGGTTGCAGTGAGATATGAACTCCGGCGACTCGCTGGTGCTGCCCTTTGCGTCGTGGAAATCGTATGCTTTTGCGGGATTCCTTAAGGTGATAAAACTTCCGAATACGGAACCTTCGGCGCTCTTTGTTATTGCTACGTAGCCCGGATAATCGTAAGGCACTATGCCATTGCTGAGACGGTTGTAGATACCGACTATTGTGTATTCCTTCTCCACCGTATCTGCAAGCTTTTCATCTTCCACGTAGCCTGTGACTCCCAGAGGCTCGCCTGAAGCTGATACCCTGCGGCCCACTGTGAGCACATACTTGTCGCCCACCTGGAAATCGTGGAACTGCGAGTGAGGAAGATTGTGCGGGACGATGATCTCGCTGTCGTTTTGCGGGAGCCTTCCTCTTGACAGGTTTACAGCAACCATGTCCAGAAAATCATCCTGAACAGAATTTATGATGAGGTAGCGGTCGCTGCCCTTGTCGTTTCCTGTAGTAGCGCATCCTATATGATTCCAGTTTACGATATCTTTTACGTCCCTGTCCGCCTTAAGCTTTTCGAGCTTTGCGTCGTCCATATCGGAAAAATACGCTTCCCAGCGCCCGTTATTCGCTATCTCCGCGTTCTCCATGAACCTGACTCCGCTGTAAGCCCCTTCAATAACAGCGGTAAGAAGAGCCATGGACAGCGCTATTCCTATGATAGTCACAAGTGTCCTGGACCTGTTGGACTGCAGACTTTTTCTTGTGTATTTCCTGAAAATATTCATGGTCTGTCCCCTTCCGACCTACTTTGTTCCCCTGATGCGCTCGTCGCGGACTATGCGTCCGTCCTCTATCGCGATGATGCGGTGAGCCTGAAGAGCAATGTTCTCATCGTGTGTGATGATTATAAGAGTCTGCCCGTAGCGCTCGTTGGACATGCGCAAAAGCTCCACTATCTCCTGGCTGTTTTTGGAATCCAGGTTTCCTGTGGGCTCGTCGGCGAGCACTACTGCCGGAGCGTTCATAAGCGCACGGCCTATCGATACTCTCTGCTGCTGGCCTCCCGAGAGCTGGTTGGGGAGGTTGTTTCTGCGCCCGGTAAGTCCCAGCGTCTGAAGAAGCTCTTCGAGGCGGTCCTCATTTACGATGCTTCCGTCCATAAGTACGGGAAGCGTCATGTTCTCAACAACGTTGAGCACCGGTATGAGGTTGTAGAACTGATATATCAGACCTACCTGTCTGCGGCGGAAGACCGCGAGCTGCTCTTCGTCCTGCGCATAAACGTCCTGGCCGTTCATGAATACCTTGCCGGAAGTAGGCCTGTCGACGCCGCCTATGATGTGCAGGAGCGTTGATTTTCCGGAGCCCGAAGGTCCTATGATAGCGAGAAATTCGCCCTTTTCTACAGAGAACGATACGTTGTCCAGAGCTTTGACCTGGGTGCTTCCTTCTCCATAAGTCTTTGTGAGGTTTTCGATCCTTAATATTTCCATAAACAATACCTTCCTTTGACGTTTTATCCCTTTTGTGCTTTCATTGTAAAATACCCAGGTGACAGCAAAGTGACAGCATGAACAATATTTTCCTTTACGTACCGTATATGATATGTTAAAATATAAACAGAGTTAAAGTTGATCGTGTTACCCTATAACGGAGGTCGTAAAAATGAAAAGATCAGCTAAAATGTTAATAAGGGTCATAGCGCTCGCCCTCATAGCGGTGATGCTGCTCGGCACAGCTGCAGTCTTCGCTGCGGACAACGTGAAATACACCAGCGCGCCTCAGATCTACCAGCTGGTCCGCGACGGATACAACGGAGGCACAAAAGGCCCCATCAGTATAGTCAAAGGAACATTCAAGTCCGGCTGGACATCCAGATCGGTATATCTCGTAACTCTTTCCGGAACCGAGATAGTCCTGAACCAGTCCACAGAAGTGCTTACGGATCTGTTCTCGGGCTTTGATCTCAACAACGCTTACTACAGCAATGTCGTAAACATCATAACCCAGAACATTCCTAAAAACGCCAACCTGATAATTGCAGGCCACAGCCTCGGCGGCATGGTCGCTCAGCAGGTAGCGGCAAACTCCACAATAAAATCCAGATACAACATCCTCAACACCGTCACCTTCGGGTCCCCCCTGCTTTCGGCAGGAACAAGGGAAGGCACAGTAAAGCGCCTAGGCGATGTCAGCGACGTCGTGCCCATTCTCTCAGTGCACACGGTGTTCAATACCATCTGGGCTCTTGGGGGCCTCAACCGCGAGGACGGCGGATACTATCTCAGGCCAATAACAGCCCACAACGAGAGCTACGGACGCAGTGATGTCTGGGGAAAATACGATGTGGTCGGCACTAAGAACGGCGGAGCGACCCTCACGCTTGATCTTTCGACAAGGGTCTTCTATCAGTCCCCGATAATAGACTGGTAGAAATGATCAGATAACACTTTTGTAGAATTTAACGACGAAACGCGCTCCGCCCCGGGGCGCGTTTTCTGCTGTGATGGTGCCCTTCTGGCGGGCTATGATGGCGCGGCTCAAGGCAAGGCCTATTCCTATGCTGCCTTCTGCGGAGTTGCTGCCGCGGTAGAATCTTTCGAAGATGTGCGGAAGATCAGCTTCCGTAAAGCCCTCGCCGCTGTCCTGGACCGTTATCTGCGTGTAGAGAGCGGTCTCCTGCGCTTCTATTTCTATGCGGCCGCCGGCGGGCGTGTGTTCCATGCAGTTCTTGACGAGGTTTCCGACAGCTTCAACAGTCCAGGTGAGATCCCCCGTAAACTTTTCGTCAGAAACTTTTATGGAAAGATCCACGTTTTTGAGCTCGAGCGGTATAAGAAAAGGTTCGCAGGTCTTCCTTGCAAGCGTTTTTACAAGAACTTCGTCTTCCCTGAATTCCACAGTGCCTGCGTCCAGTCTCGACATTTTAAGCAGGGTCTCGGTCAGCCAGTGCAGCCTTTCGAGCTGTTTTTTGAGCTCCCTTGTAAGCTCCATACGGCGCTCGGATGAAAGCTCCTCTGAGCCCATCAGCGAAAGCTGCAGAGCCATGGAGGTTACGGGAGTGCGCATCTGGTGGAACATGTCCGCTATGGCATCCGTAAGCTGCACTTTATCCGATACAAGCTGGTCTTTTTGCTCTTTGAGCATGAGAGTCATCTTTTCTATCTCCGTGGAAAGAACAGCCAGCTCGCCTTCCGCAGTGCCGCTTATGAACAGTTCTTCCTGTCCGTGGAGTATGCGGTCCAGGTCTGCAGAAAGATCGGATATAGCCTTGTATCGTTTTTTCAGATAATGAATATGGACCGCTATGACGGCTGCGCCGCAGCACAGCACAAAAAGTGCCCCCCAGACCCCGGAAAAGACCGCAGCAAGGACCGTCAGCGCGAAGATCACGCCGAACGATATAACTATCTGGTTTCTTACTTCCCTGTTTCTGAAAAGATCCATGCTAATCCATCCTGTATCCCAGGCCGCGCACAGTCTTTATCAGCTGCGGATCCTGTGGGTCGTCCTCTATCTTTTCGCGAAGGCGCTTGATATACACAGTAAGTGTGTTGTCGTTGACGTAATCGCCGGCTATATCCCAGATGAGTTCCAGGAGCTTGTTTCTTGTAAGGAGTATCCCGCGGTTGTCGACAAATACGGTAAGAAGCTTGTATTCAAGAGCTGAGAGCGATATCTCCCGGCCGTTCTTCATAACGGCGCCTCTGTCTGTATCCACAGCTATACCCAAGCCCAGTGTCACTACCGAAGTTCCGCCCTCGTAGTGGCGCAGCACGTTGCGTATGCGCGAGAGCAGCTCCCTGGGCCTGAAAGGCTTTGGAACGTAATCGTCAGCACCCATGTCCAGGCCTTTTACGACGCTGTCTTCGTCGGTCTTTGCGGTAAGGAATATCACAGGAAGTTTAAGCATCTTCGCGCTTCTGCACACGTTAAAACCGCTGCCTCTGTTCTCGAGGCTCACGTCAACGAGGAGCAGCTGGGGCTTTTCCGCCATCAGAGCCTGCTGGGCGCTGCGCTCCGAAGCTGCGCAGACCACGTCAAAACCTTCGCTTCTTAAGAATTCCCCAAGCGACTTTGTAATTGCGATATCATCTTCCACGAGAAGTATCTTCTGCATACAGCTTCCTCCTGAAAACAAATTATAACACAAACAGACCCCCATGTATTTGATTTTTACAGCGAAATAAGTTATTATAAATTATTCTATTCTATTTAGGAGAGCAGGCATGGAAAACAGGAAACTTATAGAACTGAAAGGCATATGCAAATCCTACGACGGAGAGCAGGTTCTTAAGAATATAGACCTTACAGTCTACGACAACGAATTCATGACCCTCCTTGGACCTTCCGGCTGCGGAAAGACCACCACGCTGCGCATGATAGGAGGTTTCGAAGCCCCCGACAGCGGCGAGGTCTGGTTCGACGGCAAGATGATCAACGAAGTTCCGGCCTACAAGAGGCAGGTCAACACCGTATTCCAGCGCTACGCCCTCTTTCCTCACCTGAATGTCTACGAGAACGTCGCGTTCGGCCTTCGCATAAACAAGACTCCTGAGGAAGAAGTTTCACGGCGCGTCAAAGAGATGCTCCAGCTCGTAAACCTCGCAGGTTTTGAAAAAAGGCACGTCACGACCCTTTCAGGCGGCCAGCAGCAGAGAGTAGCCATAGCCCGCGCCCTGATAATGAAACCCCGCGTGCTCCTTTTGGACGAGCCTTTAGGCGCCCTTGATCTTAAGCTGCGCAAAGACATGCAGAACGAGCTTAAGAACATACAGAAACGCACCGGGATAACATTCATTTACGTCACTCACGACCAGGAAGAGGCCCTCTCCATGTCCGACACTGTCGTCGTCATGAACGCAGGCCAGATACTTCAGGTCGGAAGACCCATAGATATCTACAACGAGCCGGCAAACGCCTTCGTTGCCGACTTTATCGGAGAGTCCAATATAGTAGACGGCATCATGAAGGAAGACTATGTGGTAAACCTCGCGGGCCGCGATTTTCCCTGCGTGGACAAGGGATTTGAGAAAGGCCAGCCCGTGGATGTTGTCATACGCCCTGAGGATATAGACATAGTCCCGGCGGAAAAAGGCATGCTTACCGGTAAGGTCACCCAGGTCACCTTCATGGGTGTGCACTACGAAGTCATCGTGGACATCAACGATTTCCTCTGGATGATACAGACCACCGATTTTGTTTCCGAAGGCTCCGAGATAGGTATATACATAGAGCCTGACGCTTTCCACGTCATGCCCAAGTCAGAATGGTCCGAGATCTTCGGCGACTACAGCTCATACTCCATGGAGCACGACCTTCTGTCAGAAAATACCGGCGAGGAGGAAGAAGAATGAAGCGCAGCCTGGCACAAAGATCTGTCATAGCGCCTCATGTCGTCTGGAGCGTGCTGTTCATAATAGCACCTCTGCTCTTCATGCTGTTCTACGCCTTCACCGGCCCGGACGGATCTTTTACATTTGAAAATGTATCGAGGCTGTTTACAGGTAACTACGTCCTCATTTTCGTGAATTCCCTGTGCCTTGCTCTTATAGCCACTGTCATATGCCTCATAATAGCCTATCCGCTGGCGTACGTGTTTACGAAGCTTACACCCAAGTGGCAGAAGATATGCATGCTTCTGCTGATGATACCCTTATGGATGAACTTCCTTATCACCACCTACTCGTGGATGACCATACTTGAAGACACAGGCATCATTAACACCATCCTCGGAAAGATAGGCCTCAGCGTGCACATGATAAACACGCCGGGCGCTGTCGTAGTCGGTATGGTGTTCTGCTACCTGCCCTACATGGTGCTTCCTATCTATTCGGTCATGTCCGGAATAGATCACAAGCTTATAGAAGCCTCGCAGGACCTTGGAGCCAGCAGCAGGCAGGTGCTCACAAAGGTGGTGCTGCCGCTTTCGGTGCCTGGCGTCATCTCCGGCATAACCATGGTGTTCGTGCCGCAGGTCTCCACATTCTATATCTCCCAGAAGCTGGGCGGGGGCACCTTCCAGCTGATAGGCGATACTATCGAGAGCTATTTCACCGGAGTTTCGGTAAACTACCACTTCGGCGCGGCGCTTTCGCTTATCCTCATGGTGCTGATAATCATCTCCATGGGCGTTATGAACCACTTCGCAGATCCTGAAGACGTTACGGGGAGGCCGATGCTATGAAGACAGCTTCCCGCATATTCCTCGTTCTGGTATTCATATTCCTTTACGCTCCGCTTGCTGTAATGATACTGATATCCTTCAACGGCGGCGATTCCACCACGGTAATGGACGGAGTCTCGCTGCACTGGTACCAGGAGATGCTTCGCGACGGGGCTACACTGCAGGCCCTTAAGAACACCGTGCTCCTTTCGGTATCCTCGGCGGTCGTCTCCACACTGCTTGGCACTCTTGCCGCGCTTGGCATACACCGCATGCGCGCAAAGCACCTCCGCAGCGCGGTCATGACTGTCACTAACATTCCGATGATGAACCCGGACATAGTGACCGGTATCTCCATGATGCTGCTTTTCGTGTTTACCGGAACGCTGCTGCATCTTGACACCTACCTGTCGTTCTGGACGCTGCTCATAGCTCATATAACGTTCTGCCTGCCCTACGTCATCCTTTCCATACTGCCCAAACTCAAGCAGATGGACAGGAACCTGCCGGAGGCAGCGATGGATCTGGGATGCACTCCCATGCAGAGCTTCCTTAAGGTGGAGCTTCCTTTCATCATGCCCGGCATAGTTACGGGGCTCATAATGGCGTTCACCCTGTCCTTCGACGACTTTATAATCAGCAACTTCACCAGCGGTTCGGGCTTCGAGACGCTTACAATACACATATTCGCCATGACCAAAAAGAGCGTCAAGCCGGATATCTACGCGCTGTCAACGCTGATATTCTTCGTAGTACTGGTGCTGCTCCTCGTATACAACTTCGCATCCGGAAGCGACGAGCGCTCAAAGCAGCGTGAAAAAGCCGCCAGGAAGCGCTTTACCTTAAGGCTGCGCGAAGAAAGGGGTGAGCTGTGATGAAGAACACTTCCTGCAAACCTTTGCGAAAAGCATCAGTGATCCTTGCCGCCCTGCTCCTTGCAGCGCTTATCGCCGTGCTCTGCAGCTGCGGCCAGGAAACAGACAAGGTATACATCTACAACCTCGGAGAGTACCTCGCGGACGGCTCTGAAGGCATATTCGACTGCATATCGGGCTTTGAGGAATACTACGAAGAGCTCACCGGAAGAAAGCTCAAGGTCTACTACACCACCTTCGATTCCAACGAAGACCTGTACGCCAAGATCAGCGGCGGAGCTTCCGGCTACGACGTCATCTTCCCGTCGGACTACATGGTGGAGCGCCTGATCTCGGAAGACCTGCTGCTTCCCATAGACATAGAAGCAACGTGCGAAAAATACGGCGCCGAATGCAACCTGGAGAATATAGGCGAGCAGTTCCGAGGCCTCTACTACGATCCTGAAGACGCCTACTCCGTGCCCTACACCTACGGACGCGTCGGGATCATCTACAACACCAACTACGTGGATGAAGAAGATCTGGGCGGCTGGGACATACTCTGGAACGAGAAGTATAAAGGCAAGATACTGCAGTTCAACAGCGCCCGCGACGGTTTCGGCACCGCGCAGTACCACCTCGGAATAGACGTAAACACCACAGATCCCGAAGAATGGCAGAAGTGCCTGGACCTTCTACTTGAACAGAAATCCCTTGTCCAGGGCTACGTAAACGACGAAGTATACAACAAGATGGAGTCCGGCGAGGCCTGGATAGCGCCATACTACGACGGCGATTACTTCTTCATGCTGGACGTCAACGAGGACCTGGGCTTCTACTACCCGGAACCCACGAACGTCTTCGTGGACACGATGTGCGTGCCAAAAGGAGCTCCGGACAAGGAGATAGGCGAGCTTTTCATAAACTACATGCTTTCTGAAGAGCCTGCGATAGCAAGCGCCGAGTTCATATACTACGCATCCCCCAATTCCGTTGTCTACGAGAGTGAAGAATACGCCGAGGACATGGGCGAGGAAGTGATGGAAGTGCTCTACCCCGAGGACTTCGACATGCAGGCGGAATTCGAGAAGAACGCATACAGAAACCTTGATCCTGCCACGCTGGAGATAATAAGCTCCATGTGGGAGGAACTTAAGATAAGCGGCGGCATGCCAACGCACGTATATATTGTTGCGGCGGTGCTTGCCATTGTGATAGCTGCGGCGCTGGCAGTGATGGCCGTCAGAAGCAGAAAACGCAGCAAATGGTGGTAAAATTGAAGAGATTTTTAAAGTTAACATCACTTGTATTATGTATATTTGCATCAGTAACAATATTTGCCTTCGCTGACAACGAAGCCGAGGGCGAGATCAGGCCCCAGATAAAGATCAGCGGTTTTGGCGAAACGGAAGCGCTTACCGATGAGAATTACAAGACCTATTCCACCGCAAAAGCCGGGAATTCCGTAATCATCTCCTGCCCTGAAGGCATAGATTCCGTTTATATTCTTTACGACCAGCCTACGGAAAACACCTGGACGCTTACGGATACAGGCAGCGGAAAGAGCGTCACCTGCGGCGAAGAGCTCTTCCTGCACCAGTTCGAGGATCTTAAGGAGATCTTCGGCAGCGCCCCTGCTGAAGTAAAACTCGAATTCGCCGAAGGAGACATACTTGCAGACATCTACGCTTTCCACGGCGAACATCCCGACTGGGTACAGATATGGAAGCCATGCCTTAAGGAGGCCGATCTGCTTCTCCTTACGACACACGCCGACGATGAACAGCTCTTCTTTGCCGGCCTTCTTCCCTACTACTGCATGGAACGAAAGCTCGATGTGCAGGTAGTCTATTTCATCCAGCACTTCCACAAGAAACACCTCGTGTTCAACCACGACCGCCAGCACGAGCTTCTGAATGGTCTTTGGCATGTCGGAGTGCGTAACTACCCTTACATATCCGAATTTCCTGATTCATTCGGATCCGGAGATACGCCCGAAGATGCCATGAAGGTGCTCATGAACAGCTTCAGGTACTACGGATATAAGTACGACGACTTCCAGAAATTCGCAGTCGAGATCATGCGAAGGTTCAAGCCCCTTGTAGTAGTAACGCACGATTTTAAAGGAGAATACGGCCACCCCGCGCACTGCCTCAACGCCAATGTGACTACGAAAGCCATAACGCTCGCACAGGATGCGTCCAAATATCCCGAAAGCGCTGAAAAATACGACACCTGGGCCCCTCAGAAGGTCTACGTGCACCTCTACAACAAGAATCCTATAGTCATGGACTGGGATACTCCCTACGAGAGCATGGACGGAAAAACTCCTTTCCAGATGACCCAGGAGGGTTTCGGCTTCCACAAGAGCCAGCACGGTTACTGGTTCTACCGCTGGATCTACGGAAGAGGCAGCAATCACATAACCAAAGCCACGGAGATCAATACATATTCCCCCTGCAATTACGGCCTTTACTACACTTCCGTCGGGGAAGACAAGGCCAAAAACGACATGATGGAGAACGTCTACACCTACAGCCAGAAACGCGCAGACAAAGAAGCCGAAGAAGCGCGGAGAAAAGCTGAGGAAGAAGCCCGCCAGGAAGCAGAGAGGAAAGCCCGCGAGGAAGAAGAACAGCGCAGGCGCGAGGCCGAGGCTGCGGAAAAAGCCGCTCGAAAAGAAGCCGAAGCCCAGAGGCGCAGGACGAGGAATACGGTGATCTTTATCGCAGCCGCTCTGATAATTGCCGTACTCATTCTGCTCTGCCTGCGAAACGCCAAAAAGAAGAATCGCCTCAAAGAATAATTGTTTTAATTACACAACTTTTTTGAAAAATATTTATTTGTTATAAACAAAATACTTGACTTATGACTTGATCGGGTTTATATTCAATGCAATTACGCATCAGTACAGACACCGATCATTTTATTACAAAACGGAGAACAGAATTCATGAACAACATCAGGATCAGCGACATCACGCTAAAGCAGAAAGCAGCAGAATTGCTCACGTTCAGGGAAAAGATAGAGCTTGTAAAGCTTCTTGACCGACTGCAGGCTGATGTTATCGAACTGGCTCCTATCAAGAATACAAAGGCGGACAGCCTTTTTATAAAAAGCGTCGTCAACACCGTAAATGAATGCTGCGTCAGCGTCCAGACCGGTCCGGACAAGGAAGCTATCGAAGCAGCATGGGACGCTCTTAAGACCGCAAAACACCCCAGGATACAGATCTGCGCACCAGTAAGCCTCGTTCAGATGGAATACATCTACCACTGGGCTCCCGAAAAGATGGTGGAAGCTGTTATCGATTCTGTCTCCCTTGCAAAAGAACTCTGCGCGGATGTCGAATTCCTCGCTGAAGACGCTACAAGAGCCGACAAAGGCTTCCTATACGAGATAATAGAAGCAGCTGCAGAAGCCGGCGCTACAGCCATCACCATCTGCGACAGCGCCGGTACCCTTCTTCCCGGAGAATTCGCAGGGCTGACATCCGATATACTCGAGAACGCCAACACCTCCGCTGCCAGCGGTGTGATTCTCGGGATATGCGCGGACAACAGCCTTGCCATGGCTGATGCGTGCAGCATCGCAGCGGCATGCGCCGGAGCAAGAGAAGTAAAAGCAGCCATCTATCCCGACGGCAGCGCAAGCATAGAGAACATAGTCAATATCATAAAACAGCGCGGCAACGACATAAGGCTCTCCTGCAGCGTAAGAAACGTTGAAATTTCGAGGATAGCAGACCAGGCCGCAAGGATGTTCACCCAGGAGAAAAGCAAGACTTCCCCGTTCGAAAACGGTGTCCAGTCCGCCAACGAAGGCCGCTTCTACACCGCAGACGACGACATCTCAGCCATAGTCAAAGAGACCGAGGCCCTCGGCTACGATCTTTCCGAAGAGGACAAGATAAAAGTTTACGATCGCTTCTGCAACATCGCGTCCAAGAAGGAAAAGGTCTACGTGCGCGAGCTTGACGCCATAGTTGCATCTTCAGCCATGCAGGTGCCCCCGACTTATAAGATCGAGGACTATATAATTAATTCCGGCAATGTCATCTCAGCTACCGCCCACCTGCGCCTTTTCAAGGGCGATGAGCTTCGCGAAAGCGTCGTGATCGGCGATGGTCCCGTTGACGCTGCCTTCCTTGCAATAGAACAGATAGTCGGTACTCACTACGAACTCGACGACTTCCAGATACGCTCAGTGACTGAAGGCCGCGAAGCCATGGGCGAAGCAGTAGTAAAGCTGCGCGCGGACGGCAAACTCTATTCCGGACGCGGTCTTTCGACAGATATCATCGGAGCAAGCATACACGCGTACATCAACGCCCTCAACAAGATCGCCTACGACGAGGAGGACAACGAATGAAGCTCTCCTACTCCACAAGAGGCTGGTACAGCCTCCCCCACTCAGAGCTGCTGGGTGCGGCTTCCGAGATGAGATTCTCGGGCATAGAATTCTACGATCTTCACAAACACCAGGAGCTCTTCGGCAAAGGGGCTCCTCTTCAGAAATACAACGCCGCAGCTACACTGCGGACGCTACGCGACAGAGGGATCGAAGTAGTCTGTCTGGACACTTCTTTAGACCCTGCGATCCCCGGAACTGAGGAAAAACTGCTGTGGAACATCACAACTGCAGGCAGTCTTAAAGTGCCCTACATGAGCCTTGAGGCCATGACAGAAGACGAAGGCAACGCCGTAGACACTATAGCCAGGCTCCTTCCGCACGCGAAGGAAAACAAGGTCACCATACTGGTGAAGACCAAAGGCATCTACGCAAACACCAAGCGCCTTGCAGATATGCTGGACAGCTTCGCCGACGACAGCCTTGCCGTTCTCTGGGACATGCACCACAGCTACTGCGACTTCGGTGAGAGCGCCGATACTACCATCAAAAACCTCGGAGGATACGTAAAGCATGTGCACCTGCGCGATTCCGACGAGGCCGGAAACTACTGCATAATAGGCGAAGGCGTGCTCCCCATCGACAGCATGATGCGCGCGCTTTCCTCCATAGATTACGACGGATATGTATCGCTGGAATGGAAGCCTGAATGGGTGCAGGACATTACCGACTACACCTTCATCTTCCCCCACTTCGTAAGCTACATGAACCGCTTCGAGAACATGCGCAAAAGCCGCAGGAAGCTCTACTTGAACCACGACGGCACAGGAGAATACATCTGGAAGAAGGACGAACTCATAGATCTCACATTTTCCCAGGTCCTGGACCGCGTAGTTGAGGAGTTCCCCAACCAGTACGCCTTCAAGTACACGACACTTGATTACACCCGCACCTACGAGCAGTTCCGCGACGACGTGGACAACTTCGCCCGCGGGCTGGTATCGCTTGGCGTAAAGGCCGGCAGCAAAGTCGCTATCTGGGCTACCAACGTCCCCGCGTGGTACATTACCTTCTGGGCTGCCACAAAGATAGGCGCAGTGCTCGTGACAGTAAACACGGCCTACAAGATACACGAGGCCGAATACCTGTTCCGCCAGTCCGACACGCACACGATAGTAATGATAGAATCCGCTCTGGATTCCAACTACAGGCATATAATCAACGAACTTTGCCCCGAGATAGCGCAAAGCAAGGCCGGAGAGCCGCTTCACTGCAAGCGTCTCCCCTTCCTGCGCAACGTAATAACCGTGGGATACAAGGATCCGGGATGCCTCACCTTCGAGGAAGCCATGGACCGAGCGGAGCTCGTGCCAAAAGAAGAGATACTCCGAATGGCAGGAAAAGTCAGGACCGGAGACGTGTGCAACATGCAGTACACCTCAGGAACGACGGGCTTCCCCAAGGGAGTCATGCTCACACACTACAACGTCGTTAACAACGGCAAATGCATAGGAGACCGCATGGGTCTTTCCACCGCAGACCGCATGATGATACAGGTGCCCATGTTCCACTGCTTCGGCATGGTGCTTTCCATGACTTCCTCCATGACTCACGGAGCGACCATGAGCCCCATGCCCTACTTTTCGGCAAAGGCAAGCCTGGCATGTATAAACCAGGAAAAGATAACCTGCTTCAACGGCGTTCCCACCATGTTCATAGCGATGTTCAACCATCCGAACTACCGCAGCACGGACTTTTCCTGCATGCGCACGGGCATCATGGCTGGATCCGGCTGCCCGCCCGAACTGATGCGCCGCGCGGCACAGCCCGATGAGATGAACATGACAGGGATCATAAGCGTCTACGGACAGACCGAAAGCTCTCCGGGAAGCACCATGTCAGCCTGGACGGACGACCTTATGCTGCGCACCGAGACCGTAGGCTACGCCTTCCCGCACGTGCAGTGCAAGGTGATAGACCCCGAGACCGGCGAGGAAGTTCCCGACGGCGTGAACGGCGAGTTCTGCAGCCGCGGCTACAACACCATGAAAGGCTATTACAAGATGCCCGACGCAACTGCAGAGACCGTGGACAAGGACGGATGGCTCCACTCCGGAGACCTCGTCTGCCGCGACGAAAAAGGCTGCTACAAGGTCACCGGACGCATCAAGGACATGATAATACGCGGCGGAGAGAACCTCTACCCCAAGGAAATAGAAGAGTTCCTCTACACCTTCCCGGCTGTGCAGGACGTACAGGTGATCGGCGTGCCGGACGAAAAGTACGGCGAGGAAGCCATGGCCTGCATAATCCTCCGTGAAGGCAGCAACGCAACTGTAGAAGAAATAAGAAACTTCTGCATCGAGCGCCTTGCCCGCCACAAAGTACCGAGATACATAGAATTCGTCGACAGCTTCCCCATGAACGCTGCCGGAAAGATACAGAAGTTCAAGATGCGCGAAGAAGCCGTTAAAAAGCTCGGACTGAAATAAAGGAGGCTTCCGCTATCCCCCATGACGATCTTGTCGCAGTGCTGAAGCAGGCTCAGCGCGCTCCGTCCTGGAAAAACCAGCAGACTTCCAGATGCTATGTAGTCGAGTCCAGGGAACTTGTCGACAGTATCAGGGAGACCGCCCTTCCGTCCTTCAACTGCAGGAACACCGCAAACGCGGCGCTTATAATCACCACATTCGTCAGAGGCAACGTGGGCTTTAACGAAGGAGATCCTGTAAACGAGATCGGCGACGGCTGGGGCGCCTACGACCTGGGGCTTCACGACGCTTTCCTCATACTTGCCGCAAGCGACGCGGGCTATGATACCCTCATCATGGGCATCAGGAACAGCCAGGCGATAAGAGAAAAGCTTGACATTCCCGAAAATGAAGAGATAATGTCAGTAATAGCCATAGGCAAGAGAGTCAGGGACGCCTCTCCCAGACCCAGAAAGGAACTTGAAGAAGTAACGAGGTTCTACTGATATGAGATCGTTTTTCAAACCGCTTTCCAAAAGGGACGCCACAGTCATCGCCGTTATATTCGGTCTGGCGCTGATAGCCCTTATAGTCAATTTTGTCAAAAGCCTCATTGGCGGAAGCACATTCGATGACGTAAGATCGGACATAATCCTCATCGTATTTGCCGCTATCGTAGAATGGGCAATGATAAACATAGCTCTTTCCAAGGACAAAAAAGATGAAGAAAAGCCTGAAAACGGCGAAGAAAACAAAGCAGAATAAAACTGTTGACAAACAGTTGTCCAAGTGCTAATATTGTTGAAAATACAATAAACAAAGGCTGTGACGAGGACGGCCGGAGAACACTTTTCTGAAGAGAGGTGGCGGATGCTGCAAGCCACTGAAAAGATCTCCAATGGCCCATCACCTCCGAGCCGGAGGACCGAAAGGACAGACACCTACTAGGCTCCTTCCGTGAGGCTGCGTTAAGGCACAGGGGTTGATGGACCCCCTAAGAGGTCGCTTAAAATAAGCGGCAAATTGAGTGGTACCGCGGGTGTATTATACGCTCGTCTCAATGCGATGCATTGGGGCGGGCGTTTTTTGCAGGCCATCGTGCAAGCGCCCATAATAAAAAAGGAGCAATAAAATGACTGCACAGCAAGACAGCAACCTTCTGGAGGTAGCGCAGCGTATCCGTGAAATGCGCGAGATCATGGGCTTTACCGTCACGCAGATGGCGGAAAAGACAGAGATAACCGAGGACCTCTACAAACAGTACGAGGCCGCGGCCGTGGATCTTCCCTTCACATTCATACACAAATGCGCGCTCGCGTTCAACGTAGGCATGAGCGACCTTCTCGAAGGCCGCAGCGCCCTGCTCAACACCTATACCGTAACAAGAAAAGGCCACGGCCAGGACACTGCCAAGGAAGACGGCATCGTTATCCAGCACATGGCACCGATGTTCAAGAACAGACTGTCCGAACCTTATTACGTCACCTACAAGTACAACGAAGAGCTGCAAGACAAGCCTATCCACACCACCAAGCACTCCGGCCAGGAGTTCGACTTCATAGTAAGCGGCAGGCTCAAGATCCAGATCGGCGACAACGTCGAGTACCTCTCCGAAGGCGACAGCATATTCTACAACTCCTCCCTGCCCCACGGCATGATAGCCGTGGACGGCCGCGACTGCGTGTTCATCGCGATGATAATGTCCGGAGGAAACGTCCAGGAGACCCTCATCAGAGACACCCTGCTGCCTTCCAAGACCCAGACCAGAAAGCTCGCCATAGACAAGTTCGTGGAGACCGAGACCGACGAGAACGGCCTCCTCAAGAAGATCAGCTTCAAGAACGAGGACAAGTTCAACTTCGCGTTCGACATAGTGGACGCGGTATCCAAGCGAGAAGCCGACAAGCTCGCCATGATACACATAGACAAGCACGGCGTTGAAAGGAAGTTCACCTTCCGCCAGATGAAGCGCTATTCGGCTCAGTGCGCCAACTATTTCAAAGCCCTGGGCATCAAAAAGGGCGACCGCGTTATGCTCGTCTTAAAGCGCCACTACCAGTTCTGGTTCTCCATGCTGGCACTGCACAAGCTCGGCGCCATAGCTATACCCGCAACCAGCCAGCTGCAGCCACACGACTTCGAGTACAGGTTCAACAAGGCAGGCGTACGCGCCATAATCGCCACTGTGGACGACAACGTACCGCAGCACGTCGAGGAAGCCGAGAAGAACTGCCCCGAGCTCGAGATCAAGGTGCTCGTAGGCGGAGAGCGCGAAGGCTGGAAGAACTTCGACGAGGAGTACGGCCTTTACAGCGCCCACTTCTACAGGACAGACGACACACCATGCGGCGACGATTCCATGGTAATGTTCTTCACTTCCGGTACCACCGGCTATCCGAGGCTTGCTGACCATTCCTACAAGTACGCTCTCGGACACTATCACACCGCTAAATACTGGCACGGCGCCTACGAGGATGGCCTGCACTTCACCATCTCCGAGACCGGCTGGGGCAAGGCTCTTTGGGGCAAGTTCTACGGCCAGTGGATGCAGGAGTGCGCAGTCTTCGTGTACGACTTCGACCGCTTCAACGCCGAAGAGATACTGCCGATGTTCGAAAAGTACAACATAAAGACCTTCTGCGCGCCTCCTACGATGCTCAGGATGCTCATAAGAGAGGACATCTCCAAGTACGACCTCTCCAACATAGTCCACATGACGACCGCCGGAGAAGCGCTTAACCCCGAGGTCTACAAGCTCTTCGAAAAGTCCACCGGGCTTCAGATCATGGAAGGTTACGGCCAGACCGAAACGACGCTTACTATAGGAAACCTCATGGGCGGAACGCACAAGCTCGGATCCATGGGAAAACCGACGCCGCCCTACGACGTGCACGTCCTTACACCGGACGGAAACGAAGCGCCCATAGGAGAGCCCGGCGAGATATGCATCAACACTCAGCACGGCATCCCCTGCGGACTCTTCAAAGGCTACTACAGGGATGAGGAAGCTACAAAGAAAGCCTGGCACGACGGCTGGTACCACACCGGCGACGTCGCGTGGCGCGACGAGGACGGTTTCCTGTGGTTCGTCGGCCGCGTGGACGACGTCATCAAGTCCTCCGGCTACCGCATCGGACCCTTCGAGATCGAAAGTGTGCTCATGGAACTTCCCTACGTTCTGGAATGCGGCGTCTGCGCAGCTCCGGACGAAGTGCGCGGCCAGGTGGTAAAGGCATGCATAGTGCTGGTGAAAGGCACAGAGCCCTCAGAAGAGCTCAAAAAAGAGATACAGAACTACGTCAAGACGCATACAGCGCCGTACAAGTATCCGCGCATCGTGGAGTTCCGCGAATCTCTGCCCAAGACCATCAGCGGCAAGATCCAGCGCAACCTGCTGTAGAATCGATGAAATTTGTTGAATTGTAACATAAAATGCTTCCTTTTTATGGTGCTTTGCGATATAATATAGTTTAATATTTCAAAATCCGGAGAATTATTTATGTCACAGATAGCAGGACTCGACAGCAAGATCATGGAGATGGCAGCCCGTATAAAAGAGCTGCGCGAACTCGAAGGCCGCACGCCCGAACAGATGGCTAAGGTAGCGGACGTCTCACTCGAAGAATACCTTGCCTGCGAGTCAGGAGAACGGGACCTCAACTTCACATTCATATACCGCATAGCCAACGCCCTCAACGTCAACGTAACTGACATCATTGAGGGCTACAGTCCCAACCTGCGCCAGTATACCATGACGCGCGCAGGCGCAGGCCAGAAGATCTCCCAGGCCCACGGTATGACCTACTACAACCTCGCCTACGCCTTCCAGAACAGGATAGCGGAGCCTCTTTACGTGCGCAGCATCTACGATGAGAGCGCGCAGAACAGGGAGATAGAACTCACCAGCCACGCCGGCCAGGAATGCGATATAGTCGTCCACGGCCACCTCAAGGTCCAGGTAGGAAACCACACAGAGATCTTAGGCCCCGGCGACTCCATGTACTACAACTCCGGAACTCCCCACGGCATGATAGCCGTAGGCGGCGAGGACTGCATATTCTACGCCATAGTCCTCAACCCCACTGGCGAGCCCATTCCGGAACTTGCCGCAACGCCCATCATCCAGGAAGCTCCTCGCCCCCGCGTCGAGGACAACACCCCGCGCGTATGGCAGAACTTCATAGATGTCGTGGAGAACGAAAACGGCACGCCGGTATCCATAAAGTTCAAAAACACCGACAGGTTCAATTTCGCTTACGACGTCGTAGGCGAGATAGCAAAGCGCGAACCCAACAAGCTTGCGATGCTTCATATCGCGAACGATTTCACCGAGCGCCGCTTCACCTTCATGGACATGAAGCGCGGCTCTTCGCAGTGCGCTAACTACTTCAAGTCTCTTGGCATCAAAAAGGGCGACAAGGTAATGCTCATACTCAAGAGGCACTACCAGTTCTGGTTCAGCATTCTGGCTCTTGAAAAGATCGGCGCAATAGCCATCCCCGCCTCCAACCAGCTGCTGTCTCACGACATAGAATACAGGCTCAACGCCTCCGGCGCCAAGGCCATAATATGCACTGCCGACGGCGATTGCGCTCACCAGGTGGAGATAGCCGAAAAGAGCTGCCCGGGCCTTCAGATCAAGCTCATCGTAAACGGCGAGCGCGAAGGCTGGCGCACTTTCGACAACGAGTACACCATGTTCAGCAGCCATTTCAAGCGCACCAACGAGAGCCCCTGCGGCGACGACCTTATGTTGATGTACTTCACATCCGGCACCACCTCCTACCCCAAGATGGCTGCTCACAACTACAAGCACCCCCTGGGGCATTTCCACACAGCAAAATACTGGCACACCGTCGATCCTAACGGTCTGCACTTCACCATATCCGACACCGGCTGGGCAAAGGCCGGCTGGGGCAAGATCTACGGACAGTGGCTCGCAGAAGGCGCCATATTCGTATACGACTTCGACCGCTTCGACGCCGAAAAGATCCTGCCAATGTTCAAAAAATACAACATCACCACCTTCTGCGCTCCGCCGACCATGCTTCGCATGATGGTAAAAGAAGACCTGTCGAAGTACGATTTCTCCAGCGTAAAACACATGACCACCGCAGGAGAAGCCCTCAACCCGGAGACCTACAGGCAGTTCGAAAAAGCTACCGGCCTGAGGATCATGGAAGGCTTCGGCCAGACAGAAGGCACCATGCTGATAGGCAACATGGTCGGAGCTCCGCACAAGATAGGCTCAATGGGCAAACCCGCTCCCATCTACGACATACGCCTCGTGGACCAGGAAGGAAACGACACGCCCACCGGCGAGACCGGTGAGATCGTGATAAACATAGCCAACGGCATGCCGCCGGGGCTTGCGGTCTGCTACTACAGGAACGAAGAAGAGACCGCCGCCACATGGAAGGACGGCTTCTACCACACAGGCGACCTCGCGTGGAAGGACGAGGACGGCTTCTACTGGTACGTAGGCCGCAAGGACGACGTCATAAAGTCCTCCGGCTACCGCATCGGACCCTTCGAGATCGAGAGCGTCATCATGGAACTTCCCTACGTTCTGGAATGCGGAGTATCCGCAGCTCCGGACGAGATACGCGGCCAGGTCGTAAAGGCCAGCATAGTACTCGTAAAGGGCGTGGAAGGCACGGCTACGCTTGCAAAGGAGATCCAGGACTACGTAAAGCAGCGCACCGCTCCCTACAAGTACCCCAGGATAGTGGTATTCAAGGACGAGCTGCCCAAGACCACCAGCGGAAAGATCAGAAGAAATGCATTATAAGCGCATAACCCTGCTTGCCGGCCACTACGGCAGCGGAAAGACCAATATAGCGGTAAACATGGCCGAGGAGCTCAAAAAGCAGCGCGAAAACGTAGCTATAGCCGACTTGGACATAGTAAACCCCTACTACCGCACCCTGGACAGTAAGGAAAGGCTTGACCACGCCGGGATAAGGCTCATCGTTTCAAGATACGCCAACTCCAACCTGGACATACCCGCCCTGCCCCAGAGCATGTACGCGGTGACAGACGATAAGAGCCTCTCATGCATCATAGACGTTGGCGGCGACGACCGCGGAGCCCTGGCCCTCGGGCGCCTTGCACCAAAGATACGAGAAGAGAATGACTACGACATGTTTTTGGTAGTAAACCGCTTCAGGCCTCTTACCAGAACAGCGGACGAAGTGCTGGAAGTCCTCACCGAGATAGAATACGCCGGAGGCCTTAAGTTCACCGGTATCATAAACAACTCCAACCTCGGCGCTGAGACCACCGCAGACACCGTGCTAAGCTCCGTGGACTTCGGAAGACAGTGCTCCGAAAAGGCCGGCCTTCCGCTCGTATTCACGAGCATACAGGCCTCGCTGGCGGACGAACTGTCAGGAAAAATCCCCGATCTCTTCCCGATGATACTGCAGAAAAGACCGACAGAATAAAATTTATTTATCATATTGGAGGAAGTATAATGGCAAAACTTACTTTCAGAACGGACGAGTGCAAAGGCTGCGGGCTGTGCGTAGACGCCTGCCCCAAAGGCATCCTTAAGCTCTCCGAAACGACCATCAACAAAAAGGGCCACCACCCCGCCGAATGCGTATCTCCCGATGACTGCGTCGGCTGCGCTTCCTGCGCCATGATGTGCCCCGACGTAATCATCAAGGTAGAAAGGTAGGTGGAGAAATGTCTGAAAAAGTACTTATGAAGGGCAACGAAGCCATAGCAGAAGCCGCCATCATGGCAGGCAGCCGCCACTACTTCGGCTACCCCATCACCCCGCAGACAGAGATCGCTGCCTACATGGCAAAGCGCATGCCCAAGATAGGCGGCACTTTCCTTCAGGCTGAGAGCGAGATCGCTGCCATCAACATGGTCTACGGCGTCTCTTCCGCAGGAAAGAGGGTCATGACCTCTTCTTCCAGCCCCGGAATATCCCTCAAGGGCGAAGGTATATCCTACCTTGCCGGCACAGACCTTCCGGCGGTCATAGTCAACGCCCAGCGCGGAGGCCCCGGCCTTGGCGGTATACAGCCCAGCCAGTCAGACTACTTCCAGGCCACACGCGGCGGCGGACACGGAGATTATCACATACTGGTACTCGCCCCCTCCTCCGTACAGGAGATGGCTGAGCTCACCATCAAAGCCTTCGACCTTGCTGATCAGTACCTGATGCCTGCCATGGTCCTGGCTGACGGCACCACAGGCCAGATGATGGAGCCGGTATCCTTCGATTTCCAGATCAAAGAGCCTCCTGCCAAGCCCTGGGCAACCACAGGAACAAAGTGCGCAAGGCCCCACAACATAGCCAACTCGCTCTATCTGGACCCCGAAAAGCTCGAGCGCATCAACAACGAGCGTTTCAAGCGCTACGAAGTAATTAAAGCCAACGAGGCTCTTGCCGAGGAATACCTCACAGAGGACGCCGACATAGTAGTCGCAGGCTTCGGTATCGCGGCCCGCATCGCCAAGAACGCCGTCCAGGAAGCCCGCGCACAGGGCATAAAGGCCGGACTCATAAGGCCAATAACACTCTGGCCTTTCCCCGAAAAGCCCTTTGCAGAAGCTGCAAAGCACGCTAAGCGCTTCATAAGCGTGGAGCTTTCCATGGGACAGATGATAGAAGACGTAAAGCTTGCCACCGAGTGCAAGGTACCCGTATCCCTCTGCTACCGCGTAGGCGGAATGATCCCTTCGCCGCAGCAGGTGTACGAAGCTATAGTAAATGCAGCAAAGGAGGTAAAGTAAGATGGCAGTCGTATTCGACAGACCCAAGGCTCTCATAGACGTGCCTTTCCACTACTGCCCGGGCTGCACCCACGGCATAGTACACAGACTCGTGGCAGAAGCCATAGACGAGCTCGGCATCGAAGGCAGAACAGTAGGCATAGCTCCTGTAGGATGCTCCGTAATGGCCTACGACTACTTCGCCTGCGACATGATCGAAGCTGCCCACGGGCGCGCTCCGGCCGTTGCTACCGGCGTTAAAAGATCCGATCCGGACAACCTGATAGTGTTCACCTACCAGGGCGACGGAGATCTCGCATCCATCGGTACCGCCGAGACTGTACACGCAGCGGCAAGAAACGAGAACATCACAGTCATATTCATAAACAACGCAATTTACGGCATGACCGGCGGCCAGATGGCACCCACATCCCTTCCCGGACAGGTCACCCAGACCTCCCCTTACGGAAGAGATCCAAAGGCCTGCGGCTACCCTGTAAAGATCTGCGAGATGCTGTCCGAGCTCGAAGGCCCGGAGTATCTCGAGCGCGTCACCGTAAACAGCGTAGCCAACGTCCGCAAGGCCAAAAAGGCCATCAAGAAGGCCTTCCAGAACCAGATAGAAGGCAAAGGCTTCTCCCTGATAGAGGTCATAAGCTCCTGCCCGACCAACTGGGGCATGACACCGAAGGACGCCCTCAAGTGGATAGATGATCACATGATCCCCTACTACCCGCTCGGCGTCTACAAGGACCGCACGGGCGGTATAGATAAATTTGCAAAGAAGGAGGACAAATAGATGACTACAAAGTATCTTTTCGCCGGATTTGGCGGACAAGGCCTTCTGTTCTCAGGCAAAGTCCTCGCTTATAAAGGCCTTATAGAGGATAAGAACGTCAGTTGGCTTCCTTCCTACGGCCCGGAGATGCGCGGAGGCACCGCAAGCTGCGGAGTCACCATAAGCGACGAGCCTATAGGCGCACCCATAGTTCTGGAGCCTGACGTACTGGTAGCGATGAACCTTCCTTCCCTGGATAAGTACGAAGGAAAAGTCACCCCCGGCGGATATATCTTCGTGGACAGCAGCCTCATAGAGCGCAAAGTTCAAAGAGATGACGTAAAAGTTTATTATGTACCAGCCACCAAGCTGGCAAGCGACAACGGTTCTACGACCCTCGCAAACATGGTCCTGGTGGGAAAGCTTCTCCAGGTCCTGGGAAGCTATAACGAAGAAACAGTGGAAAAGGCCCTCGGAAAGTGCATATCCGCAAGGCACGCCGACCTTCTGGACCTCAACCGCAAGATGATGGAGATAGGGAGAGATTACTAATGGATATCCAGATCACAAAGAATACCAGTCCCAAGGAAAAGCCTGAAGCTTCAGTTCTGGGATTCGGCAAGTACTTCACAGACCACATGTTCATCATGGACTACACCCCCGACAAGGGCTGGCACGACGCCAGGATAGTCCCCTACGGGCCGCTCGAGCTCAGCCCGGCATGCACGGCGCTGCACTACGGCTCCGAGATCTTCGAAGGCCTCAAGGCTTACAGAAGGCCGGACGGCGGCATACAGCTGTTCAGGCCTCTTGAGAACGCCCGCCGCATGAACAGATCCGCGGAAAGGCTCTGCCTTCCGGAATTTCCCGAAGAGATGTTCATGGAAGCCCTCAGGGTTCTCATAGACCTCGACAAGGACTGGGTGCCCTCTGCGCCTAACACCAGCCTTTACATCCGCCCGTTCATGTTCGGAAACGACGAGAACCTTGGCGTCCACAGCGTCAAGCACGCCACCTTCGTCATCATACTCTCGCCGGTAGGAAGCTACTACAAGGAAGGCCTCAACCCGGTCAAGATCATGATAGAAGACCAGGACGTAAGAGCTGTCCGCGGCGGTACAGGCGAAGCCAAGTGCGGCGGAAACTACGCTGCTTCCAACAGAGCCGGCGAACGCGCCGAAAAGAAGGGTTACTCCCAGGTGCTCTGGCTCGACGGCGTAGAGCGCAAATACATAGAAGAAGTAGGCGCAATGAACGTCCTCTTCCTCATAAACGGCGTTGTAGTAACACCGCAGCTGCGCGGTTCCATCCTCCCCGGGATCACCAGAAAGTCCATCATAGAGCTGCTCAAGAGCGAAGGTTACCCCGTCGAAGAAAGGCTCATCTCCGTGGACGAGCTTGCCGAAGCTATGGCGAACGGCACTCTGGAAGAGGCTTTCGGAAGCGGCACCGCAGCCGTAGTCTCCCCCATCGGCGCCCTCATCTACAAGGATAAGGAATACGTCGTAAACGGCGGAAAGATCGGTAAGCTCACACAGCACCTCTACGACACCCTCACCGGCATACAGTGGGGCAAGTCCGAAGACAAGTTCGGCTGGACAGTAAAGCTGTAATATGATCGACGATAAGTATTACTGCATAGACGCGCACTGCCATGTCTTTCCCGACAAAGTCGTAGACAAGGCTGTAGGCGCAATAGGAGGATTCTACCACATACCCATGTACTGGCGCGGAACGCCGGACGTTCTTGTGCAGGCCGGGGACCGCGAAGGCATCGACCACTTCGTGATCCACTCCGTTGCCACCAAGCCGCAGCAGGTCAGCAGCGCCAACAGGTATCTGGCGGACGTAGTCGCAGCACATCCAGGACGCATGACAGGCCTTGGCACCATCCATCCCCTGTCCGACGACATGGAGCGCGACATAAACGAACTTGTATCCCTGGGGCTTCACGGTATCAAGATACACCCCGACATGCAGGGTTTTGCTTTGGACTGCCCTGGATTCATGGAAGCCTACGAGATATGCCAGGCAAAAGGCCTTCCTCTCCTTGCGCACACTGGCGACAACAGAGGCGACTGCACCAATCCCAACCGCGTGGAGCATGTGCTTAAGAGCTTTCCTCACCTCACCTTTGTAGGCGCGCACTTCGGTGGCTACACGGTCTGGGACGAGGCAATAGCGGTGCTTCCCAAGTACGACAACATGTTCGTCGACACCAGCTCCACCCTCTTCTGGAAAGGAGCCTGGGGCATGAGGGATTACATCAAAGCCTACGGTATCGACCGCTGCATGTTTGGAACGGACTTTCCGATGCACCCGGCAAGCCTTGAGCTAAAAGCCTTAAAGTACCTGGGCTACAGCGAAGAAGAGTATACGAAGCTCTTTTCCGAAAACGCAAAAAGGGTCTACAGCATCAAATAAGCAGCAGAAGGCATAGTTATCCAAAACACACACAAAACCCCGCCAGACAGGCCGTCAGAGGCCTTCAGCGGGGTTTTATCATACAATAAGGGACGGATCCTTTGTTGCGTCAGTCGATCCTCGTTATCTTCTGAGTATTCAGATCGCAGTAATACAGGCCGAAACCGGAAGACGCCGGTACAGTGTAATAGCATCCGCCATCGGTCATGACAAGCTCGCTGACACTGATCCCCGGCTCTTCAGGAAAAGTGATCTTCCCGGTATCGATGTCCACTGCGCTGAACATTTCCTGTGATGCTTCTCCGGTGTTTTTATTGTAAACATATGTGACTGTAAAGATCTTATTATCATAGCAATCGAAAAATATGCCAGCATTACGGTCGCATATTTTCCGGACTTTCAGACTGCTGCAGTCTATGACATATATGCCTATCTGTCCGCTTATGATCAGTTTTCGGTCATAGACCACCCAGCCCTGCTGGCTGCCAAACAGATCTTTTTCTTCTCCTGAAGAAGCCAGTACGGTATGCCGTTCACCGGTATCCATGTCCAAAGCTTCGATATCAAAACCTGCCCTGTAAAAGATCTTTGAGCCGCACACAGCAAGGTTTTCAGTTCCATATAAAACATCGTCCTCCTCAGGAATAACTACGGTCGCTTTCCCAGTCTTAAGATCCACCTTGCAGACAGACTTCATTTTCACCAGGCAGTAGACATTGTCTTCGACCACATCTATGATATCAAACCATCTGGGATCCGAATCGGTTCCCGGCACATCTAATACTCCTGCCAGGATAAGTTCAAAACCCTCGATCCTGAACAGTTCATTACCTGCGCGGAGCATAGGTCCGTCAAAAGTGTCCAGGGGCAGCCCTTCTGAGGCCAGTCTCGTCTTTGTTCCGCTGGCCGGATCATATGCATACACTCCCCTGTATTTTGGCCTTCCCATGAGCCTCTTCTTATACGACTGATAATAAACTATATCGTCATCAGCCATGACTGTTCTTCTGGGAACAGTAAAACCATGTCCTCCCCAAAGATTCAGCAGTAATGTCGGAACAAAAAGAATAACTATAAACAATACTGCCGCTGCCGCTATAAGCCCCCTTTTCCTTTTGCGGGAGGGTCTTTCTGTCCTTTTCACAGACTCGATAATATCGCTGTCTGCTGCACCGATGGCATCTATGAGTTTGTCCGTATTCACAGTCCGAGGTCCTCCTTTCTCAGGTATTCTTTAAGGTCTTTGCGAAGCCTGAAAAGCCTTGTCTTTGCATTGCTCTGGCTGATCCCGCAGCCCGCAGCGATCTCCTTGATCGAATCGAAATAGTAATATCTCCGAATGAACATTTCCCGGTCTCTTTCATTGAGCGTTCTCAGATACGCAGAGACTGATTCAGCAAGTTCTCCGGCCTCGATCTCCTTAAGTGGATCTGTGCCTCCGGATACGTCTTCTTCAAGCTCAGAATACGACAGGACATACTCTGAGCCCCCGCGTTTGAGGCTGTTTTTCTTTCTGAAGACATCTATGGAGATCTGGCGCACTATCCTACCCAGATAAGATGAGAGGTTCTTCGGTCTGTTCTCGGGTATGGAATTCCAGGCGGCAAGATATGTGTCGTTGACGCACTCCTCGCTGTCCTGCTTATCAGACAGGATGTTTCTGGCGATCTTAAGCAGGTATGCACCATATTTCTGCTGCGTGCATACGATCGCCTCCTCATTCCTGTCCAAATACAGATCTACGATCTTCGAATCATCCATAAGCTTTTTATGTCCGGTACTTCAGCCTTCACTGTATATCCCGTAAAAAAGGCAAAAAGGTTACATGCTATTTCAGCGTTCTGAGATACTAGTTGAATGCAAAACTAACTTCGGGTCGAATCCCGGTAAACCAGTCTTTGCAGAACTAACTTCCGGTTCAAATCTTTTTTAGAGGTTTTTCATTGCCATCCGGACCATTTTTGCCGTATAATCCACTCAGATACAGCTGGT
>JAFRXM010000016.1 GCA_017443515.1 Bacillota bacterium | reverse complement strand
GTAACAAGGTAGCCGTACCGGAAGGTGTGGCTGGAACACCTCCTTTTTGGAGTTTGTGCTGACGCGACAAAGAAACAAAAGTTGACGTTGTCGGTTCGAGTGTCACAAGGCACGATTCGAAGTGCCTTGTACTTATCTTTTCAATATATATAGTCTCTTAGCTCAGTTGGTTAGAGCGCCACACTGATAATGTGGAGGTCGGCAGTTCAACTCTGCCAGGGACTACATGTTGCGGGGGTATAGCTCAGCTGGTAGAGCACATGCTTTGCAAGCATGGGGTCGCCGGTTCGAATCCGACTATCTCCACCCGATGAGAATCAGGCACTTACAGTGATGTGAGTGCCTTTTTTGTTTATTGCCGTACCCTGCGGAGATAGAGGAACATGACCGCGGAGTAGCATAGGATGAGCAGGCAGCCGAGGATGATGCTGAGGACGGGGCCGGCGCCGGCGCGGACTATGGCCGCGTGGGCAGCGTAGGCGCCCGCGGCCACCAGGACAGCAAGGCCTATGCCCCGAAGGTCATAATGTATGGGGTATTTCCTTTGCCCGATGAAATAGCTAAGCAGCATGGCGATGCCATAGCCGGCGAAACCTCCCCAGGCACAGGCCCAATAGCCTATCTTAGGTACGAAGATAATGTTGATGGCGACCATTACTGCCACGGCGATGGCGCTGATGATTGCGCCCCACCAGTTCTGGTCCGTGAGCTTGTACCAGAAAGAAAGATTGAAATAGACGCCCATAAAGATCTCGGCCATCATTACGACAGGAATGACTCCGAGTCCGACGCGGTAGCCTGCACCCACGAAATGCTGGAGAATGGGCATAAAGACCATCACGCCCAGGAAAGCGAGCAAGGTAAAGACGATGAAGTAAAGCGTACCGTCGGCAAGCGTAGCGGGACTGTTCCTGTCCTTGCTGTCCGCAAATACTATCGGTTCATACGCGTAGCGGAAGGCTTGGGTAAGCAGGGCCATTATCATCGCTATCTTCACGCAGGCTCCGTAGATACCGAGCTGTACCATTCCCTCCTCTCCGGGCATCAGACGAGGAAGAAGTATCTTGTCCGCCACCTGGTTGAGCACCCCCACCAGACTCAGCAGCAGCAGGGGCCATGAGTATATCAACATCTGCTTTGCAAGCTGCTTGTCAAACCCATAGGTGATCTCCTTGATCTCGGGGATGAACAGGAACGAGACAAGCGTCGTACAGAAAACGTTGATGAAGAAGATGAGGCCGACTCCATAATCGAAGCGTACGAAAATGTCGTGCAGCGAGGGCATCCTGATCATCACCAGGAAGACGAAGAGGTTGAGAAGGATGCTCGGTATGATGAAGGCGAACTTCAGCGCCACGAAGCGCATGGCCCTGCGCTGCTGGCGAAGACGGCTGAACATCACGGCCTGGAACGCGTCCTGTGCGGTGATAAGCGCAAAGATGCCTACATACTCCGGATGCGTTTCATACCCCAGGGCCCCGGAAATGGGACGAAGGAAGAGGAACACTGCCGCAAGGAATACAACACCCACAAGGCCAACCATCCTCAAGGCATTGCTGCAGACCATCTTCTCATCCGCGTCAGCCTTGTTGGCGAAGCGGAAAAGTGTAGTCTCCATACCGAAAGTAAGGAGGGCGAAGAAGAGCGCGGTATATGCATACAGATTGGTCACAATGCCGTAGCCGCCGCTTTCCGCCGGGATCTTGTATGTGTACAGGATGACCAGCAGGTAGTTCAGGAACCTGCCTACGATGCTCACCAGACCGTAAATGGCGGTATCCCTTGCAAGACTCTTCAGATTCATAACGGTACAAATATAACAAAAATGGCCCGCAAACCGCAGGCCATTCTCGCAATATTTGGATTGACAATTAGTCGTTGAGGGAGAACCTCTTGAAGCAGACGACCTTGGCCTCCTTGTCGGCCTCGGCGAGGACCTGCTTGCAGGTC
>JAFRXM010000015.1 GCA_017443515.1 Bacillota bacterium | reverse complement strand
TGAGATGCTTTCCTTTCTTTCTGTTTTCAGGCATTTTTCCTCCTGTCTGCAGGAGGATACACCTCTATTATCTCATATTTCTTTGCTAAACTAACTTCTGAATCTCTACCGGTAAAACAGAATTTCAAAATTCAATTAAGGAATAGATAAAAAAGTTTTTAAATTGCGGCGTATTCCGCCGCTATGGCGCTCCAGCAGTCGTCGCGGAGCGTTTCAAGGATGGTAAACCCGCAGGCTTCGATAGCCTTTGCACATGGCTCCTCCATGTCGTCTATGATGCCGCTGGCTATAAGTATCGTGCCTTTTTTGCAGCACGGCGGGAAGCTGCCTTGCGGCCTGTCCACGGCTGATCCGAAGCACTTGCAAAGTTCCAGGACCAGCGGCCCGGTAAGATTGGCCACTATCAGATCCACCCTTAGATCAAGGTCTTTTATAAGGTCGTTCCGTCTGACCTCTATGTTCCGGCAGCCGTTGAGGCGGACGTTAGCGTCGGTGCTGGATACGGCTTCGGGATCGTAGTCCACTGCAAGTACGCTTGCCGCGCCCAGTTTTGAGCCTATCACAGACTGTATTCCCGTGCCGCAGCCCACATCGAGCATATCAAAACCCGGCTTCATGTACTTTGCCAGAAGCCTTGAAGCGAGATAGGTCGTGGGGCTGCTGCCTGTTCCGAAAGCAAGCCCGGGATCGATCTCGACGATGATCTCCCCGCCCTTCTTTTCGTATTCGCGCCAGACAGGCTTTACAACTATGCCCGGTGCGATCTCGAACGGAACATAGTACTCCTCCCACTTGTGGAGCCAGTCCTGGTCGTCCACTATGGTCTGGCGCATGTCAAAAGCCTTGAGGAACTCGCGCACAGGCTCTGCCAGAGGCTCGTTTTCCGCAAGATAAAAGGACACGTAGGCGTTCTTTTTGAGATCTTCTATGAACTGCCTGTCCACCCAGCTTCCGGTATAGCCCCAGGACTCCTCGGCCAGCAGCTCCGCGTCGGCAGGATCGGCTATGATCAGCTGGTCCGTTCCGAGCGCCGCAAGGCCTTCTGTGAGGGCGGAAAGCTCCGCCTCATCCTTTGCGAAGACCGTTATCTCTTTGTATTTCATATGCAGTCGAATATGGCCTTGCTCTCCTGGAGTGGATCGCAGAGCTTCTTCCAGCGCTGGTGCGCGTCGCACGCGTCGTATACAGGAAGCGCCTGAGGCTCTATATCCATGAGTATCATAAGGTCGTAGCGGTTGGCTTTATCCGAGCAGGATCTTTTGACCTTTACGGAATGCACTCCGGGAATGGCAAGTGTCTCGGCGAAGATCTCCTTAGCATTTTCGACCATCATGTCGGTATTGCTGCGGTCCTTGAGTTTCACTATAATGTAATGCTTCATCGTTTTATCCTCCGGTCATTTAATTATACCGCATTCATGACCCATTGTCATTATTCTGTTGTCACCGGGGAACGTATCTGTGGCGCCAAAAAAACAGTTTACAGCTTGTGTTCATTTTAGTATAATGTTAATAGTCAATAGATTAACATTGGCACATGAAAATGATCATTAGAAAGGATGTGTATACCAATGGGCAAATTTGTAGTAAAACAGACCAAGAACGGCGGTTTTGCATTTAATCTCAAGGCCGGCAACGGCGAAGTCATCGCTACCAGCGAAACATACACCACCGAGGGCGCATGCCTCAACGGTATCGAGAGCGTAAGAAAGAACGCTGTCGAGGGCAAGCTGGAGGACCAGACAGTAGAAAACTTCGAGAAGGTCACCAACCCCAAGTTCGAAGTATACAAGGATAAGGCCGGAGAATTCCGCTTCAGGCTCAAGGCAAAGAACGGCGAGATCATCGCAGTAGGCGAAGGCTACAAGGCCAAGGCTTCCTGCCTCAACGGAATCGACAGCATCCGCAGAAACGCACCGGAATCACCGGTAGAAAAAGAATACTAGACCGCTTTTCAGCAGGGGATGAAGGGCAGCTGCTTTACAGTGGCTGCCTTTCGATTTAGACATATAAAGGAGGGCCTATCATGGCAGGACCTCACGGCGGGCTCGGACCCCGCGGATTTCTTACGGACGAAGAAAAGAGCAACATGCCAAAGGTGTCCAAGGAGCTGATCTTCAGGATCCTTGGCTACTTAAAGCCTTACTGGCTGCAGTTCGTATTTGTTTTCATAGGCATACTGCTCTCGGCGGTGGTCGGGCTATTCCCGTCCATCATCACAGGCCGCATCGTAGACCAGGCTCTTGTAGGCCGCGACCTTCAGCTTCTCATAAAATTGCTGATCCTTGCGTTCTGCACCCTGGCCGTGTCGCAGATCATAGGCGTGCTCGAAAGCTACATAAACTCGTGGATCTCGCGCCGCATCATCTTCGACATGAAGAACCAGATGTACGACCATCTGCAGCACATGCCGCACAGCTTCTTCACCTCGGAAAAACAGGGCGACATCATAACCCGCATGAACACCGACATCAGCGGCGTCTCAACAGTTATTTCCGGCACCCTCACGAGCATAGTCAGCAACATAGCAACGGTCATCACCACCCTCGTGGCGCTGTTTACCATGAGCTGGCAGCTGGCCATCGTGGGAATAATAGTAATACCAATACTCATCATACCTACCAAGGCAGTCGGCAAGACCAGATGGAAACTCCTCTCCGAGAGCCAGGCCAAGACAGACGAGATGAACCAGCTGATAAACGAGACCTTAAGCGTTTCCGGATCCATGCTGGTAAAGCTCTTCACCAGGGAAAAGGAAGAGTACGACCGCTTCGTGAAAGTTAACGAAGAAGTGACTCAGCTTTCGCTTAAGGAGACCCGAAGCGGCAGCTGGTTCCGCGTTGTCATGGGCATGTTCACTCAGATAGGGCCGCTGCTGATATACTTCGCCGGCGGTTACTTCATAATCAAAAACCTCGACACCACCCTCACGGTAGGCACCATAACAGCCACCGTAGCTCTCATAAACCGCCTGTACAGGCCTGTGGAATCGCTCCTGAACATAGGCGTTGATTTCACCCGCTCGCTGGCGCTTTTCACAAGGATATTCGACTATTTCGACAAAGTCCCGGCCATAGTATCCCCTGAGAACGGCAGGAAGCCCGAAGTGCAGAACGCGGACATAAAGTACGACCACGTGAGCTTCTCCTACATACCCGAAAAGCCACTGCTCAAAGACATCGACTTTACCGTGCCCGGCGGCAAGATGTACGCAGTCGTAGGCCCGTCCGGATCAGGAAAGTCCACCGTGGTGAACTTCCTTCCCAGGCTCTACGACGTGGACAGCGGAAGCGTTTCGATAGGCGGCGTGGACGTGCGCGAATTCGATCTGCAGTACCTTCGCGACTGCATAGGCGTCGTTACCCAGGAGACCTACCTGTTCAACGGGACGATAAAGGAAAACCTGCTCTACGCTAAGGAGAACGCCACGGACGAAGAGCTCGAGAACGCCTGCAAAATAGCTAATATCCACGATTACATCACTTCGCAGCCCGAAGGCTACAACACGATAGTGGGCAACCGCGGACTTAAGCTCTCCGGCGGAGAAAAGCAGCGCATCTCCATAGCCCGCGTCATCTTAAAAGACCCGAAGATACTGATACTGGACGAGGCAACATCAGCGCTGGATTCCATCTCTGAGAGCTCCATACAGGACGCTTTGGAACACATGATGGAAGGCCGCACCAGCATAGTCATAGCGCACAGGCTCACGACCATACTCAAAGCCGACAGCATACTGGTGGTAAAGGACGGAGTAATAGCCGAACAGGGCACGCACGAAGAACTGCTCGCCAGAAACGGCGTCTACCGCGAGCTTTACGAGACCCAATTCCGCAAAGTAATAGAAATGGAAGCAGAACACTAATAGTCTATTTGTCCTTGGAGTAATATTTCTCCTGATCCAGCATGCCCTCCTGGTTGGCTACGATCAGCGAGCCTACCATGTCGCATACTGCGTTGTTGGCGGTGCGAAGAAGACCGGCTATTACCTCCAGGCCCAGCACCATGGCTACAGCCTCCTCCACCGGAAGCCCCAGCGTTCTTAGCAGCGCGGTAAGGCAGATGATGGACGAACCTACCACCGGCGGAGCGCCTGCGGATAGCATCAGTATCGCAAAGGCCATAGTAAAGTACATCGGAAGGTTCATGGGTATGCCGTACAGTCTTGCAAGGATCAGACCGAACACGGACATGTATATCGTGGTGCCGTCCATGTTGACCGTGGCCCCCAGGGGGATCGACAGCGAATACACTCTCTTGTCGATGCCGAACTCGCTGCAGACCTTCATATTGAGAGGAATGGCCGCGCTGGAAGAGCCCATGCCAACGACCTGCAGGATATACGGCATGTATTTCTTCGTGAATGTGAACGGTTTGAGCTTTCCCAGGAACTTCAGCAGCAGGTGATAGAATACTATCAGCACCACGATTCCCAACAGATACACACCTACGCCTAAAAGTATGGGCTTACCCATCGATGGGCCGCCGGAACCCCTGTTAAGCACCGCTTTCGACAGTATGCAGAAGATAAGCAGCGGCATGAAGCTTACCAGCACGTTAGTCATCTTGAGGAACACTTCGTTGCCGGCGCTGATGAAGTCCTGTATCGGCTTTGCCTTTGCGCCTACCGCAACTACCGCGAGCCCCATGAACACCGCCAGAAATATGATCTGCATGGTGTCGCCTTCGAGGAAGGACTTTACGAGGTTGTCGGGGATGATGTTTATGAGAGCCTCTTTGAACGATATCCCTTCACCGGACTGGACCGGGTCGATAGCAGACAGCACCATGGAGCCGTAGCGGTAGGGCTTGAAGATCTCGACCAGAATGAAGCCGAACGCCGTAGCGCAGATGGTGGTCATGGTGTAGATGCCCAGTATCTTTCCGCCTATGCGGCCGAGCTGGGCGGTGTTTCCAAATCCCGTGATGGCGCTTGCAATGGAGAAGAACACCAGCGGCGGGATCAGCATGTTGAGGCAGTTCATGAACAGCGTCTCGCCCGTGGCCATGATCTCCGTGGCCACCCACTGACAGACCTGAGCCGGCAGCGTGACCTTAAGAAGAAGCGACACTATAAGGCCCAGAAGCCCTGCGCCGACCAGCTTGTACAGCAACAGGTAGCGCGACTTGTAGGCGGTTATGGTGATGACATTGGTGCCCTTCTGGTTCTTTGCCCGTATGTCGGACGCAAAGGACTGCATCAGAGCCGAGCGCATCGGGTCCGAATCGCTTACCGCAAGCGGGTCGAAAGCATCGCCTTTTGCGATGAGCTTTATCCTGAGAGTTCCTCCGATGTAGCTGACGCCGACGGTGACCTCGTCGCCGGTGGTGTGCTCGAGCATCGTAATGAGGGTCTCCTCGGACATGAGGATGGCCCTGTTTTCTTCGTTCTTCTTAAGCTTGTGCCTGCGGACATTATCGTTGATAAATGTCAGTATCGCGGCAACATCCTGTTTTGGAAATACTTTTTTCATGTTCTGACCTCAATTAGCATATATTATATATCCAAAACACGCATTTCCGAAACATTTTTTGAACAAAAAACGGCTCCTTTTTTCAAGGAACCGTTTTTTTTGGTTTTTCTCCGGGAATTACTTGAGGAGATTGCCGAGCAGGCCTACAATGTCGCCTACGTCAATACCATCGGAAAGATCTACGCCGCTCTTCTTTGCGGTGCTCTTTGTGGTCTTCTTGGTGGTTGTTCCGCCGACTGCGTTAGACAGGAGAGATCCTGCCAGGCTGCCTACGTCTACGTTGCTGAGGAGCGAAGACATAAGGGACGAAGTCTGGCTGGTCTTGGCTGCCTGGGTAGCTGCGGTCTTTGTCTGGGCTGTGGTCTGCTGTCCGATGAGGCTCATCAGCAGAGGAGCTGCTGTGGAAAGCACCGATGCTGCCTGGTTAGCGGTAACGCCGGACTGCTTTGCTATAGCCTTGATGGTGGAAGAACTGTTGTCGCCCAGAAGGTGCTTGACGATCTTTGCGCCGTCGGTCATATCGACGTTGCCGTAGAAGGACGCGAGGTTGGAAGTGTCGTCTGCTGCGTGATACTCGAGTGCTTTAGCGAAGCTCTCAGCAGTGGTCTTCTGCGAAGCCTGCTGACCTGCGCCTGCAAGCAGTGAAGGCAGTGCTGAAGCGAGGATGCTCGTGACGTCGTTGGTCTTTGTTCCTGTTGCCTGGCTGATGCCTGTGGTGCTGGGGCTGCCCATCAGAGCGCCCATTATGCTCATAAGATCCATATTATTTCCTCCGTTTATAAAAAGCGTAAGTTTATTATCAATCAAATTATGCACTTTTTTTCAGGGAATTGCAAGAAGTTTACTCAAAAGCCTCAAATTCGTGTATAATATATTTTGTAATATTGCTATTTTTTCTAAAAAGGAGATATAAACATGGCAGAAAAGAAAGAAAAGACGATAGTCAAAGCCACGACTCCGACCACAGAAAGAGTCATCAAGGAAGCCAAGCCTGTCGGCAACGCGGGCGGTCTGAGGGCAGGCGCCGTCATCCTCTGGGTAGTGGCAGTAGTTCTGGAAATACTCGCTATACTCCAGCTCTTCGGCAAGATCAACATCACATTCATGCCGCAGATGTGGGTGTTCATTGCCTTCCTCGTACTGGACCTGGCCTGCGTCATCATAGGCGCACAGCTCTGGAAGAAGGCCAACCACATAGACCCGGCCTCCGAAAAGAACAAAGTCAAGTTCTGGCTGTGGAACAACATGGGCGTAGTGGTATGCTGCTTCGCGTTCATACCCTTCATCATCCTAATGCTCCTCAACAAGGACGTGGACAAGAAGACCAAGACCGTAGCTATAATCGCCGCAGTAGTGGCGCTCATCATCGGCGGCGCGGCAAGCATAGACTACAACCCCGTATCATCCGAGCAGCTTGAGGCTGCCGAGGCTACCTTCGGCGACCAGCTCGTATACTGGTCCCCGTTCGGACACGTGTACCACACCCACACCGACTGCCAGGCTCTCAACATTTCCGAGACCCTCACCGAGGGCACCGTGGAGCAGGCTGTAGCGTCCAACCGCACCAGACTCTGCAAGTTCTGCGCAAGGCAGGATTCCATCACCACAGTGGTCACCGACGAATAGCAAAAAACTTTAAGACCCGGGGAATTCCCGGGTCTTTTTTTGTAATAAAGGACCGTCCCTTATTGCATTTTCAGAACTTGCAGCGCCGCACTGCCCTGCAAAGGGCAGCATCGGCGTTTGCTTTTTCTCTGCTGTAAAACGATCTTTCCACAAGCTCCGCAAGAGTCATAAGGGCCTGTTTTTCTTCGTCTGCCCTTCCCTCGGCGAGCCTTAAGATAAAGCTGCTGCCGCTCTCCGAACCTAGCTTTTTGTCTCTCCTTTTTGCCTTCCGCTCGCACCACGCCAGAAGCCCCGCCGGGGTGTTCCTGTAGCGCAGGCAGTCCAGCCTGTAGCGCAGCTTTGAAATAAGCTCCTCTGCCGCTGCCCTGAAGGCTTCGCCTCCTCCGGCCCTCACGGCATCCTTTTCACGCAGCACGCGCCCGGTCCTCTTTTTGAGGCGCATGCGCATAAGGCGCAGAACTATCAAGGTCAGAAGGCCTATTATCAGTATTGCTGTCAGCACGTAGAGCACTGCGATCGAAGCCCTGGAAGGCTCCCCTGCCGGTTTTATATCGATGGGCTTGTCGGGTTCTATTATTTCGCTGCCGCCGCCTTCTCTCTCCGGGAACAGCGAAGCCAGCCAGGCGCAGAAGCGCACCCACTGGGTCCAAAGGAACGATATGCCTTTGCCTATAAGGCCGAAGAACCAGCTGACGGCAGCTATCACCGCCGCAGTCATGGTACCGGCGCCACCAGACAGGAATACCGCTATGCCGGCCGCGACAACAATTATGACAACGAGAAGTACGAACGGGAGCACCCTGCCCGACCTGCTGCCGGTAGCCGCGTTCTTCTCGGTCCTTAACGCGGTGAGTGCCAGTATCGTAACGAAAAGCGACGCCAGTATCACTGCCAGGCACGATGAGAGCACGCTCTGCGGAATGAAATGGTCCATGAGCAGCATCACCGCGCCCAGGATCAGCGCTATGTCGAAGCGGTGCATCAGCGAGGCCTGCGAAGGTTCACCTGCCGAAGTCTTTGCGCAGATGATGACGGTTATGGTAAAGAACACCGCCATGTAGGCCCTGAGGCCCAAGTTCCCCTTCGGAACAGAAACAGCAAGCTCTAGCACGGCAGATCCCGCCGCCGCCAGAACTATCTGGATAGCAACGTAAAGCAGCATGTTCATGCCCCGGCGGTTTATGAAGCGGTCCACTGCGTAGACGACAGCAAAGGCTATTACCGGCCAGATGCCTGAAAGCTGCACGTTTTGCGTATCTGCTATCAGGACGCAGAAAAAGAAGAACCACGACCACACCGCGGCAAGGAACAGCGCCGAAGCAAGCTCTGAAAGAATGTAAGCAGACCTCTTCATTTCAGCAGCTCCTTTTCCAGTATGGTCCTTTGGGCTTCTACGCCTTCGGAAACTATGTACCAAAGAGGCGCGCCCATAAGGCCGCGCTCGTCTATGGACGCAGACTCGCGGCTCTTTGCGATGCAGAAGAACTGCCCCAGCCTGTGAGCCTCAGCAAGCATTCTGCCGCAGGGAATACCCCCGGGGCTTTCTGCGTCCAGCTCCGCAAGTGCGGTAAGCAGCATCTCCGGCTGCGAATGTATGTCGTCCGGGATCACGAGCCCGGAAGGAAGAGCCAGCGAGCAGAACACGCCTTTTTCAGAAAGCTCAGCAGCAAGTGAAGCCGCAAGGGATATCGCGTGCTCCGGATCTTTCTTGTTTCCCTCAAAGCTCTTAAGATCCAGTATCAGGCACATGCGGCGCGGGTCCATCTTCTCCCTGACGTTGACGTACACCTCGCCCTGCCTTGCAAGGAGCCTCCAGCTTATGTCCCTGGCGCTGTCGCCGGGGTGGTACTCGCGCACGCCCGCAAGGAGCGTCGGGTCGGTGTACACGCCCTTCTTCGAGAGCTCAAACTCCGTCAGGCGGCTTATCAGAAGGGAAACGCTGACACCGAAAAGCTGCGGAAATACGACTATCCTCAGAGGTCTTGAGAATACCACGGGCTTTAATATCTCGGAAAGTCCGAAGCCGTCACCGGAAGAAGCCATCGCGCTTTTTACCGTGCAGACTCCGCGCCGCAAAGCATTGATCTCCTCGTGCCAGCTGAGTTTCTGCCAGGGCATGATCCACGAAAAGACCGCTTCCTCGCCCCGCTTGACACAGGCACCGTCCTCTATGTCCAGGCTGACCCCGAGCCAAACAACAGGCAGGACTTTTCCGTTGCGCACCATAACAGCAGCTCTTGCGGCGGAGCCGGGAAAACACTTGAGCTCCGCGTCCTTGAGGCTGATCTCCAGTTTGTTCAGCGAGGTCCTGGTCCAGAGCCAGGCTATAAGGCATACGAGAAAGACCGCTGTAAGCACCGCGAACAGCAGCCCTATGCCAAGATATGCCGAAAGCAGAGCGCATACGCCAAGTACGGCAAGCCCTGCCGGCCTTACGAAATTACTTTGAGCCTTCTGCATTGAAACGCTCCCGTCCTTCAGGCGGAACAGGCGTATCTTTGAGTATCCCGCGCAGTATCTCCTCCGCGCTGCGCCCCGAATACTGGGCCGAATGGCTCACGCGTATCCTGTGCGAAAGCACCGGAAGGAATATCTCCGCTATGTCTTCTGGCGCTACATAGTCCCGGCCGTTCATGGCTGCAAGGGACTTTCCGCCCTGGTAGAGGCATATGGAAGCTCTGGGGGAAGCCCCGCTCTCCAGGTCCTTGTGCTCCCTGGTGTTCTGCACCAGATCAACTATGTAAGCCTTTATGTGGTCGCTCACGAAGACCTTGCTGATCTCCTCGCGCATCTCCATCAGCTGATGCGGGTCAGACACGGCCTCGACCTTTGAAAAGTCCACTTCATCGCCAAGGGAACTGAGCATGCGCTTTTCTTCTTCCCTGTCGGGAAAGCCCAGGGAGAGCCTTACGAAGAAGCGGTCCATCTGGGCCCAGGGAAGCATGAAGGTGCTCTCGCGCTCCACGGGGTTCTGGGTGGCCAGCACGAAGAAAGGTTTTGGCAGCGCATAAGTATCGTTGTCTATGGTGACCTGCCCTTCCTCCATGGCTTCAAGCAGCGCCGACTGTGTCCTTGGAATGGCGCGGTTTATCTCGTCGGCAAGCAGTATATTGGTGAATATGGGGCCTTTAACGTGCCTGAACTCGCCGCTCTTCTGGTCGAAGACCGTCATGCCGGTGATATCCGAAGGCATAAGGTCCGGTGTGAACTGTATCCTTCGAAAACCACAGCCCAAAGCCTTTGAAAGCGTTTTTATAAGCGTCGTTTTGCCGCTTCCGGGAAGATCGTCCAGAAGGACGTGGCCGCCTACGAATACAGCCATCAGTATAAGCGAGATCTGGTCATCCTTGCCTATGAATATCTTGGAAACTTCTTTCTTTATGAGTTTTGAACATTCGTGAGTCTTCATCGGATACCTCCGCCGGAATATCTTTATCAATTAATTATACATCCATAATATGTTTTCAAAAAGTTTTTTGTCGGAATCTTCAAAAAACACTTGCACAGCACTGCGGCACGTGTTATTATATCAGTGAAGTTAGCAATGGCTAACTGAAGCATGCCAGTCACATACTTTACTGCTTTCACTATTTATACAACCACGCATACATTGGCCCGGGCCTCCTCCGGGTCTTTGTATTTGCAAAGACCGCCCCGCTGCCCTGCCCGTCTGCACAAATCACAAAAAAAAGCGTCTTTTTTATTACTTCACATATAGCACAGCCCGGCGCGTTATGATATCATTTCATTGTAAAACATATCGCAGGCACGCAGCGCGCAGAAAGGACCGGAAAGACTATGAACATGTACAAATGGATCAGCGACACCATTGCCGAACGCAACAAGAAGGCAGCGCCGCTCATCTCCTATCCCGCAGCACAGACTCTTTACATTCCCGTGCAGGAACTCGTCGCAGACAGCAGCCAGATGGCCATTGGTATGTACCTCATAGCTGAGCACTACCCGATGATGGCTTTCGCCCCCAGCTACATGGACCTGTCCGTTGAGGCTGAGGCATTCGGAGCAAAGGCTGTATATTCTGACGAAGGCGTTCCCACGATAGTCGGAAAGCTGATCGAGACTGAAGAAGACGCCAACTCCCTTCAGATCCCAGAAGTAGGGGCCGGACGCACAGGCCAGTGCATAGACACCGTAAGAAAAGCCATGAAGCTCATAACAGACCGCCCGGTATTCGCCAACTGCGCAGGTCCGTTCTCGCTGGCAGGCCGCCTTCTGGATGTGAACGAGATACTGCTCCTCACACTGGAAGATCCCGACATGGTCCACACCGTGCTTGAAAAAGCAACCACATTCATCACCGCTTTCGTAAAAGCCCTCAAGGCTACCGGCGCCCACGGCGTCATTATGGCGGAGCCTCTGGCAGGCCTTCTGTCCCCGGGGCTCATGCAGGAATTCTCCACCGACTACGTGAAGAGGATCATAGACGAAGTCCAGGACGAGAACTTCGTGGTCTGCTACCACAACTGCGCAAACCGCCTGGAATCCAGGGCAGCGCAGGTCGCCGCCACAGGAGCCCGCATGTTCCACTTCGGCGAAGGCGCGGACATGATAAAGCTCCTGGAGCAGCTCCCCAAGGACTGCATAGTCATGGGCAACATAAGCCCGTCCGGAGTCTTCAACAGCAGCAGCGGTCCGTGGAAGATGCGCCGCGCCACCCAGGCACTGCTCCATTCCTGCCTGAAGTACGACAACTTCGTCATATCTTCCGGCTGCGACGTTCCGGCGGACACCGACTTCGGCAACATCAAGCAGTTCTTCCTCACCGTGGAGCTCGAATACAAGAAGAGAATGCTCCTCGAAAAGCTTGCTGAGTAGTTTGAACGCATAAAAACAGAGCCGGCCACCGCGGCCGGCTCTGTTTTATTTTCACTTTTTGATCAGATCTTTGTAATCCGCGGCTGCCAGTATGCCGAACACCAGTACCGCAAGCGTGCACAGTATAGTGACCGGGTTGAGCAAGCTCGTATCCTTAAGGAAGATGATGGAGAAGACCACCGCCCAGGCCGAATACGTGATGTTCAGAGCCATGGACTTGGAAGCACCGATCTGGCTTATCGCCCTGTAGTAGAACAGGTACGAAGCCGTGGCGAACAGCGCCGCAATAGCTATGACAGGAAGCAGCATGCCTGTTCCGGAGAACAGCGAAGCCGTAAAGCCCCAGGCCTTGAGTATGGGCAGGATTATAACGCCGTAGACTATAGCAGAAGTGGTCTGGCGTATCTGCAGCGCTATCTCGTCGGTGACAGCGTTGTCCTGCACGCACTTCGCGATTATTACAGCCTCTATGCCCCAGCCGAAGGCACACATCAGAGCGCCTACTATGCCCAGCCAGAAGTTGGTGATGTTGAGATCCGGAGAATAGTAGAGCCCGTAAACTCCGGCAAGGCAGAGTATCAGGAAGACCCAGCGGTACCAGGACATCTTTTCCTTAAGGAAAAAGTAAGCCAGCACCGCGCCTATGGCCGGGAAGATAGAGCTTGCTACAGCACCTATGGATGCACCCATATAGGCTACCGCAAGTACGTATCCCGTCATGCCGACGGGACCGCCTATTACCGCCGCCAGCGCGACGAACTTGCCGCTTCTGGTCTTAAGTGCTTTGAAGAACGCGGGCAGATTTCCCCTCACGCCGTTGTATATCCACGAGAAGACCGCGGAACAGAAGTCATGAAGAAAGGTGCTCACAAAAGGAGCAAGAAATACCGCCTGCTCCGTGCTTACGAACGGGCTCATAGCAAGAGCTATGCCCAGAATGATCGTTTCTGCTGCCCAGGTTATACCTGCGACTATTCCTGCAAACATATTACTAAAACCTCCAGTATGATAACAATGGACTCATTATAGCACTAACAATGTCATTATACAAACAAAAAGACCCGGAACATGAAGCTCCGGGCTTTCGGTATTAGTTTTATGCTTTTAGCACTCGAATCCGCCGTCTACCTTGATGATCTGTCCGTCGATGAACGAGGAATCGTCGGTAGCAAGGAAGAGAGCCACGGTAGCGATATCTTCAGGCTGTCCGCATCTCTTTACCGGGCAGTTGTCTATCATGCCCTGCAGAGCTGCCGGGCCGCCAAGGCCGTCTACCATTGCGGTATGGATAAGTCCCGGAGCGATCGCGTTGACCCTGATCTCCGGACCGAGCTCCCATGCCATGGACTTGGAAAGACCAGCCATTGCGTGCTTGGATGAGATGTACGGAGCAAAGCCGTGGTGAGCCGCGAACGAAGCGACGGAAGCCACGTTGACTATAACGCCCTTGCCCTTCGCCTTCATGATAGGAGCCACGAGCTGGCAGAGCCTGAGAGCGGAATCCACGTTGACCCTGAAGATCTTGTCCCACTCTTCCATGGTGACATCCTGTACAGAAGCCAGGCTCAGCATGCCCGCGTTGTTTACCAGAATATCGACTGTGCCGTAAGTTTCTATTGTCTTATTTACGAGCTCGTCGCAGAACGACATATCCGAAGCGTCGCCCAGAATGTATATAGCCTCGTTGCCTTCAGCCTTGATCTGGTCTACGACCTCCTTGGCGCGCTTTTCGTTTCTGCCTACTACTACGACTTTCGCACCCTCGCGGGCAAAAAGGACTGCTGTTGCGCGGCCCATACCGGAGGTGGAACCTGTTACGATAGCTACCTTGTTTTCTAACTTCATTTCTATACCTTTCTGAATTCACAAAACCGCTGATCTACTTTACTGATGTTGTCATTATATCATACACATCATGCTTTGTTAATAATTTAATTATCAAAAAACCTGCAAATATGCAGGTTTTTTGCTTTTTTTTTACTTGATCGGGTGCTTGAGTGCCCATTCCCTGCCGTAGTTCTTCAGCTCGTCCTTGGCGGCGTCGTCTATCCACTGGATGTAGCACTTGCCGTTGGGTATGGACGGATAGAAGCGGCCGGCCGGGCAGTAGGTATCTATGGCGCGGCGCACCTCGGCGCGTACGGCTTCTTCCGAGATCCCCTGGATATCGATAGCCGGACCGTCTATTCCGCCTATCATAGCCAGCTTGCCTTCGGTGATGCGCTGTATCTCAACTATATCGTTCTGCGCTATTACGCCCTGCCAGATATCTATGCCTATGTCCACCATGTCGGTAACGATGGGCTGGCATATACAGTCAGCGTGATGCATGTATATCATGCCTTCCTCGTGTATGGCGTCGGAGATCTCCTGCTGAAGAGGCTTTATCATCTCTCTCCAGACGCGCGGCGGCAGGAAAACGTTCTGCTTGCTGCCCCAGTCGTCGTGGTAGAAGATGATGTCCGGGTGCAGGTGCTTTCCGAACTCGTGTATGGCCTGTATCTTCCAGTCAGCTATGTAGCGCAGCAGCTCGGCCATCTCGTCGGGGTACTCCATGTAGTTGACGAGTGCGTTCTCCATGCCCTGCAGGAAGTGCGAACGCTCGAAAAGACCGCAGGCGCAGACCGCACAGACCAGCTTCTCCTTGCGGTTTGCGGCTTTTGCCTGAGCCTCGGCAGCGCTCCAATCCAGATCATCGAACGGCGGGGCCTGGACATAATCGCGCCAGTGCTCTATGTCCTTGATGACCTTGTTCTCCTCGGTTATGTGCGGGTGCTTTCCCGGTGCTCCGGGCTTGAACATGCAGGTGGTGCCCCATGAATCCTTGTGCTCCAGTCCGTCCTGAGGGCATCTGTCGCGCATGAACATCGGGTCGAAGATCATTTCCAGAGCTTCCATCAGGTCGCCGTAGAAATCGGGCTGCTTGCGGTTGTATATCGCCATAGCGTTTTCGCGTAGTGTCAGCATTGTCGTCTCCTTACTATCTGATCAGTTTGCACTTATTATACACCATTTTTTATTGTATATCCATAGCTGCGAAGAATCCCTCGTTGGTGGCGTCGGTGATAAAGCGCGGCGACACGCAGTCCCCTATAGGCCTGAAGTTCGGGGCGCAGTTCCAGAGGCTGTCCACCAGAGCCGATCTCGGCTTAAGGCCTGCAGAAATTATAACTGTGTCCGCGGGAAGCCCGATCTGTTCTCCGCTCTTTTCCACGACCACAGTCTTATCTCTGATCTCAAGGCATCTGGCGCTGGCGTATACCGTTACGTTCTCGTCCTCATTGATCGCCGACATTATCGGCATGGTGTAGTTTCGGCTCACCTTGTCGCGCTCCGGTGCGAGGTTCGGAAGGACTTCTATGATGCTGACTTTATGCCCCTCTCTTCCAAGCTCGTAGGCTATCTCGCAGCCTGCAACTCCGCCGCCGATAACAGCGACGTTCCTGCCGGGGGCAAAGCCCTCGTCGTGAAGATGCGCCGCAGTAATGACATGAGGCATGTCCACGCCCGGGATGGGCGGGATGACCGGATCTGCACCCACAGCTGCAATTATATAGTCCGGAGCCAGCTGCCTGAGAAGTTCCGGCGTGGCCTCGGTATTAAGCAGCACCTTCGCCGAGGAGTTGGTCTTCCTTATCAGATAGTCCAGGAAGGGCTTCATCTCGCGCTTTAGGTACTCCTTGCTTATTGACTTCATAAGGCCGCCCAGGGCATCGCTTTTTTCTATAAGCGTCACGTCGTGCCCCTGCTCGAATGCCGTGATGGCAGCCTGCATTCCTCCGGGACCGCCGCCGACCACTACGACATTGCGCTTTTTGGGCTCCCTTCTGGCATAGAGCAGCCTCTGCTGGGGCCCCAGCGCCGGGTTTACTGTGCAGCGCCTCGTGGCCTGCCTGTCGTTGCACTTTTCGCAGCGTATGCAGGGGCGTATCTCATCGTCAAGACCGGCCTTAGCCTTGTTGGGAAGCTCCGGATCTGCGATGAGCGCCCTGGCCATGGCTACGAAATCGCACTTGCCGGAGGCTATGGCGTCTTCTGCCATCTGCACGTCCGTAATGGCGCCTACAGCCACAACCGGGGTCTTGATGCCGGACTTCTTGATCGCCTCGGCGTACTTGATGTAGCAGCCCTGTTCCTGTATCAGATGCGGCGTGGGGCAGTTGCTCCAGATCGCCTTGTAGAACTCGGGGTCGTTCTCCTCTTCGGGGTTGTGGTGCGCGGTGGAAAGGCCTGCCGCGGACACATGAAGTATGTCTATGTACGGATCCAGTATCTTCGCGGTCTCGATAGCCTCTTCCAGGGTGATTCCGCCCTTTACGAACTGCGTGGCGCTGAGCCTGAACTCTATCAGGAAGTCCTCTCCGCACTTTTTGCGTATACGCTTGCAGATCTCAACGGCAAGCCTTGCGCGGTTCTCTATGCTGCCGCCCCAGCGGTCTGTGCGATGGTTGGTCCTGTTCGAAAGGAAGGATCCTATCAGCCAGCCATGCCCCCCGTGCACCATGCACATGTTGAAACCGCAGGTCTTTGCGGTGAGCGCCGCGTTGGCGAAGGCCTCGATTGCTTCTTCCATGTCCTCTTCGGTCATCTCGCGGACCTTTATGCCGTTGCCTTTGAAAGCGGATTCCTTAGTTTCCACGGCTTCGCGTCCGTGGCCCTGCACGGAGTTGCGCTGCATAGCGGAAGGCCCTATAGGATCGCGGCCGCCCGAGAACTTGGGGTTGGCCATGGGTCCCGCGTGGTTCAGCTCTATCGAAGCCATAGCCCCGTGCCTGTTTATTCCAAGCGCCAGCTCCGTAAGGTAAGGAAGGATGTCCATATTGTCAAAGCCAGTGATGCTCCTCGACGGAGTCTGATCCAGGTAGCGGCTGTCGACTGCGGAATTGCCTGTAGTAACGACTGCCGCACCGCCTTTGGCCCTCGTCTCAAAATACGAAGCCTCCAGCTCCGTCGGATACCCTTCCGGAGTCTTGTACTTCGTCCCGTTGGGAGCTGCAAATATCCTGTTGCGGAAAACAGTGTTTTTTATCCTGTAAGGAGAAAACAGATTGGGGTACTTCATAGCGCGCTCCTTTATGTTTCAATGGTTATGATTCATCAAGCATATTGTACATTGTCCGTTATGAGGCCTCAAGAGCGTTTTTACAAACATCAGCCCCATCCTTCGTCCTCGTCCCATTCATCTTCGTCCATCATCTCCAGTTCCCACTTCTCGTCTTCGGTGATCTCTCCTTTCGGTTCCCAGCCGTAGTACTGCCTGTACAGCTCCCTGTAGTACTCATCCCTGCGATCCTTTTCAGTCTTTTTCTTTTTTGAGAACAGTCCCATAGTGCACCTCCGACAATATCATTATACAACTATTTTTTCACTGTTACAGACAAAAAATGATTTACATTTTTGTGCGCACATGTATAATCCAATTAGTAAGAGTATCTGCGTTCGCTGCACTAATTTTCTTATGGAGGATAACAGATGGATCTATTGGTCACGATCAACGATGCCGTCAACAGTTTTGTATGGGGCTGGCCGGCTATCATCCTTATCTTCGGTGTGGGAATCTACCTCACCATACGTCTTAAGGGGATCCAGTTCAGAAACATTGGATTCCAGATCCACAACACTTACGTAAAAACGTTCAGAGAAGCCAAAAAGGAGTCGAAAAACGACGGCGAAGGCGAGATATCTTCTTTCCAGGCAGCCATGGCTTCGGTCTCGGCTGTAGTCGGCTCGGGAAACATCGCTGGAGTTGCGACTGCTATAGTAAGCGGCGGTCCCGGAGCGCTGTTCTGGATGCTGATAGCGGCCATCGTAGGCATGGCCACCAAGTACGCCGAGATCGCTCTGGGCATCAAGTACCGCGAAAAGGCTGAGGACGGCACTTACGTGGGCGGCCCGATGTACTACGTCGCCAAGGGCCTGCACGCTCCGTGGCTGGGCAAGGTCATAGCCGTGCTCTTCGTGTTCTTCAGCATCGTGATCTCAGCAGTCGTAGATACCAACACCATGTCGCAGGCTCTCAACGAGAGCTTCGGGCTCAACCCGATAGTGGCAGGCGTCATCTTCGCGGTCATCACCGGAATCGTTATTTTCGGCGGCATCAAGAGGATAGGCGAAGTCTGCGGGCTTCTGTCCCCGTTCATGGCAGGCGCTTACCTGCTCTGCGGACTCATCATTATAATCACCAATATCACCGGTGTTCCGGCAGCCATAGCTCTGATAGTAAAGGCAGCCTTCAACCCGCAGGCAGCGCTCGGCGGAGCGGCAGGCTTTGGCATCATGACAGCCGTGCGCTACGGAATGGCAAGGGGCATCTTCTCCAACGAGGCGGGTCTTGGAAGCGCTTCCGTGACTCACGCAGCAGCCAAGGTAAAAGAGCCCGGCGAGCAGGCCATCTGGGGACCGTTGGAGGTCTTCGTCGATACCTGCATAGTCTGCATGGTGACCGGACTTACGATAGTCCTCTCCGGCCTGTGGGACAGCGGCGCCGAAGGCGTAGGCCTTACGATGGCAGCTTTCGCCAAGCTCCTTCCCGGGACCTGGGGACAGTACATGGTGCTCTGCGCCTCAGTGCTCTTCGGATTCTCCTGCCTGATCACCTATTACAACTACCTTGAGAAGAGCTGGATCTCGCTGTTCGGAAAGAGCAAAGAAAGCGTAAAGACCAGCAAGCTGATCGTAAGAATAATCTGGCTTGTATTCATCCTGGTGGGTTCCTACAGCACGCTCGGCGTCGTCTGGGACCTTGCGGACACCTGCAACGGCATCATAATAATCCCGAACCTGATAGCGCTTGCTGTCATGGCCGGCCAGGTCGTAAAGATCAAGAACGAATACTGGGCAAAGAACCTGCCCCTCTACAAAGCAGAAAAGAAGAAGTGAAAAATAGGGACGGTTCTGATTTTCATTTTGGCAATTTGAAGCTGTGCGCAGGAGGGATATCGATTCTGGAGATGAGCCGAAGGATGCGGCGAAGATCCGCACGAAGCGATCCTCCCAGGAACTCCATCTGAAATACAAAAGGGCGGCCGGACTTTCAGCCGTACCGCCCTATGTTTACGTGTATTTGACCACCCGCCATCTGTCCAAAGTCAAAGCCCGCCTAATTACCAGTAATTACCAAAATGAAAATCAGAACCGTCCCCTTTTTTCATTCTATTATCTGCAGTGTGTTCAGCTCCACGTCCGAGGGGCCGTGCATGTGGCCTTTGCGCTGGCGCACTTCCTCGAGGTAATCCCAGACCTCCTGAGACATGCGCTCGCCCTGGTATATAAGAGGTATCCCCGGCGGATAAGGCGCTATCATCTCGGCTGAGACCTTGCCTACAGCCTCGGCCCACGGGATGCGCTTCTTCTTCGCGAAATACGCCTCTCTGGGCGATATGACATATTCCGGCTGGGGCGGAAGCTGCCTTGCCGGCGGCAGAGGCTGCCCGTCCTTAAACCTTGCGGCAATATCCTTCAGGGCATCCACCAGCCTGTCCAGATCTTCCTTTTTATTCGCGAAGGTAACTATCGCCAGGACGTTCCTGTAGTCAGCAAGCTCCACGTCAACATTGTATTCATCGAACAGCATCTTCTTCAGGTCGAAGCCCCTGATGCCTATCTGCGCGGCGCTTATAGTAAGGCGCGTCTCGTCCAGCCTGTAGATGCCCGCGCGGCCCTCCAGTTCCTTTCCTGCGCAGCGTATACCTTTTATATTGTTGATCTCAGCCCTTGCCGCTATCGCAAGCCTGGAGGCGTCGTCCACCATCTGGGCCCCGCGCATCGCCATATCGTGGCGCGCCATGTCCAAAGACGCCATCAGCAGGTACGACGGGCTCGTGCTCTGCACCAGGTGCAGGTTAGCCTCAAGGAAGCTCCTGTCAACAAGCTTGCTCTTCACGTGTATCATGGAGCTTTGCGTAAAGGATCCGGTGACTTTATGTATGCTCTGCACGCACATGTCCGCGCCCGCCTGCATCGCGCCTTTGGGCAGCAGGTCGGAGAAGTAGCAGTGCGCGCCGTGGGCCTCGTCCACCATAAGCACAGCGTTGTGGGCGTGGCAGACCTTCGCGATCCCCTCAAGATCCGAAGTGATGCCGTAATAGGTGGGGCTCACCACCATGACACCGCGGCACTCCGGATATTTCGCGAACATCTCCTCTACCTGGGCGGGCGTTATGCCTCCGTGCAGGCCCCATTCCTCTTCTATCTGAGGCATTATATACACAGGCCTTCCGCCGCCTAAAGTCAGCCCCATGAGCGCCGATTTATGAGCATTTCTGGGTATGCAGACCGTCTGGCCGTTGTTTGCGGCTGTGATTATCATGGTCTGGTTGCCGCAGGTGCTGCCGTTGACGAGAAAGTGCGTGTAATCGGACTCCCACAGCTCGCTGGCCAGATCTTCGGCTTCTTTGATGGCACCGGAAGCATTATGCAGGTCATCGGTCAGCGGAGTCTCGGTAAGGTCCATTTTGAAGATCTCGTCCCCCACCGCCTCGCGGAACTTAGGGTCTATACCGTTCTCGTAGCGGTGTCCGGGAATGCGGAAATACGCGGGATGTCTGGCATCGTACTCCCTTATCGCGTCAAAAAGCGGAGTCCGGTCCTGGTCTTTTTTCATGTCGGCGTAAGCTCCTTTCTGTGATCATTACAGAAAAAGTATAACACATCAGAAGCCCCTGAGCAAAATTTTCTGCGACCCGTTCATTTATGGCCTTGCTCCCATACCGAAATCACGGGCTGCAGTGAACTGTTTCCCATCCCTTTCATAGAAGAATATGATGTTGTAGGTTCCCGGACGGCCAAGCGGACCGTAGATGTCCGACCAGTCTATCTTCATTTTATATTGCTCGCCGCTCTTTATTGTTATCATACTTGCAGGTCGGCGATCTTCATCCTTTATCCCGTCGATCTGTCCCATTGATCCTGCCCTCTTAATTATATAATTCACATCAAGTTCAATATCAGAATCTGAACCATTGTACAGGATGACTCTGGCACTGGTATCCGAGAGCGGAGGATCGTCCTTTGCGTGCTCGCTGTAGTCAAAATCAAGCTTTACAGCCGGATCCTCAGCATAATATGTATAGGAATACTGCGGGAATTCTCCCTTTGTATACTCTGAACTTGTCAGAAGATCTATGACAGTCTTTGCAAATTCCAATCCGTAAGATCTGCTGATATAGAGTTGATACATTATACTTTCATGTGCGAAATAGATCACATAGCTGCGGCTTTCGACCACATCAGAGTCTGACGAGCCATAATCAGATATGATATATGCTGTCTTGTCCGGCGCGTATTTATACTTTGTCAGTCCGCCGAGCTTTGTTACTCCGTAACCGTGATCCAGGTGCTCATAACTAGGGAGAACGACCTTTGCTTCGAGGGCTATACCTTTTCCATCCAGGTAAAGAGTCGTATCATACAGGACCTCGCCGCGAGCTTCCACAGCCACTGCTATAGCCTGATCCACTATAAAGCTGTCCGATTTGATAAAACGTATCCCCAGCAGTTTGTCTATTTCATAAGGATCCGTACAGATCCTTCCCTTCTCGACACTGTACTTTTCTACAAATGCATCTATGCTTGAAGGCTCGACCGGTTCCCATTCCAGATCCACCTTCGTTCCTCCCAGAATAATACCGAATGTGGTAGTGGATGCAAGTACTGTACCGCTGCCAGCCAGCACGATCATAACTGCTATCACTATACTGAGTATCTTTTGCGGCTTCATCACTCTGTGTTTCGGCAGTTTGATATCAGTCCCGGCCTCGAATATTGATTTGATATTCTGGCTGTTTTCTTTTGTAAACCGTTCCATTTCTATCAGATCCCCTTTTTTACTGTTGATTCCGTCAGCTTCTGCTTTGCTCTGAAAAGTATGTTCCTGACCTTCTTTACGTCTGTCCCTGTGGCGAGTGATATCTCCTTTGGCGTCTGTTCATCCAGATATCTGCGTTCGATGATCTCGCGTTCAGGATCAGAGAGCATGCCCAAAGCATCATTTAAGATCTTCAGCTCTTCCGAACGGATCACTTCAGCTTCAGGATCCGGTCCTTCAGCTTCTGAAGCATTGTCCAGCGGATCATGCTCGATGCGCCTGATCTTCCTGTATCTGTCGACTGCCAGTGATCTTGCTCTCATGGACAGCCAGGTCTTAAGGCTTCCTTTTTCAGGGTCGAACCTTTCCGGCTCTTTCCAGAGCTCGATGAAAACATCCGCAACGCACTCCTCCGCGTCTTCAACAGACCCGGACTTTCCCAGGACAGCAATTACGATCTTCCAGAGCAATCTCTCATATCTGGCCATAATATCCGAGATAGCCTGTTCGTCTCCATTCTTCAGCTTTTCAATTATTTCTCTGTCCTGTACCATCTGCGTTCGCTCTGCTTTCACTTATAGTACGATTCGGGATCCAAAATGACTCAAAAATAATTATAACAGGGAAGATGTCCGGCGCAAACTTCCACGTAAATGTTGGGGCGGACAAATGCCGAGATCCTAAAAATGGTCCCAAAGAGCGATCAGGTATGCTTTGGGACCACATATTTACGCATCATATAACGCATTCATGGTCCCTATCCCTGCTGTTTACGGAATTGGGACCATTTGCGTCACAGTATTGCAGCAGTTTTGTGGTCCCACAACCCGCAAAAGAGATGATTGGGACCATATCAGATCAATGCGGACTGTTTTTCCAGCATCCCTGATGAGATAATTGAAACATATGACCTGACCCCCAAAAAGTAGAGTCACAAATACACTATCTAGACTCGCTCATAGTATTCAAGCGGAGTAAGATAACCGTTAGCTGCGTGTGGCCGTTCTCTGGGGTAGAAATGCCACACGTATTCATATATATCTC
>JAFRXM010000014.1 GCA_017443515.1 Bacillota bacterium | reverse complement strand
TGAGATGCTTTCCTTTCTTTCTGTTTTCAGGCATTTTTCCTCCTGTCTGCAGGAGGATACACCTCTATTATCTCATATTTCTTTGCTAAACTAACTTCTGAATCTCTACCGGTAAAACAGAATTTCAAAATTCAATTAAGGCATATGATCGATCAATCCCTTCTGTACCTATTATACGGTATAAAGACGAAAAACCTCACATAAAAGTTGAAAAAGTGCTTGCATTGCCTTTTGATTTGTGTTAACATATCGAAGTATAAAACTTCGACTAATTAAAGTTCGATAAAACAAAGAAAACCCCGGGACCCAAAAAACCCGGGCAGTGAGGTGCAAAATGAAGATCGCAATGCTGGTAATCTACTTCGGAGTCATGATCGCTATAGGTCTGTACTGCCGCAAGAACGCAACGGATGTTGACGGTTTCGTACTCGGAGGCCGCGCTGTAGGGCCCTGGCTCACAGCGTTTGCTTACGGTACTTCCTATTTCTCCGCAGTCGTTTTCGTGGGCTACGCAGGCCAGTTCGGCTGGAAGTACGGCATTGCGTCCACATGGATAGGCCTTGGCAACGCTGTCATCGGTTCGCTGATGGCTTGGGTGATCCTGGGCAGGCGCACGCGCATCATGACGCAGCACCTGGACGCCAAGACCATGCCTCAGTTCTTCGCCGAGCGCTTTTCCTCGCCGGCTCTTAAGATCGGGGCTTCGGTCATAATCTTCATATTCCTTATCCCCTACACCGCTTCGCTGTACAACGGCCTTTCCAGGCTCTTCGGCATGGCGTTCAATATCGATTACTCCGTCTGCATCCTGCTGATGGCAGTGCTGACCGCGGTCTACGTCATCGCCGGCGGCTACATGGCTACGGCCATCAACGACTTCCTGCAGGGCCTGATCATGCTCATAGGCATCGTAGCCGTAATTGCGGCTGTGATTATGAGCAAGGGCGGCCTTATGGCAGCGCTGGACGGGCTTGCCCGCGTTTCTGACGCGACGGTTTCGGACACGCCGGGCATCTTCGCCTCCATGTTCGGACCGGACCCGCTGAACCTGTTCTTCGTAGTGGTCCTTACCTCGCTGGGAACCTGGGGCCTGCCGCAGATGGTGCAGAAGTTCTACGCCATAAAGAACGAGAAGTCGATCCAGAAAGGCACTGTGATCTCAACGCTTTTCGCGGTCGTGATAGCCGGCGGATGCTACTTCCTGGGCGGCTTCGGAAGGCTGTTCTCGGATAAGATCGACATCGCAAAGAACGGTTTCGACTCCGTCATCCCCACTATGCTTTCGGGGCTTTCGCCCTTCATGATCGCCCTGGTGGTGATACTGGTGCTGTCGGCATCCATGTCCACGCTGTCGTCGCTGGTAATAGCCTCGAGCTCCACGCTTACCATAGACTTCCTTAAAGGCCATTTCATCAAGAACATGGGCGAAAAAAAGCAGGTCCTGCTGATGAGGATCCTGATCGTGGTGTTCATAGCGATATCCGCGATTCTGGCGCTGGTGCAGTACAAGAGCTCCGTGACGTTCATCGCTCAGCTTATGGGCGTGTCCTGGGGCGCTCTTGCCGGCGCGTTCCTGGCCCCGTTCCTGTATGCCCTCTACTCTAAAAAGGTCACGAAGGCCGCCTGCTGGGTGTGCTTCATCTTCAGCAGCGTGCTGATGATACTGAACATGCTGGTAAGGCCCAGCTTCCCGGCGATCATGCAGTCTCCGATCAACAGCGGCGCCATAGCCATGCTGGCAGGTCTGGTGATAGTGCCGATAGTAAGCGCCTTTACCAGAAAGCCCGACAAGGCCCTGGTGGACGAAGCCTTCGCCTGCTACGAGAAACCCACCAGCGTCGCCCAGAAGACAGCGCTCGGAAAATGAAAACAGGGGACGGTTCTGGTTTTCATTTTGGAAACAATTACCAAAATGAAAACCAGAACCGTCCCCATTTTTCACTTGTGGTAGGATTCGTTGGCGTTGATCTTGAAGGCGCGGTAGATCTGCTCTAAAAGCACCACGCGCATCAGCTGGTGCGGGAAGGTCATGGCGGAAAACGACAGGCTCATATCGCAGGACGCGATGAGCTTTTCCGAAAGCCCAAGCGACCCGCCAATTACAAACACTATCCGGCTCTTTCCCGAAAGCCCCAGATCCGCTATTTTATCAGCCAGAGCCTCCGAGCCGAGGCTCTTTCCTTTTATGGCAAGCGCTATGCAAAAGCTCTGCGGCCCCGGGGAAAGCTTTGCCAGTATCGCCTCGCTTTCGGCGTTTACGACTGCCGCTTCTTCGGCTGCGCTGCTGCCCGAAAGCCTTACCTCCGGCAGCTCCGTTATCTTAAGTGTGCAGAAGCGGCCGAGCCTTTTTATGTACTCCGCCGCCGCATCCTGCCAGTATTTTTCTTTTAGTTTTCCTACGCAGATTATCTCAATAGTCATGGGTCCTGTGAGCCTCGCCACAAAGGCGCTGCTACTGCTGGGTCGACAGCCTTACATCCGCAGTGTATTCCTGGCCTTCGCGCAGGTAGGTTACGCTTACGGTATCGCCGTCCTTGTAGCCGACGATTATGGAATTGATCTTGTTCATGGTGCCCACTTCGGTGCCGTTGACCTTCACGATAATATCGTCTTCCTTAAGGCCTGCAGCCTCGGCTCCGCCGCCTTCTATGACAGAACTGATGTAGATCCCGCGGGTAGCTCCGAAGCGCTGCTTAAG
>JAFRXM010000013.1 GCA_017443515.1 Bacillota bacterium | reverse complement strand
TGAGATGCTTTCCTTTCTTTCTGTTTTCAGGCATTTTTCCTCCTGTCTGCAGGAGGATACACCTCTATTATCTCATATTTCTTTGCTAAACTAACTTCTGAATCTCTACCGGTAAAACAGAATTTCAAAATTCAATTAAGGGCCGAAGTCCTTACAGCACGGGTCTGCAGACGCAGCAGCTGCATGTCAGGCTTTCCGGCTCCATGTTCGGGCAATAGTAATTGCCGTCCTTTTTCGTCCACTTCGCCGCGTGCTGAGGATGCATGGGAAGGCGTTCTATATAAGTAAGGTATTCGCAGGCCATGATTATCCACTTGTGGCCCTCGGGCCTGTCCTGCATGTAGGTGTTGAGATAATCCGTCAGCTCCTTTTCGAGCGCCAGGATCTTTTCTGCGGGGACCTCACTGCTGTCATCCCGGCAGTCGCCAAGGAGCCTTAAGCAGACATCCCTGTTGAATTTGCCTATGCAAAGACCTTCCGTGCCGCGCCTTAAAGCTTCGGCTTCCTGCGGGCTTATGCGTTCCTTCAGCGTGTTTTTAAGCTCGTTTGCTGTCATGGTTCTTCTCCGAAAATGCGTATGTATTCATCGCGGTCGAATCTCGCTCTTCTTCCGATGCAGTCCAGCTTTTTGCAAAGCGAGCAGTTGTGGTAGCCGTCGCCGGAAAAGTGTATGTGCGAGCCGGAGTTCCAGGGTCTTATGTACCCGGCCTCATTGAGAGATACGCCTATCTCGCCGGCGTTTCCTATGATATCGAACAGCGCGAAGTTATTGATTATTGGCCAGTCAGGAAGCGATCCGGGGTTGAGCATGGAACTTCCGTCGAAACCGAACTTATTTTTCATGTAACCGATGGTGTATCTTGACGCCAGGAACAGCAGCGCGCCGTCGTAGGTGTTGAGGAACGGGTCCCCGTTGAACTTCCCGCTCTTTTCCAGGCCTTCTCCGGCAGTTACGACCGAGAGGAAGACCCTCTGAAGGCCCTTCAGCTTGTCAGCTACGACCTTGCTTTGGAAAGTTACGCCTTCGATGGTGGTCCTGTCTTCTATGACGCTGTCCACATTGGCCCACCTGATTATCGCCTTCGGGCTGCCGTACTGCTTGATCAGGGGATAAGTGTCCTCAAGCATCTCAAAAGCCGCGGAATTCTTTTTTATCCTGCAGTACGCCGCAAACTCCTCCGCGCTGATATCGACAGGTATGTGCAGAACTACGCGTTCCGACGAGTTTTCTTTACCCATAAGGAGACCTCTTTACTGCTCCGGCTCAGGTTCCCGGAACACCTTTGACAGGAAGTTGTAGTAACACTGGCCCCAGAACGCGTTGTCGTGCGCGTAGCCTTCAGCGCTGTCGGTCTGGTTCGCAAGCCCCATCTCATCGAGTACCCTGCCGTAGTACAGCGTGCAGTTTATGTTCCACGCATCATTCGTGCCGACGGCCAGATAAATATAATACGGAGTATTTCTGCTGGGTCCGGAGCAAAACTTCCTATCCATCCGAACTCATCCAGCCACTTGAAACCTATGCACAAAGACTTGGCACCGCCTTCGGATATCCCGCCCACCGCGGTATATTCCCGCTCCGTGCTGACTGGATAGTTTGCCTCTATGAAAGGCATCAGGTCGCTGCGGATCTCGTCTATCACTTTATCGTATATGTAGCGGAGCTGCTCGCGGCTCTTTCCGCCTTTTTCGGATGCTTTGTCCGTATACATTTCCACGCCGACGAGTATCATCGGAACGGTAAGCCCTTCGTGGAGCATGTTTCCGTACAGGCGCCTCAGGTAAGTGTTCTGACCTACATGATCGCTGTGGCTTCCGCCGAACCCGTGGACGACATACATTACCGGATAGACCTTCGTTTCGTCATACCCTGCAGGCAGCAGGACGTTGACCTTCTTGTTGTCTCCGGCAATTTCCGAATAATATGCGACATCGCTGTCCAGAGTTCCGTAGTCCACTCCGCTCCGCCTGCTGAACATAGATGAGGGAACGTCGTAGCGGTTTTCTATAGCATACGGATCGGCGAAACGCTGTATATTCGGCTCAGTCCTGTCATCAACCAGCGCAGGCTCAATAGATGCGAAGTCCGCGGGCAAAACAGGCGCATCAGGGCGCAGAGCGATCTCCTCTGCTCCGCATGCGCTGCAAAGAAGCAGACAGAGAGCCATGGTCAGACACAAAAATGTACGATGTGGATTATTCATAAAATAAATTCTGTAAATAATTGATGATATTCAACCAAGAAACCTCTTGATCTCAGTCTCACCCGTATCCGGAAACATACGGCGGAAATGATCCAGGATCTTATTGTATGAATCCTTCGGTTCTGTTCTGTATATCCCCGAGAACTCTTTTCCCATGAACTGCTCCGCTGCAGCGTATTCCGCGACGCCCCATCCGTACTCTTTACCATATCGGTCCTTCATGTATTTGAAGTCCGAAATAACAACAAAACACTGGTGCTGCAGGCGATTGATGCTGGTGTCGAAACCGGTGTTTCCACCCTTTTTATAGTTGCCGAGCCTTTTGAGCTCCCTGGAAAGTATTGGGCCCTTGGCCTCTATCAGGTCGAACAGAGCCTTGTCCTTGTATGTACCGCGCTCGTCGTTGAAAAAGCCCTCGTAGTCGTAGCCGTCGCGCCTGTAGTTTGCAAAATCAAAAAACCATTCGCGGCTTATGAACGCGGCCTTTTTCTCGAAGAACTTGCCGTAGGCGCAGCCGGTCTCGCGTATGACCGGGCCCTTCCACTCCCATACACCTTCCATATCCTCGAAGAACCAGGCTTTCGGGTCCACATGTTCCTCGATCGAAAAACCTGGCAGAGAATTGCGGAAATAAGGTATGAATCCGTACTCTCTTACTGCGTTTATAAGGTCTTCTTTTGTGCGTATATAGAAATCCGGCATTATTCTATGAGCATGGCGTCGCCGTAGCTGAAGAAGCGGTAGCGCTGTTCCACGGCGGTGCGGTAGGCTTTCAGAATGAGATCCCGGCCGGCGAGCGCGCTTACCAGCATCAGAAGCGTGGATTTCGGCAGGTGGAAGTTCGTTATGAGGCAGTCCACGAGTTTGAACTCGTAGCCCGGGTAGATGAATATGCCTGTGCTGCCGCTGCAGGGCTTGATGGTCCAGATGCCGGATGTTTCGTCTTTTTCCGCCGCGCTTTCCAGAGTGCGGCAGGCTGTTGTTCCGACGCAGATGATGCGCCCTCCTGCTGCTTTGGTCCCGTTTATGGTGCGCGCCGCTTCATCCGAAACGCTGTAGCTTTCGAAGTGCATGTGGTGGTCTTCGACTTTATCTACTTTGACCGGACGGAAGGTGCCTATACCCACGTGAAGTGTTACATAGGCAGTCCTGACGCCCATGTCTTCGGCGGCTTTTATAAGCTCCGGCGTCCAGTGCAGGCCGGCCGTAGCGCAGGCCACGGAGCCCTCTTCCTTAGCGTAGACGTTCTGGTAGTTCTCCTTGTCGGTCTCATCGCTCTCGCGCTCTATGTATGGCGGAAGAGGCATGCGGCCTATGCGGTCAAGCACGTCCATAAGAGGCCCCTCGCAGGAAAACTCCGCAATACGGGTGCCGTCCTCCGAATAGCCTGTGATCTTTGCGCAAAGCCCTTCCTCAAAATCGATGATATCCCCTGTTTTACAGCGCCTTCCGGGCTTTACGAGGGTCTCCCAGGTGTTGCCTTCTATGCGCTTTGAGAGCAGGAACTCCACCTTGGCGCCGGTGCCCCTGCGGGTGCCGAAGAGCCTTGCCGGTATTACCTTGGAATCGTTGAAAACAAGGCAGTCTCCGGGCTTTAGGTACTCCAGGATATCCGAGAACACGCGGTGCTGCAGATCCCCTGTATTTCTGTCCACTACAAGAAGCCTGCAGGAATCTCTTCTTTCCGCAGGCCTTTGTGCGATAAGTTCAAGTGGCAGTTCGTAATCAAAATCCGAAACGTTCATATCAGGCGAAGCTGCTCCTCTCCGCTGTTCTTTTTAGAGGCGTCCGCGTCTTTTGGCAACCCCACGACCCTGTAGGCCTCGTCCGATACCATGCGGCCTTTGGGCGTGCGCTGAAGAAGCCCCAGCTGCATAAGATAAGGCTCGCATACGTCCTCTATGGTGACGCGCTCCTCGCCCAGAGATGCCGCGATAGTGTCTATTCCGACAGGGCCTCCGTGGTATTTTGTGATGATGAATTCCAGTATCCTGCGGTCCAGGCTGTCCAGACCGAGCGAATCAATGCGCAGGGCATCCAGGGTCATCTGCACAACGTCGGTGCTCACCGTGCCGTCCGCCTTAACCTGCGAGAAATCCCGCACGCGCTTTAAGAGCCTGTTGGCGACGCGCGGGGTACCGCGGGAACGCTTGGCAAGAAGCTTTACTGAAGCTTCGTCCATGTCCACGCCAAGTATGCCTGCGGACCTTCGCAGTATCTGCGAAAGCTCGTCTATGTTGTAAAGATCGAACTTTTCGACTATACCGAAGCGGTCCCTTAAAGGAGCGGAAAGGCTGCCTGCCCTGGTGGTAGCGCCTATCAGCGTAAACTTCGGGATATCTATGCTCTCAACGCCTGCGCCCATGCCCTTGGACAGCATTATGTCCAGGCGGAAATCTTCCATTACGGAGTACAGTATCTCCTCCACGACGCGGTTTAAACGGTGTATCTCGTCTATGAAAAGAACGTCGCCCGCCTCGATGCCTGTAAGCACCGCGGCAAGGTCTATGGGCTTGGAAAGAGCCGGCCCGGAAGTGATGTAGAAGTGCCCTTCCATCTCGCGGGCTATGATGCCGGCCAGCGTAGTTTTTCCAAGGCCCGGCGGCCCGTAGAACAGCACGTGGTCCAGGGCCTCGCCGCGTATCTTCGCGGCCTGCATGTATATCTTGAGATTATCCACCACAGCGGTCTGCCCTGAGAAATCCTCGAAACGCTGCGGTCTTATGCGGTTTTCCATGTACTCTTCGTCCGCGTGCATGGAAGTGCTGACTATCCTGTCGTCCATCTTCTACCTCTATTTGAACATCTTTGCGGCCTGCATGAAATACTGGCCTGCTTTAAGGCTGTCGTCCTCTATTGAAGCCACTGCCCGCTCCGCGTCCGCCTTGTTGGCGCCGGTCGCTATAAGCATGTTTACAGCCTTAGCCCTCTCGTCAATTATCGGAGCCTGTTTCGGAGCTGCCGCGATCGTGCCCGCTGCTACGTAGCCAAGCTTTGCCATCTTGTCCTTAAGTTCCAGCACTATGCGGTCAGCGATCTTCTTTCCTATGCCGTTCGCAGCGGTTATTGCCTTCGAATTGCCCGAGATAACAGCCTTTTGCAGCTCCGACGGCGTAAGAGCAGAAAGTATTGCCATGGCGCCTTTTCCGCCGACTCCTGAAACCGTGGTCAGCAGCCCGAACATCGTAAGCGCCGTCCTGTCGGAAAAGCCGTAGAGGCTGATATCGTCCTCTTTCACCTGCATGGTGGTGTAGATAGTTACCTCTTCATCGCCTGCAAGAAACGCCGCGTCGCCCAAGGGCACGTTCACTTCAAAGCCCATGCCGTTGTTTTCTATGACGACATAGCCCTGTCCTGTCTCGGTTATCTTTCCTTTGATGTAGTGAATCATAATATTTATTTCGTCAACCTTTTAAAATATCAACAGTTTTAGCCTGCTACTTCATCCTAAAACCCTTCTTCAGGGCATTTCCGCTTCTGCTGTGGCAGATGGCTGCAGCCAGCGCGTCGGCAGCGTCATCCGGTTTTGGAATTTCATCCAGCCCCAGGTACACGCGCACCATGTTCTGCATCTGCTTCTTTTCCGCCCTGCCGTATCCGGTAATGGACGTCTTTATCTGAAGCGGAGTATATTCGTATATATCCAGGCCGTTGTTGGCACACGCCAGAATGGCTACTCCCCTTGCCTGGCCTACGAATATGGCTGTGGTCTGGTTGGTGTTGAAGTACAGCTGCTCTATGGAAGCTTCTTCCGGCTGGTATTCCGCCATCACCTCCATAAGACCGTTGTACAGCACCTTGAGCCTGTCCGGCATGGCCATGTCCTTGTCCGTGGTTATGACGCCGTAATCCAGCAGCCTGTAGCTGTTTCCGTCCTTTTCTATCACCCCGTAGCCCATAATTGCGTATCCGGGGTCTATACCGATTATCCTCATAGCGTCTCCAGAGTAATGCGCCCTATGGCTGCACTGCGGAACTCGTCGAGGACGGTCTTGGCTGTCCTCTCGTAATCTATGCGCTTCCCGGACATTATGAAACCGCGCTTTGCCGCTATGGCCTCCATTGTAAGAAGCGGAGTCTCTTCAATGTTTTCGAGCTTATACCTCGCGCAGAGCAGGTCCGGATGCACCTCTGAAAGCCTTTTTATAAGCTCAAGGCCAAGTTCGGAAATATCCATTATCTCGTCTTTTATAGAGCCGCAGAACGCCAGGTCCAGGGCCACCTTGTTGTCCTCGAACTTGGGCCACAGTATACCCGGGGTGTCAAGAAGCATCATGCCGTTGGAGAGCGTGAGCCACTGCTTTCCCCTTGTGACGCCGGGCTTGTCGCCCGTCTTGGCGCTCTTCTTACCTGTGAGGCGGTTTATCAGCGAGGATTTCCCTACGTTAGGGATGCCCACTATCATCATGCGCAGGGTCTTTTTGCGCTCGCGGCCTTCGTTCTTTTTGTCCTGGATCTGCTCCAGAGCCTTGAGTATCTTCTTTACACCTTCGCCGGTGTTGCAGTTGGCCGATATCACAAAATCGCCGTTTTCAGCGAGTTTTTTCTCCCAGAGGGTATTCTGCCCGGGATCGGCCAGATCGGCCTTGTTGAGGACCGTCAGGCGCGTTCTGGAGCCTGTCAGCTCCCCTATTACAGGGTTGCGGCTGGAAACGGGTATGCGGGCGTCCAGAACTTCCACCACAAGGTCCACGAGCTTAAGGTTTTCCTGTATGAGCTCCCGGGTCTTTTTCATGTGCCCGGGGTACCAGTTTATGTTTTCTATCATTGCGCGATGAGCTCCCTTGCGGCTGATCTTGCAGCGTCGGTAATGGCGGCCCCGGACATCAGCCTTGCTATCTCTTCAACTCTTTCTTCTTCGGACAGAGGAACAACCGTAGTCTGTGTGCTTATACCGTCCGAATGCTTTTCTATCCTGTAGTGATGCTGTCCTTTTGCTGCTATCTGAGGCAGATGCGTTATGCATATTATCTGGTGGCGCTGGGCTATGGAGCGCAGCTTTTCACCTACGACACCTGCCGTAGCTCCGCTGATGCCGCTGTCTATTTCGTCAAATATCATGGTGGGTATGCCGTCCACATCGCCTGTGATGCGCTTCAGCGCCAGCATTATGCGGGAAAGCTCGCCTCCGCTGGCTACTTTTGCAAGAGGCCTGAGCTCCTCTCCGGCGTTGGCGGATATCATGAATTCCACGCTGTCCGTGCCGTTTTCAGTAACTCCGGTCTTGGCAAACGACGCGTCGAACCTGGCGTTCTTAAAGTTCAGTTCCGAAAGCTCTGTGTTTATGCGGTCCCTCAGCTGACCTGCGGCGTCGTGCCTCAGCGAAGACAGCCTTTCCGCCGCCAGATCGTACTGCTGGCGATAGTAACTGATCTTCTTTTCCAGATCTTTTACCATGTCTTCGGAGTTTTCTATCTCAGAAAGGCTCTGCCTTGATTTTTCCGCATATTCGAGTACGGACTCTATGCTTCCGCCGAACTTGCGCTTAAGGCCGTTTATCAGTTCAAGGCGTTCAACGGCCTCGTCCAGCTCCTCGGGGGAAAAGCTCACGCTGTCCCTTAAGGAGCGAAGCTGCCTGCTGGCGTCCTCAAGATCGTAATAAGCCCCGGAGACCCTCTCCGAAAGCTCAGATATCTCCGAGGAATAAGAGCTTATCCCATCCAGCTGCGACATGGCGCTTCCAAGAAGCGACACCGCGCTGTAGTCGCCGCCGAAGAGCTTTTCGTGGGCGTCTGAGAGTGCGGAAAGTATGGACTCGGAGTTTTCCATCATGCTGATGCGCTCTTCGAGCTCCGCGTCCTCGCCCGGCTTAAGCCCTGCGGAATCTATCTCCTGCACTTCGAAGGCAAGAAGCTCTTTCTGCCTGGCGTTCTGCGCAGTACGCCTGTTCAGAGCCATCAGCTCTGAAGACACAGCAGCGTAGCTTTTGTAGATATCCGATACCATCTTTTTAACGGTCTTCAGCTGTTTTCCGCCGTAAAGATCCAATATGTTTATGTGGTTCGAAGGATCAAGAAGCGACTGCTGATCGTACTGGCCGTGTATGTCTGCGAGCTTTTTGCAAAGCTTTGCGAGCATGGAAAGAGGCACAGGCATCCCGTTGACCCTGCACATGCTTCTTCCTGCGGCCCAGATCTCACGCTTTATTATGACGGGCGTATCGGAAGGCGCGCCCATCTCGTCCAGCTCCTGGGAGATGTCCAGGTCCTCGGGATCTGCGATAAGCGTGATCACCGCTTTTTCAGCGCCCGTGCGCACGTATTCGCTGTCAGCTCTGGCGCCCAGGACCATGCTTACGGCTTCTATGATCACCGATTTTCCGGCACCGGTCTCGCCGGTTATGACGTTGAGGCCGGGGAACAGATCGAGCTTCAGATCCTTTACTATTGCGAAATCCCTGATCTCGATATAGCTGATCATTATCTTCCCTCCGAGGAGACTGCTTCCTCAAACGTTCTGAGGACGCTTTCCACATTATCTTTTGAATCCACCGCCACGAAGATCGTGTTGTCTCCCGCAAGCGTGCCTACGACGCAGGCCGGGCTGATATTGTCTATGACCTCAGCCGCAGCGTTGGCGCATCCGCTCAGGGTGCGTATGACTATGATGTTTTCGGCCGTCCTTATATCCAGGACGGTCTCTCGCAGTATCTTGCTTAAGCGGTCCTGCTCTTTGCGGGATTCCGCCGGAGGCTGCGCGTAGCAGCTGCGTCCGCTCTTTCCTGCCTTCTTTATAAGGCCCAGCTCCCTTATGTCTCTGGACACGGTAGCCTGCGTAGCTTTAAACCCCGCTTCGCTGAGTTTATCAGCCAGTTTCTCCTGGGTATCTATCTCCTGGCTGTTTATGATCTCTATGATCTTGTTGTGCCTTGCGTATCTCATGAAGACCTCCGTGTTTACGAATAAATATTCATCGATTGAATATTATATCACATCCGTATGCCTTTAACACAAAAAATACAGTGTTCTGAAGAATAAAAAAACAGGAGGACTGATCGTCCTCCGGTCTTTTCTAGTTCTCCTGGCTCTTGATCTTAGCAGCCTTGCCTGTACGCTCTCTCATGTAGTTGAGTTTGGCTCTTCTTACGTCGCCCTTGCGTACGAGCTCGATCTTTTCGATCCTCGGGGAGTGGAGCGGGAAGGTCTTCTCTACGCCTACGCCGGAAGAGATCTTCCTTACGGTGAAGGTCTCGGAGATGCCTCCGTTCTGCCTCTTGAGCACGAATCCTTCGAACATCTGGATCCTTTCCTTGTTTCCTTCCTTTACCTTCAGGTATACCTTTACGGTATCGCCTACGGAAAATTCGGGGATGTCTGTTCTTTCGTACTCCTGAGTTATCGATTTGATGAGATCCATTCGTATCCTCCTGTGTTTGCATGACGTTCATAAGCAGCCGATCACCTTAAAGACCCATTGTCTTCAGGCTCTGCCAGAGGACCGTCCGAAATACGACTTGAGTATTATAATATAAGAGTTTCAGTATTGCAAGAACTTTTTTCGTGGTGAGGGACGGTTCTTCTCCACCGTCTTTTATGCCCTGGGGAACGCCTTGTCGTAGACGTCCATGATGCGGTTCTTGGTGAGGCTCAGGTATATCCTGGTGGCCATTATGTCCTCGTGTCCGAGTATGTCCTGAAGAGACTTGATGTCCGCGCCGTTCTGCACCATGTGCGCGGCAAACGAATTGCGCAGGATCTGCGGGCTTATCTTGTCTGCAAGCCCTGCAGCCTCTCCCCTGTACTTGAGTATCTTCCACACGCCTTGCCTGGTGAGGCGCTCGCCGATGTAGCTGAGGAACAGCGCCTTGTCATCCTTCTTGTTCTTGAGGAGCTCTTTTCTGGCGTTCATGAGGTAGTTGCGAAGAGCTGCCCTTGCAGGCCTTCCTATAGGCACCATGCGGGTCTTGCCGGACGATTTTACAGAAATGAAACCTATGCGCAGATCTATATCGGAGATGTTGGCGGCGCAGACCTCAGAAGCGCGTATACCTGTGGCGTACATAAGCTCGAGCATCGCTCTGTCCCTTACGCCTGCAGGAGTCTCGTCGTTTATGTCGAGCAGCTTTTCGACTTCCTCTATGGTGAGGTATTCGAGCTCTTTTCTTACGACTTTGGTGCTCTTGATGCCCTGCATCGGGTTTTCCTTCACCGCGCCTATAGTCAGCAGATAATTATAGAAACCGCGCAGAGAAGCCAGCTTTCTGTTTACGGTGGCGCTGCTCTTTTTTGCGTTGTTTAAAGACAGGACATAAGCTGCTGCGTCTGCCTTGGCTGCCTTCTCGGGCTCCTTGCCTCTTTCTTTGAGGAATTCCGTAAACTCTCTGATGTCGGATATATATGCTGAAAGGGTGCTCTTGGAAGATCCCTTTTCTTCTTCCATGTATTTTTCAAATTTGTCCTCGAAATTCATTGCATCCTCCTGAAGATAACATCATCGTGTCTTATGTTAATTATTATAAATCGCACGGGCTCGAAAGTCTAATACAAAAATGAGTGAAAAAATATGAAATTTGCTTCGTCTGGCTGTAGATTATGTAAAAAAACTCAAAACTCATGGGTTTTCCTGTGAAAATTTACTTGCAAATACATTTTTACTTTGTTATTATATTTGTGGTGATCATCTCCCCTGATGATTACTAAAATCTCTAATCCCAATACCCCTTTTGAACAAAACATGCTGCTCCCCTGCGGCATGTTTTGTTTTTTGAAAAAAATGTAGTATAATACAGCATCATGATGTACGATCCCTACTCAAAAAACTTAAGATGCAAGGTCTTCGACATCGAGACAACAGGCCTTTACTACAGCCACGACAGGATCATCTCTGCAAGCTTCATAGACCCCGACGGTACCGGTCTTGTCCAGTACTTTACGGAGGACCCTGCCGCAGAGGATTTCACAGTCTCCATGATCCTGAAAGAGCTTTCGGACTGCGACGCTGTGATAACTTACAACGGCGCCGGTTTCGACCTGCCCTTCGTGCTTTCCCGCGCTAAGAAGTACGGTCTTGCCGAAAAACTGCCCGCCATGCGCTCCGTGGATATATACAAGCTCCTTAAGCACTACTGGCAGCTTGCCCCTTCTATGGAGAGCTTGCGCCAGAAAGCAGTCGAGGACGCCCTGGGACTTGCGGAATGCAGGACCGACCTCATAGGCGGCGGGGACTGCATAAGCCTGTACTCCGAATACCTCAACCTGGGCCGCAGCGAGGCAAAAGACCTTATACTTCTGCACAACGCCGACGACGTGCGACAGCTTGCAAGGATCACCCAGAAGCTTTCGTTCCTCCCCTATCACCGTATTGCCTTCGAACAGGGCATGCTGATGAAGGCTTACACGCAGAGCCTGCTGGGGCAGACAGAATACCGCATACTTACAGGGCCAGCAAGCCTTAAGGGAGGCAAACTGAGCCTTTCCGCGCGCATAGATCCGCCCTGCATGCCTACGGCATTCTATGAGGACGGATTCACCCTTCAGGCAGGTGCGGACGGAAAAGTGCAGCTGGACGTGTACACAGGCAAGGCCGAAGACCTGGAATTCGCAGATCTTCGCAAGCTTCCTGTCGATGCGCAGAGCTTTGCGAAGCTTCCGGGGTTTTCTGAAAGCTTCCTGGTCCTTTCGACCGAAAACGGCATAAACTACGCGGAGTGCATGGCTGTCATCAGCGCGCTTCTCGAAAAACTGGCTTAAAAGGATATTAAAATGGATATAAGACTTATAGCAATAGATCTGGACGGCACACTTCTCGACAGCAGCAAGAATATCTCTCCCGAAAACATGTACGCCCTGGAGCGCGCCGCACAAAAAGGCATACAGATCGTCCCCTGCACCGGGCGTTTTTATACCGCGATCCCCGAAAACGTCAGAGAGCTCCCCTTCGTCCGCTATGCGATCACAATAAACGGCGCCGTGGTCTACGATGCAAAGGAAGATAAGGTCATAAGCGAAACAGCCATGCCTCTTGAGCGAGGCCTTGAGATGCTCGACTGGTGCGCAGGTCTTGGCGTAGCCTACGACTGCTACATAGGAAGCAAGGGCTACATGCTGAAAGACCATATCGACCACATAGAGGACCACCTCGGTTCGCCCGTGTACTGCCAGATCATAAGATCCATGCGCATACCCGTGGAAGATCTTAAAGCTTTTGTAAAGGCGCAGGGTCTTCCCGTGCAGAAGGTGCAGATCTTCTCAAAAGACAGAGATCTTCTTTTCAACTCCCGCGAGTACATAAACAGCAGCTGCCCCGACCTTCTGGCTACCTCTTCGCTGAACAACAACCTCGAGATCAACGCTGCCCAGGCGAACAAAGGCACTGCCTTAAGAGCCCTCGCTAAGCATCTCGGCCTTAGCATGAAACAGACTATGGCCATAGGCGACGGCGGGAACGATCTTCCCATGATACTTGCCGCAGGCACATCAGCCGCCATGGCAAATGGCCTGGCGGAGCTCAAAAAAGCCGCCAGCTTCACCACCCTAAGCCAAAACGGCAGCGGCGTAGCCTACGCCATAAACCGCGTCGTTCTCTGAAAATTGGGTGAAAACTGGGGACGGTTCTCATTTTCATTTTGTAAAATATTTCCACAAAATTGTCCTTTACTTTTATGGACCGTTGTTGTATAATAATCGCCGTGCAAATTGATAAGCACCTGCGCTAGTAGCTCAACGGATAGAGTGCCTGACTACGAATCAGTAGGTTGTGGGTTCGAATCCCGCCTGGCGCACCAATAACAAAGACCCGTCATCAGACGGGTCTTTGTTATTGCATAAGATTGAAGAGATTCGAACCCACGTGGGCTCACGCGACTGCGAGCCGCAAGGCGATGCAGAAGCGATCCCGCCTGGCACCTTTTACTTTTTCGTCGGGAGCCTGTACGACAGGCTTCGGGCCAGCCCCAGTATCGTCTGCGCGTGGTTGAGGCCGACAAGCACCACCCTCTCACCTGCGGCCCTGAATCCCTTTATATACCTCTCGTTCTCCTTCTTCAGCCCTTCGATGCTGATATCCGTATCAACGGCCCTGTATTCTATGTCCGACTCGTGCGCGGCTATATCGTAGAAATGCTCCTCGATATACTTATCAGTCATGCCGAGGCATATGAATTTTATGGACTTAAGATAGTCCTCGTCGAACTCCCTCCTCCAGGAAAACGGTACATAACAGCCCTCCACCACAAGGTTCTGGTGGTTCTCGATGGCAGTCCTGATGATCTCCCGGCAGATCGGCCAGAGAACGCTTACAAGCGCTTCGTCATCCTCCGGGGTAAGCTCGGTGTTCCCGCTGCGTATCAGCCCCATCTTGATATGATCCATGCAAAGATAGGGATACCTGCACTGTTCAAGTATCCGCTGCGCCAGCATCGTTTTGCCAGTATGGGAAGCTCCGGTTATTAGAATTACCATGAAAGTACTAGATCCACAGTTTCTTGAGATCCATCACTTTGCTGCTTGCAAGATATTCCTTAAGATATATCTCACAGGCCTCTTCCCAGGTGCAGTCCCCGTCGTTGTTTTCTATCATGATACCAAGGACCCTGCCAGGGATTACTATATCCCTGCCCTTTGCCATGTTCTTCAGGTTCGTAGCCATGACGCCGACCAGTTCGCGAAGATCGACGTTCTTGAAGATCTCCCTGTAGGCCTCGGCTTCTCTTAAGTGGCGCAGATCATAGGACCTGTTGTGCAGCAGGCGCAGCACCGTCGCTATACCGAATGTTATCGGCAGTATCGCGGTAAGCGGTATCCACACCGGAAGATGCGTGGCAAACCCGTAGAAATCGTCCCAGCCGCCGTTCTCCTCACCGATCACTACGACCATTACGAAATACAGGCAGGTATAGATGAACACCGGGATCAGGGCGAAGAAAGTGTCACTTATCTGCAGGCGTTTTTCGCTGATGAAAAAGCAGAAGGAAATGATAGCCAGTATAGGACATATACCGTGCAGGAACAGCCGCGATCCTGTAAAGATAAGCACGAAGCCCTTGAACGGGGCAAGTATGGTAAGCGAGATGATGAAGGTCAGCGCCACGGACGTTACACCCATGTGCAGGAACACTATGACCCATTTCGGCACGTGGAAGTTGTGCTTGCGGACTCCGTCCATGGTGTATGGAAACACCAGCGCCATGCCTATAGCGCAGAGTATGTTGGACAGGACCGTGAACATGCAGAAAGTCCTAAGACCCATATGGTCGAAGTTCTCATCATAGATAGTGGTCAGGTTCATGGTCACACCTATGCAGACGCAGACTATCACTGCCGCGCTGCTCAGCATCGTGAATAAACAGTGCCTCTTCTGAAGCTTGAGCGCCTTATCCATCTGTATCCTCCTTTGCTGTCTCAGTTCCTTGCCGCGTAGAACATGTACTGCTGCATTACACCTGCGTAGCCCCTGTAGCGGTCCATTGGAAAACCATTCGGATAGTATTCCTTAAGGACCCTGTCTATCCAGACGTCTATGGGGAACGCACCTATCCTGTAAAAGCCGAAGAGGCTCACACAGTTTGCGACCTTCGGGCCTACGCCCCTCAGCGCCAGAAGCTTTTGCATAAGTTCCCCGTCCGAAAGCTCTGCCCAGGCCGCAAGGTCTGTGCTGCCGGATGCGACGCCCTGCGCAGCAAGGTAAACGTACTCCGTGCGGTAGCCCAGCGAGCAGTCCGAAAGCTCTGCCATGGACGCTCCCGCAAGGTCTTCGGCGGACGGAAACGCGTAAACTCCCGGAAGCACCTGCTTTCCCCACCTTCTGCACAGAGCCTTGACGCAGGTCTTAATCGACGGTATGCTGCGCCTCTGCGAGATGATGAAGGTTATCAGCATCTCCCAGGGATCCTGCCTGAGTATCCTTATCCCGCGGCCGAATTCCGCGGCGCGCGTAAGGTAGATATCATCGGGATCTATGGACACCGCCATGGCTTCGTAATCGGTATCCAGGTCGAAATAATTCTTCCAGAAGGCATCGTCTGCAGCCTCATCATGGCAGAGCCGGGCATCGTACCATATCTTTCCGGCACCTGCGTAGCACAGCCTTTCTCCGGCAAGGCAGCGGTAAACATCCGAACCTTTTTCAGCGCTAAGAGCGTCATCCAAAGCCATCCTGAACGTCTGGCCCGAGTCCGCTATCTTCCTTATATCCAGTGATCTTATATCGTATTCCAGCATTAAAACACACCTGTTATAAATTTATTCATATATAAATTATTATAATTGCTTGCGCTTTTCTCCGCAAGATAATAAAATATATGATTATTACCAAAGGAGGAAAACACCATGAAGACATTTCAGGAAATGACCCAGGCCGAACTTCGGGACGCCAAAGCAGCTCTGCTGGAGAGGTATCAGAAGTACAAGGACATGGATCTGAACCTCAATATCGCAAGGGGCAATCCCTCCACCCAGCAGCTGGACATGATAATGCCCATGATGGACATGATCAATTCCAAAACGGACTGCAGGGACAAGTACGGCACGGACGCCAGAAACTACGGCGCCCTTTTAGGCCTTAAGGAAGCCAGGGAATTCTTCGGCGAGATGCTCGGCACCACAGTCGAGGAGACCATCGTTGTAGGCGCCTCGTCCATCAATTTCATGTACGACTGCCTTTCCAGAGCAATGCTAAAAGGCGTGCTCGGCTCCGAAAAGCCCTGGAGCAAATACGACAAGATAAAGTTCATCTGCCCCGTACCAGGCTACGACAGGCATTTTTCCATGTGCGAGTTCTTCGGCATAGAGATGATACAGGTGCCCACATACGAGGACGGCCCCGACATGGACATGATCAAGGCTGCTGTAGAAAATGACGAGACCGTAAAAGGCATGTGGTGCATACCCAAGTTCTCCAACCCTCTGGGCATCACCTATTCCGACGACGTCGTAAGGCAGCTCGCGAACCTTAAGCCCGCGGCAAAGGACTTCCGCATATTCTGGGACAACTCCTACATGGTCCACCACATCTACGGCGATGTGAAGCTCCTCAACATACTCGATGAGTGCAAGAAAGCCGGAAACCCCAACATGGTCTACATGTTCGGCTCGACTTCCAAGATCACCATGGCAGGATCTGGCATAGGCTTCTTCGGTGCTTCCAAGGACAACGTTGACTTCACCGAAAGCCAGGTAAAATACGAGACCATAAGCTGGGACAAGATGAACATGCTGCGCCACCTGCGCTTCATCAAGAGCCAGGGCGGCGTTGAGAACATAATGAACAAGCATGCGGAGATACTTCGCCCCAAGTTCGATACGGTATTCGACGTACTTGAAACAGAGCTCGGCGGAAAAGGCGCCGGCAGCTGGACAAAACCTAAGGGAGGCTATTTCATAACATTCATGGCCAACAACGGCACCGCTACAAGGATCAACGAGCTCGTAAAAGCCTGCGGGGTCACGATGACAGGCCCGGGAGCCACCCACCCCTTCCATCACGACCCGGACGACAAGTACCTGCGTATAGCGCCGTCCTTCCCGCCAGTGGATGAACTGCGTCCCGCTATGGAAGTGTTCGCAGTCTGCGCCCAGATCGCAACCATAGAGATCCTGGAGGAAAAAGCATGAGCAGCCTCATCATCCCCAAGGGATACAAAGCGAAACTGGATTCCTACGATACCCAGAAAGCTATAAGCAAGATACACGCCCTGTTTGAGGAAAAGCTTTCCGAAGCTCTTAACCTCAGCCGTGTATCCGCTCCGCTGTTCCTGGAGGCCGGTACCGGCCTCAACGACGACCTTTCGGGTTCGGAACGTAAGGTGGAATTCGATATAAAAGAAGACGGAAGAGTCTGCCAGGTGGTGCAGTCGCTGGCCAAGTGTAAGCGCCAGGCCTTAAGGGACTACAACTTCTACGAAGGCCGCGGCCTTTACACCGACATGAACGCCATTCGCCGCGACGAGGATCTGGACAACCTCCACTCCGTATACGTGGACCAGTGGGACTGGGAAAAGGTCATAAATGTTAAGGACCGCAATATGGACTATCTTAAAGACACTGTTAAAAAGATAGTCTACGCGATCTGCGACACCGAGCTCGAGCTCAGGAAGCAGTACCCCGCCCTCTACAGTCTGTCGTATAAAGACAGGAACGTGGCCTTCATAGATTCCCAGGAGCTTGAGGACATGTATCCGGACCTCAGTTCCAAGGAGCGCGAGAACGCCTTTCTCAAAGACCACCACACCGCCTGCATACTGCGCATCGGCGGCGCCTTAAAGAGCGGAAAACCTCACGACCTGCGCGCTCCTGACTACGACGACTGGGAACTCAACTGCGACATAATGTTCTGGAACGAGATACTCGGACAGGCTCTCGAAATATCCAGCATGGGAATCAGGGTCTCCCCCGAAAGCCTCGACAGGCAGCTGACTCTTGCCGGCTGCGACGACAGACGCTGCCTTGCGTATCACAAGGCTCTGCTTTCCGGCCAGCTGCCCTACACCATAGGCGGCGGCATCGGGCAGAGCAGGCTCTGCATGCTGCTTCTGGGCTGCGCCCACATAGGCGAAGTGCAGTCCGCCGTCTGGGACAAAGAGACCAGGACAAAATGTGCTGAAAGTGGTATACTTATTCTGTAATGGCTGATTACACTGAAAAATGCGGAAAAGGCCTGAGCTCGCTCGCGCTCAGGATCATAGGATGGGCTGCGATGCTGTGGGCCTCCATCTACGAGAGCTTCGGACACGGAAGCGTAGACTGGGGGACCTACATGCTGTGGTTTTCGTTTACTATCTTCGCTTTCCTGCTCGTCGAAGGTTTCAGCAATACAATAGATAAAAAGCTTTATTTCCTGCGGCTGCTGCTGTTTACGGTCATATCGGAACCCTGCTTCGACCTGTTCTTCTCAGGAAAGCTCTGGGATCCGTACCACCAGAGCATAATGGTCACCCTGCTGATCGGCTACATAGTCATGGTCATTGCCGAACATGTAAGAAAAAAGTTCGACAACATGATACTTACTCTGATCTGCGTAATAGTTCTGGGGCTTGTCGCCACAACAGGCGCGATGTTTTTAAACGGTGATCTCGGACAGTACGGGATCATGGTCATATGCATGATATATATCTGCAGCCACGTCACCTACACCAGACTGCTGGAGTTGATACTGTTCGTGCTCTTCACGCTGTATACCGTGGCCACCAACTATTTCAACATAATGATAGACGACCTGTATTACAGCGTTCCGGACAAAGCTTTCGCGCTGCTGGCGATAATAGTTACGTTCTTCTACAGCGGAAAGCGCGGTCCCAACAGCATTGCTCTAAAGTGGGCATTCTACGCACTCTTCCCTGTAATGCTGCTGCTGATATGGTTCATAAGGACCTCAATAACAGGCTAAAAAACTTGACGGTTTTTAAAAAAACCGCTTTACAATCAAAGACGGTTGTGCTAATATATCACTGTTGCCGCGCGGTATTGGCGGAATTGGCAGACGCGTACGGTTGAGGGCCGTATGGGTAACACCGTGATGGTTCAAGTCCATTATACCGCACCACAAAAGCTCAGAGCATTGCTCTGAGCTTTTTCGTTACATATTCTATCAGGATCTTCCTAGAACAGGCTCGCTATCAGGTAGACTATGAATGCGAACACCCATGCTATCACGCACTGGAACACGACGATCCCTAGCGCCCTCTTTCCGCCGAGCTCGCGCTTTATAGCAGTGATGGCTGCAACGCACGGCGTGTACAGCAGGCAGAACGTCAGCAGCGCAGCGATCGCCCTGGTGGTGAATACAGACGTCAGCGCTGTTCCGGTGAACAGCACCTCCATGGTGGCAACTACGCTCTCCTTGGCCAGAAAGCCCGTGATAAGAGCTGTGGATACCCTCCAGTCGCCAAATCCCAGAGGCTTGAATATCGGTGCTATAGACCCCGCAACTACGGCCAGGATGCTTTGCGATGAGTCCTCAACAAGCTGCAGCGACAGGCTGAAGCTCTTGAGGAACCAGATCACAATTGACGCCAGGAAGATTATCGTAAACGCCCTCTGCAGGAAGTCCTTCGCCTTGTCCCAGAGCAGTCTTGCGACGTTTTTGGCTCCGGGCATGCGGTAGTTCGGGAGCTCCATGACAAAAGGAACAGCTCCGCCCTTAAAGGCAGTACGGTTAAGCACAAGCGCAACAAGTATTCCTGCGATTATGCCTCCAACGTAAACTATGACGGTGACTAACAGCGCCTTGTCCGGGAAAAACGCAGCCGTAAAGAATCCGTATATAGGAAGCTTTGCGGTGCAGCTCATGAAAGGCGTAAGCAATATGGTCATGTGGCGGTCGCGCTCCGAAGGAAGCGTGCGGCTTGCCATGACGCCGGGCACCGTGCATCCGAAACCTATCAGCATGGGCACTATGCTGCGCCCGGAAAGACCTATCTTTCTTAGCAGATGGTCCGTCACGAAGGCGACCCTGGCCATATAGCCCGTATCTTCCAGAAGCGACAGGAAGAAGAACAGCACAACGATGATAGGCAGGAAACTCAGGACGCTTCCCACGCCCTGGAATATGCCGCCTATTATGAGGGAATGCAGCACCTCGTTGACGCCTGAGGCGGCAAGAGCGGCATCCGTTACGGCAGTGAGCGCGCCTATTGCGTTTTCAAGAAGGCCCTGCAGCCACGATCCTATGACGTTGAAAGTAAGGAAGAACACCAGGCCCATTATGACGATGAATGACGGCAGAGCGGTGTATTTTCCGGTAAGGATCCTGTCTATCCTGCGGCTTCTTTCGCGTTCTTTGCTCTCGTGAGGCTTGATGACGCATTCGCCAACCAGCTCTTCGATGAAGCCGAAGCGCATATCGGCGATGGCGGCTGCCCTGTCAAGGCCCCTTTCCTCCTCCATTTGGATTATGATATGCTCTATGGTCTCCTTCTCGTTCTGAGAAAGATCCAGAGCCTCCATTACGGCGCTGTCGCCTTCTATGAGCTTTGTGGAAGCGAAACGCACCGGAATACCGGCGGCCTCGGCGTGGTCGTAGATCAGGTGTATTATCGCGTGCAGCGCTCTGTGCACGGCTCCACCCTCGCGGGTCTCGGAGCAAAAGTCGGTGCGGCCGGGGCGCTCCTGGTAGTACGCAACATGCAGAGCGTGATCCACCAGCTCTTCGATACCCTCGTTCTTAGCTGCGGAGATAGGAACTACCGGAATGCCGAGCATGGATTCCATGCGGTTTATGTCTATGCTTCCGCCGTTGCCGCGGACCTCGTCCATCATGTTGAGTGCGAGCACCATGGGAACACCAAGCTCCATCAGCTGCATGCTGAGGTAGAGGTTTCTTTCTATATTTGTGGCGTCTACGATATTTATGATGCCCTGGGGCTTTTCACCGAGGATGAACTGCCTGGATACCAGCTCCTCGCTGGAGTACGGGGACAGCGAATATATGCCGGGAAGGTCCGTAACGCTTGTGTTTTCCTTGCCGCGTATCTGGCCGTCCTTGCGGTCTACGGTAACGCCAGGGAAATTCCCTACGTGCTGGTTTGACCCTGTGAGCTGGTTGAAGAGCGTAGTTTTTCCGCTGTTCTGGTTTCCCGCAAGCGCGAAGCGTATCAGCGTGCCTTCCGGAAGCGGATCTTCATCGGCTTTTACGTGATATTTGCCCTTTTCGCCAAGGCCCGGGTGCTCTATCTGAGAAGCTGCAGCTTTACCGCCCTTCTGCTGTTTTTCTGAAACATCTATACTCTCTGTTTCTATCAGCGCCGCATCCGCGAGCCTTAAAGTCAGCTCATAATCGTGGATGCGAAGCTCCATGGGATCTCCCATCGGAGCGAACTTAACAAGCGTTGCCTGCGCACCGGGGATGAGTCCCATATCAAGAAAATGCTGCCGAAGAGCTCCTGTCCCTCCGACAGCAGTCACCCGGGCTGTCTGGCCGGGCTTCAGTTTATCTAAGGTCATTCTATTTCTTTGCAAGCAGGTCTCTGATCTCAACAAGAAGCTCTTCAGTGGTGGGGGCAGGAGGAACTTCCTCGGCAGCGGCTGCTGCAGCTGCTGCGGCGGCTTCTTCCTCGGCCTTCTTCTTTGCCTCAGCCTTTTCGCGGGCCTTGTTGAACGCCTTTACGATAAGGAATACGACAAGCGCTACGAGAATGAAGTCGATGATGGTGGCGACGAATGTGCCGAATCCGAGGACTATAGCCTCTTTTACAACGTTACCGTCGGCGTCAGTGACTGCCTCGCGCACGATGACGTTAAGAGCTGTCATATCCCTTGCGCCGAATATAAGGCTGATGAACGGCATCAGTATGTTGTTGACCAGTGCCGTGGTGATCTTACCGAACGCTCCGGCGATTATGACGCCTACAGCCATGTCCAGTACGTTTCCGCGCATGATGAATTCTTTAAATTCCTGCATCATGCCTTTCTTTTCTTTCATGATAGTTTACCTCCGTAATTAATATTATGTAAATAATTATGAATCACAGCAATGCGGCGCCTATTACGCCTGCGTCGTTCCTGAAACGTGCCGGAACGATATCGTATCTTGCCTTAAAGAAATTGCGCTCCGCGACAAGCTTTTTAAGAGGTGCATAAAGTATATCTCCTGCCGCCGAAAAGCCTCCGCCAAGAGCCACCCTCTGCGGATCGAAAGCACTGCAAAGGCCTCCGATGGCTGTAGCCAGGTCGTCTATGTAGATATCCAGTATCTCCTGAGCCTTTTTATCGCCGGCCTCCGCGGCATCCTTTACGGCTTTCGCGTCGGCGTATTCTTCGCCCATGTTTGCTCTTCCCAGCTCCGCTATCCTCGTAGCCGATGTGTAGCGCTCAAGGCAGCCTGTAAGCCCGCAGGTACAGGGTATCCCTCCCTTAAGGAAAGGCATGTGCCCTATCTCCGAACCTCTGTTCTGGCCGCCGTTGAAGACCTTGCCGCCCATGATAAGCCCTGCTCCAAGGCCAGTACCTATCGTAAGCAGAAGAGCCGTATCCAGCCCCTTGAAAACTCCGGCCTTAAGCTCCGCCTGAGCAGCAGCCTTGGCGTCGTTGATCATCTTTATCTGCGTGCCGGGAAAATGGTTCTGGAGGACCTTCTTTATGGGAACGTTGTGATAGCCCATGTTGTAGGCGTGGACCAGGATCTCGCCGCTCTGGTCTATGGTGCCGGGCAGTGCGAGCCCTATATGCCCGAGATCCTCAGCATCGCAGCCGATATCCCTTAGCATAGATCCTATACTGTCCGCTATCCTCTGGCAGAGCAGATTACATCCTGCCTGGTCGAAGAGGAACGCTGTCCTTGCCTCTATTATTGGGTCATCCCCGCCCGTTTCCACCAGCGCCAGCTTTATATTGGTGCCGCCTATGTCTACTCCTGCGTTAAGCATAAGTTCTCCAAATAAAATACATTGCAAAGATTTCTTTAAAACAATTGTATTTTACCACCATTTTGAGTTAATATAAACAGTAAATAATCAAGGATATACATCCTTTTTGGAGAAGCAGATGAAAAAAGTTCTTTTGATAGTAAATCCGGTAGCCGGAAAGCTGCGCCTGCATTCCGAGCTCTTCGATATAGTAGAAGTTTTCTGCAACAACGGTTACATAGTTACCACAGCCATAACCCAGTACAGGAACCACGGCAAGGAGCTTGCGGCGTCCGCCCGCGAAAACGGCTACGACCTGGTGGTCTGCTGCGGCGGCGACGGCACCCTCAACGAAGCGATATCAGGCCTTCTTGAGACCACCGACCGCGCAAACATACCCCTGGGATATATTCCTGCCGGCTCCACCAACGATTTTGCCGAGACTCTCGGCATCCCCTCAGTTCCTACCGCTGCGGCTGTAAACATATGCAAATCGGACCTTATGGGCATAGACGTAGGCAAGTTCGGGCGCGACCGCTACTTCAGCTACATAGCGACTTTCGGAGCTTTTTCCGCGGCGTCGTACAGCGCTCCGCAGGAACTGAAAAACTCCATAGGACACATGGCCTACCTTATAGAAGGTTTAAAGCAGCTTGGCAACATGCAGAAATACCACGCCGTCATCAAAGCCGACGGCCGCAAGTTCGAGGACGACTACATCTACTGCTCCGTCTCCAACACACGTTCTGTAGCGGGCATAGTAAAGCTGGCCGACAATCTCGTGGACCTGCACGACGGCATGTTCGAAGTCATACTGGTCAAATACCCCAGGGACATCGGCGAGACCAGCAAGATCATAAGCGGTGTGCTGTCCTCGGATTTCAGCAACGACATGTTCGAATTCTTCAAGGCGGAAGATGTAAAAGTCACCATGGATGAAGGCACCGCCTGGTCGCTGGACGGAGAAAAAGTAGACGCCCCGGCCACGGTCCGCATCCGCAACCTCGCCTCCGCGGTAAAAATGTATCTATAGCGCAAAAACGCAAAAAGGACGGCCCAGAGTGAAGTGAACCCCTTTCGTTAGACAAAACCTAATGAAAGGGGTTTTGAAATGTCAGGAAAAAAGAAGTACACAGATGAGTTTAAGCTTAAAGTAGTCAAAGAATACTTGAATGGCCATAGTGGTGGATATGGAATCCTTG
>JAFRXM010000002.1 GCA_017443515.1 Bacillota bacterium | reverse complement strand
TCGTGAGCTTTTACTCCTTGTAAGAGAGCCCTTAGCTAATCCGGACTCACCTTTCTCAATGTACAGATCGCTCCATTTTCGGACTGTCCAAGGCTTTATACCATATTTCTCAGCAACTACATGTTCCATGCCTTTAAATTCTGGTTGTGAGGCTTCCTTAGCGACCTTGACCCTGAAGGCCTTCGTGTAACGATTTGACATGATGTACCTCCTGTCTGCATAAACATTATACCATGTTTCTTCAGACTCTACTTTTTGGGGTACACATCATACTCCCCGGAGATGAACACTCGGGCAATACAAACGTGGTCCCCTTAGCCGAAAAACGATATTGGGGACCATATCTCCAATATGCATTATAAGTTTACAGAGCTTTTCGCGCGATGCACGTGGTCCCCATACTATCTGTAACACCAAAGGGGACCACGATCATCGATATCGGAAGCAAAAGCGCACTCCAGGCAGTCATTTGTACAAGTATGGGCATGGACCTCGTGCTTTAAAATAACATTACTTCCAATTAATGGTTGACAACATCCTGCAACAGCCCTATAATACAGTATATCCAATATTTGGAATTGCAGTATCCGCTGCGCAGGGCCATTCCCGGCCAGAAAACCTGTTTTGATGCATTTTTCAGCAAGATATCCCAACCAGCATGCTAACAAACAAAACTCAAATTGAAACTCTTGCAAAAAAGCTTTCTGCAAGGATCGCAAAACTGCAAAAAGATCAGCAATATCCGGACAACGCAGTCATCAGGGTCAAAAAGCACGGCAACCACAATTACCTGTACTTGCGGGCATCCAGAAAAGACGATCGGAAAGAGCACTATATTCCTGTATCAGATTCGAAAAAGTACCGTGCCCTCGCCCGCAAGTGCTACGCAAAGCATATGCTTCCTGTTCTGGAGCGAGACCTGGCTGTTCTGGAAAAACTGCTATCGCAGTACTCATGGAAAAACGAGCTGCTTCTGGCGGACCACTTCGCCCCGGAACTGATCGGACTATGCGGCGCCGGATTCGAATCCAGGCAGACCTATATCCGTAAATGGCAGGCACAGACCTGGACCGAACGTCCTGCGCGCGGCGGTCCTCCGAGCTTTCCCACAAAATCAGGCTGCATGGTGCGTTCCAAGTCGGAAGCGTTCATAGCCGATGCACTCTTCGACCACGAGCTGATGTTCGCCTACGAAAAGCCTCTTTATCTGAAAGGCCGGAAACGGCCGTATTTTCCGGACTTCACTATACTGCACCCCGTGACCCTCGAAGAGCTCTACTGGGAACACTTTGGGTTGATGGACGACCCCGAGTACTCGGGCTGGAGCAGTTTCAAACTCATGGAATACATGCGCTGCGGACTCTACCCCGGACACGGGCTCATCTGCACATTTGAGACTTTAGCCAACCCGCTATATCCAACCGATGTAGAGCAGATCATCAGACACTTTTTCGGCTGCTAAGGAGGAAACCCAGGATGGAGATCCTGTAATCCTTATTTGTAGTCCTCAATGGTCCCATTTTCAGGTTTTGATCCTTTGGGGACCACATATCATTGCCTTTGTCGCCTACTGAAATACTCAAAGCTCTTGATCCATGGTCCCAATGAGCAAAAATCTCGAGTTGGGACCACAACTCATTCCCTTTATCGCCTGCCGAAAGACTCAAAACTGTTAGTCCATGGTCCCAATGCCCCAAAAAACGACATCGGGGACCAACCATACAAAAACACAGCCTTCGTACAAAGGTCCCATATTTGCAGCAAAGGTTTCCAGGGGGTGCATTCTTTTTTCAGCAAGGGTTTCCAGGGGGTGCATTCCTTTTTCAGCAGGGATTCCGCTATTTATTCTGCCCGCAGGCCACCCGTGGCGCATCTTCCGCACAACAAAACACCGGGGCGCTGGGCTCCGGTGCTTTATTTCTGGTAACTGGTTTTAAGGGTTGCACGTTTGGTGGCGGAGAACCGTCCCTCACCACTACCTCACCACTACATCATGCCGCCCATTCCGCCGCCACCTGCCATGGCTGCTGCGGCTGCTGCGTCTGCTGCCGGATCCTTGATGGGAACGATGCCGGCTTCTGTGGTGAGAAGCAGTGCGGATGCGGATGCCGCGTTCTGCAGAGCGGACCTTGCGACCTTGGTCGGATCCACGATACCGGCCTTGATCATGTCTTCGTAGACTTCGGTCTCGGCGTTGAAGCCTGTGCCGGGCTTAGCCTCCTTGACCGCCGCGATGACAACGCTGCCCTCAAAGCCTGCGTTCTCTGCGATCTGGCGCACCGGCTCCTCCAGAGCCCTTACTATGATCTGAGCGCCGGTCTTAACGTCGCCGGTCTGCTTCTTAGCGTACTTTACGACTGCCGGGATGGTGTTGGCCAGAGCAACGCCGCCGCCCGGAACTATGCCTTCCTCTACGGCTGCCTTGGTGGCGTTCAGAGCGTCCTCGATGCGGAGCTTTCTTTCCTTAAGCTCGGTCTCGGTGGCAGCGCCGACCTTGATGACTGCTACGCCGCCGGACAGCTTGGCGAGCCTTTCCTGAAGCTTCTCTCTGTCGTAATCGGAGGTGGTCACTTCTTCCTGAGCCTTCAGCTGGGCAACGCGGGCCTGGATCTCCGCCGGGCTTCCTGCGCCGTCAACGATGACGGTGTTGTCCTTGGTGACCTTTACGCTCTTGGCACGGCCGAGCATATCCACGGTAGCGGTCTTGAGCTCAAATCCGAGCTCCTCGGAAATAACGGTGCCGCCGGTGAGGATAGCGATATCCTTGAGCATCTCCTTGCGCCTCTCGCCAAAGCCAGGAGCCTTGACAGCAACAACGTCCAGTACTCCCCTGATCTTGTTGACCACCAGAGTAGCAAGGGCTTCGCCCTCAACGTCCTCGGCGATGATGAAGAGCTTCTTGCTCATCTTGAGGATCTGCTCAAGCAGGGGCATGATCTCCTGGATGTTGGAGATCTTCTTATCTGTGATGAGTATGAACGGATCGGACATGTTTGCTTCCATCTTCTCCGTGTCGTTTACCATGTATGCGGAAAGGTAGCCGCGGTCGAACTGCATGCCTTCCACTACCTCGAGCTCTGTGCCCATGGACTTTGACTCTTCAACGGTGATGACGCCTGCAGCGCCTACCTTTTCCATGGCGTCAGCGATGAGGTTGCCTATCTCCTGGTCGCCGCAGGAAACTGCAGCTACCTGAGCGATAGCTTCCCTGCCGCTTACGGAAACGGAAGCCTTCTTGAGGGCCTCTACCGCAACGTCCACTGCGCCCTGGATGCCCCTTTTAAGGACCATCGGGTTAGCGCCAGCAGCCACGTTCTTGAAACCTTCGCGGATGATGCTCTGCGCAAGCAGGGTAGCGGTTGTGGTGCCGTCGCCGGCCACGTCGTTGGTCTTGGAAGCGACTTCCTTTACGATCTGGGCGCCCATGTTCTCGAAAGCGTCGTCCAGCTCTATCTCCTTGGCGATGGTGACGCCGTCGTTAGTGATGAGCGGGGAGCCGTACTGCTTTGCTATAACAACGTTCCTGCCCTTGGGGCCGAGCGTAATCTTTACTGTATCGGCGAGCTTGTCTACGCCTGCCTGAAGCTTTCTTCTAGCCTGTTCTCCGTAATTGATGTCTTTTGCCATTTTGTTCACCTGCTTACTTTACTATTGCCATGATCTCGGACTGGCCGATGACTATGTACTCTACGCCGTCGAGCTTGATCTCGGATCCGCCGTACTTGGAGTAGAAGACCTTGTCCCCTACCTTGACGTCCATCGGAACGCGCTTGCCGTCCACGAGGGCTCCGGGACCTACTGCTATAACTTCCGCGAGCTGCGGCTGTTCCTTGGCATTGCCGGCCAGGAAGAGGCCGCTGGCGGTTCTTTCTTCAGCTTCTTCGCGCTTTAATACTACGCGATCTCCTAAAGGTTCAAGTTTCATATCATACCTCCGTGTTATATTGAGTATTTGCCTTGTATCTTGTATCGGCGCGCTGCGCCGGTGTTCCGGCATCCTTGTTAGCACTCTTTTCTTTTGAGTGCTAAACTAATTATAATCGCAAAAAGCCCGATGTCAACAGGTTTTTGAAAACTTCATGAGAGAATCACAAAAATGGTGGAGAGGGGCGGTTTCGCGCCGCTGATGTTCCGGCTTAGAGGATCTCCTCCATCCCGATCTTCTGCGGCACCATGCCCAGAGTCTCGTAGAATTTGAGGGCGCCGGGATTGAGGCTCCAGACGTTGAGGGTGATGTTGTAGAAGCCCTGCTCTTTGGCGTAGGCTTTGATGTGGTCGTAGATGGCGCGGCCCACGCCCTGCCCGCGGAAGGCCTCGTCGACACAGATGTCGTCAATATAGAGGGTGCGCACGTCCGTGAGCACCGCGTCGCCCACGATCTGCTTGTGGATGCAAAAACCGTGGCCGGCGATGGTGCCGTTTTCGGCGACGCAGACGAAGACCGGGGTGGTATCGTCCTGGACGATCTTTTCCAGCTGTGCGGCGTTGTATTTGGTGGCCGGGCCCTTGAAAAGGTCCGGGCGGCCGTTGTGGTGCACCATATCCACCTGGACCAAAAGCTCCAGGATCCTTGGAATATCTGATGTTGTAGCTCTTCTGACAGTATTCATGAGTATGCTCCTTTTGGTGGAGAGGGACGGTTCTCCTCCACCAGATAAAGGTTTTGATATTGCAGCGGGTCCTGCCGCCAGGGCATCTCCCCACATCCCTTCGCAAAAAGCTCAGGGCGCGGGTGCCCCTCCTGGCGTCACCCACAGCTAAAACGGTGGAGGAGAACCGTCCCTCTCCACCTTCCTGAATCCGCGGACTTCAACTTCTACTCCGAGGATGTTGAAGCCGGTCATGCGGGTGATAGCATCGGTTATGCCTTCCTGCACGGCGCGGCCCACGGTAAGCACGCGGCTTCCCCACTCCACGTTTATGGCGGCGCGGATGTAGATGTTGTTGTCGGCGTCGGCGGACGAGCTTGTGAGTATCAGCTGCGAGGCGCCGGGGGTGATGTCGATTATATACCCTATTATATCAGAGATGACCTTCTCGGACACCTCGAACTTGCCGAAATAGCTGTATTTGGGGCGCACTACGGTCTTTTCGCCGGCGGCTTCGCCGAGCTCCGCGCGGGTCTTTCTGAAGCTGCGCTTGGGGTCTATGAAGTAGCCGGAGAACTGTTTTCTTACCTGAAGGGCCGGCGCGGGTATTACGTGCATGCCGCCGTGATCCCGCATCTCCTGGGCTTTGCTGCGCTGCGCGGCGGTGGTTATATCTTCTATATGTATGTATTCAGAGGCCTGCGGCAGGCCCAGCTTTCCGGAGATGATGTCCACCATGCGGTCGGAGGTACCAAGCACCAGAATGCTTTCCGGCTGCAGGCGTTCTATGGCCTCGCGGACCTGCTGGGCGTGCGAAGGGTCGTCCTCGAAGATGGCGGTCTTGATGGCGCGTATTTTGGTGCGCTGCTTTTTGGCGGACGTCCCGGCTATGATGCGGCCGAGGTATATGAACAGCCCGTCGTCTATGATGGATTCTATCCCCATCTTGGCGCACAGCTCTATTGCGTTGTAGCTTTTGCCGGTGCCGCTTTTTCCCGACAATCCGTAAATTTTCACTTGTAGTATCCCCAAAAATATGTTATATTACGGCTGTTGTATATATAGTTAGCTTCAAAGGAGGAAGAACTATGGCATATGTAATCGATGATAAGTGCATCAGCTGCGGCGCTTGCGCCGGCGAATGCCCGCAGGAAGCTATCGCTGAAGGCGACGGCAAGTACGAGATCAATCCCGACAAGTGCATTGATTGCGGTGCTTGCGCTGGCGTCTGCCCGATGGAAGCAGCTCACGCTGAAGAGTAATCTAAACTGCAAAAAGAACGGGTGAGGCATCTGCCCCGCCCGTTTTATTTTTTTTGCCTCAGATCAGTCCAGGTGGTTTATATAATAGGTAAGGGCGTGCAGGCTGTCGGACAGGTGCACGTTCATGACGTGTACGCCTTTTATGGTGATGTCCGTGTGGCCGAAGTTCCATACGCCGCGTATGCCTGTGCCTTCAAGATCGCCCGCCACCTCGTCGGCTATGCGGGCCGGCGCCGTAAGGGCCAGGATGTCTATATCGCCCTTGCGCATGCGGACCTTGAATTCCTCTTTGTCCATGACTTTTATGCCGGCTATCTCGGTCCCGGCGAGCTCCGGACGGTTGTCGCAGAGTGCAACTATTTTGTAGTGCGGCTCGTTTCCGTTCAGATAACCTATCAGAGCCTGCCCCAGTCGGCCGCAGCCGATGAAGGCGATGTTGTAGGTCTTGTCCAGGCCCATGATCTGCTCCAGGCTGTTGCCAAGCTCTGCCACGCCGTAACCGTAGCCCTGCTGGCCGAAGCCTCCGAAATGATTCAGATCCTGCCTGATCTGGGAAGCCGTGACGTCCATCATCTCGCCCAGCTCTTTGGAGGAGACCCTGGAAACGCCGGATTTCTCAAGATTTCTGAGGTATCTCCTGTACCTCGGCAGCCTCTTGATGACTGCATCCGAAATGTAATTGCCCATCATACTCTCCGATCTTCGAAAAACAATACTCGTTATATTCTTAACATGGATATTTTATCACTACTGACGGCTTGTGACAAGCACTGATTAATGATAAAATGCTACATTATGAATATAATTTCAGTACGAGAACTGAATAAGACCTTCGGCATAGAGCCAGTGCTGGAAAACGTCAGCTTCACCGTGAACAAAGGGGACCGCGTAGGCGTGGTAGGCCCCAACGGTGCCGGCAAGTCCACGCTTTTCAAGATAATCGTGGGCGAGCTTGCGGCCGACAGCGGCGAGATAGCGACCGCCAAAGACCTCACCGTGGGCTACTTAAAGCAGCGCGAGCACTTCCCGGAAGGAAACGCGGTGCTGGACACCCTGATGATGCTTGGGGCGGAGCCTGCCGCAAAAAGGGGGTCCCTGGCCGGATCTACGCTGGCTGAGCGCTTCGAGGAGCTTCACGGCTACAGCTTCGAGCGCGCAGCAAAAGGCATACTGATATCCCTGGGCTTTGCGGAAAGCATGTTCGCGCAGGCAGTAGGCTCGCTCTCCGGCGGCGAAAAGACCCGTCTGGCTTTAGGAGCCATGCTGCTTCGCGAGCCGGACCTCATGCTTTTGGACGAGCCCACGAACCACCTCGACATACCCACTCTCAAGTGGCTTGAAGGCTACCTTAAGGGCTACCGCGGCACTCTTATGATAATCAGCCACGACCGCTACTTTCTGGACAGGTGCGTGGGACGGATCTTCGAGATAGAGGGCTGCCGCCTTAAGTGCTACGAGGGCAACTACACAAAGTATAAAGAGACCAAGGCGCTGCAGTACGAGATCGACCTTAAACACTACCAGCAGCAGATGGAGGAGATAAAGCGCCAGGAGGAGCTGATCGCCCGCTATAAAGGGCGCGGCACCGAAAAGCTGGCCAAGCGCGCGCATTCCCGCGAGATGAGGCTCTCGCACATGGAAAAGCCCGAAAGGCCGGTGATGCTTTCCGAGAGCCTTAAGATGAACTTCCAGGAAAAGCTCATCTCCGGCAACGACGTGGTGTTTGCCGAAGGCTTAAGCTTTGCCTACCCCGGGGCAGGTGCAGCGCAGAGCGGCGCGGCGGACCCGGCGCCTCTTTTCAGGAACGTCAGCCTCGACATAAAAAAACAGGACCGCATCTGCCTTGTCGGCGCCAACGGCATAGGCAAAACGACGCTCCTTAAGATAATTCTGGGGCAGATACGCCCCGACACCGGCTACGTGCGGCTGGGGCAGAACGTCATCCCCGGCTACTACGACCAGGAACAGCGCGGCCTGGACCCTGAAAGCACCGTGCTGGACGAGCTGCACCGCATGTACTTCAAGTACGACCAGACGGATCTTCGCAAGATCCTGGGCAGCTTCCTTTTCCGCGGGGACGACGTGTTTAAAAAGGTCGGCGATCTGGCAGGCGGCGAAAAGGCCCGCCTTGCGCTGCTGAAGCTGATGATGAGCGGCGCCAACCTGCTGATCTTCGACGAGCCCACCAACCACCTGGACATAGCGGCCAAGGAGGTCTTCGAGGAGGCCATAATGCACTTCCCCGGCACCGTGCTTATCGTGAGCCACGACCGCTACCTGCTGCAGCACGTGCCCACCGCCATACTGGAGCTGACCGCCGACGGCATCATCAAATACCCCGGCCAGTACGACTACTACGAAGAAAAACATGACAAGGGGACGGTTCTCTGTCACGAAAACGGGGAAGCGGAGGGCGTTTCAGACCAGAACGGCAAAAACACTGAAAATGCTGTAAATTCAGGGGGTTCGGGCGCCGCAACTGAATCTCGGTTGCAAGGCGCAGAGGCCTTCCGGGCAAAAAAACAGGCCGACGCAGCCGCCAGAAAAGCAGCAAAGCGCCTGGCCGAAGCCGAAGAAGCCGTAACCAGGGCCGAGGATACCGTCAGAAGGCTCGAAAACGAGCTCTGCAAGCCCGAAGTCTTCGGCGACGCCTCAAAGGCCGCCGAGACCGCAAAAGCCCTGGAAGAGGCTAAAAAAGCCCTCGACGACGCCTACTGGAACTGGATGGAACTGCAATAACGCATGAAACTGCAATAAGAGAAGAGCGCCTCCGCAAGGAAGCGCTCTTTTGGTTTTCTTCTTTCACAAAGGACCGGTCCGCTTTTTCATTAGGACCATCCCCATTTTTCAATCAAAGAAATCTGAGTGTTTTATGATCTTGCCGGGCTCGGCGACGACGAACTGGTCGTCCCAGCGGCCGGAAATGAGTTTTTCCAGCATCCTGTTGCTGCCTTCGGCGTAGCCGAGGTCGGCGTTTATGGCGTCGGCCTCTTTCTGCGCGGCCTCCACGTAGGGGATCTCATAGCACGGGTTGAGCCCGGTGTCGATGATGTCCATGGCGTGGTAGTTTCCGAACCAGTATCGGAAGAGGTCGTCCCGGCTCATGCCGCGGTACATCTCGTCGGCCGTGCCCCCGTCGCGGATCAGGTGGAGCGCGGAAAAGTCCTTCGGGTCGTTCTCGTACAGGTAGAGGTGGCCGATCTCCTTGCGGTTGGGGATGGCCTTATCGTCTGTTGCCAGCAGCATAGAGATGCAATCGTCCACGCGCGGCACTACGATGCGGCACGGGAAGGACACGTGGTCCCAGGCGCCGCCGCAAAAGCCCATGGCGACGAGGACGGTGAGCGGTTCCTCGCTCTGCTCTTCCAGCAGCTTTTCGATAGCCTGGCGCACAACGTCCTTCATCTGCGACGGCTCGACGTGGTTGCTTCTGTCCACGACAACTACCGGCCAGGACGTGCCCATGGCCTTCTGCGCCGCGTCTATATGATCTTTAAGCGAACTGCAAGCGAGAATAACGTTATTCAATAGTATCCTTTCAGGCCCTGCGGCCTTGCTCCTTCACATGTATTATATTACAGGAAGCAAAAAATGCACATGTTTTTTCCGGCAAAAGCCTCTGATTCTGCTTGAAAACACGGTTTTGTATGATATAATAGGCTTAAGAGCAAATATATTGGTCTGATCGACCGAAAAAACAGATAAAAAACATTCCGCATCAGACCTGCCGCAGGCAAAAAGGAGCAGCCATGGGTATCAATCAGTCAATAGCAAAGAACCTCAGGGATCTGAGAAAGCGCGAAGGCCTCAGCATAGGGGCTCTGGCGGAGCGCACAGGCCTTTCCAAAGCCGCCATCTCGCAGATAGAACAGGGCAAAGGAAACCCCACCATCAGCACAATAAGCAAGCTCGCCTCCGAGCTGCACGTGCCCTACTCCGCAGTGCTGCATCCGCGCGACACGGAAGCAGCGGTCCAGTTCGCGGACGATGTGCCCCTCCAGGTGGCAGAAGACGGCAAGTTCCGCGCCTACAGCTACTACTCGGCAACGCCAGACCGCGATTTCGACATCCTGACCCTGGAGCTCGAAGCGGGCTGCACCCATGTCATAGAAGCCGCAAAAGACGCTACGGATTACATTATATTGAACAAAGGTATAGTTATAATAGAAGTTGGCGACCTTTCCTACTTCCTGATGGAAGGCGACTCCATCTCTCTGGGCAACGCCGAAGGCTGCGTCATCAAGAACGACAGCTCCGAAAAAGCCCAGGCCACCTGCATCCGCCACTACATCTGATATTTATTTCTCTATCTTCTGGATCTTCTCGACTTCGTACGGGGTCTCCTGGTATACGAAGTAGTTCAGCCAGTTGCAGTACAGCAGATTCGCCCCGGAACGCCACGTGTTCAGGGGCTGTTTTGTGTCGTCGTCGTCCGGGAAATAGTTCACCGGCACGTCTATCGGCAGCCCCAGGTTCTTATCGCGGAAATACTCGTTCTTAAGCGTGTCCGTGTCGTACTCGGAATGCCCGGTTATGAATATCTGCCTTCCGCCGTGCGTTGAGATCGCGTACACCCCGGCAACTTCGCTCTCGGCCAGGATCTTCAGCCTCGGCTCAGCGGCAATATCCTCGCGGCAAAGCCCCGTGTGCCTGGAATGCGGCGCCAGGAAGACGTCGTCGAAACCGCGGAAAAGTATGGATCCCTTGTGCGTCACCCTGTGCCTGAACACCCCGAACATCTTGGCCGGCAGCGCCACTTTCTTGATGCCGTAGTGGTAGTACAGCCCGGCCTGCGCGCCCCAGCAGATGTGGAAGGTGCTGTACACGTGCGACAGGCTCCACTCCATGATCTCGCACAGCTCGTTCCAGTAGTCCACCTCCTCGAAAGGCATCTGCTCCACCGGCGCCCCGGTTATCACCATGCCGTCGAAATAGCGGTCTTTCACCTCGTCGAAGGTCTTGTAGAACGCCAGCATGTGCTCAGCTGTGGTGTTTTTCGGCTCGCGGCTGACCTTGAGCAGCTCCATCTCGATCTGAAGCGGCGTATTTCCCAGAAGCCTCGCCAGCTGCGTCTCGGTGACGATCTTGGTGGGCATCAGGTTGAGTATCAGGATGTGAAGCGGACGTATGTCCTGGCTCACGGCCCTCTCCGAATCCATCACGAAGATGTTCTCGTTCTGCAGCACCTCAGTGGCCGGCAGATCCGACGGTATTCTGATAGGCATATGTTTCCTCCTTATACGGCGCAAAATCGCCGGATTAAGCGCCCGAAGCTACACGGACGCATCATTTTGCGTTTTAAAGCTTTCCGAACGCCAGAACGCCAGTTTTGAGCCTTCTGAGCCCCTCCAGCACCATGCTTCGCGGACACGCGAGGTTGATCCGCAGGAATCCGCGCCCTCCGGGCCCGTAGGCGCTCCCGGAAGATACGAAAAGCTTCGCCTCGCCGCGCAGGAACTTCTGCAGCGGAACGTCGTCTTCCGCCACCGCGCGGCAGTCCAGCCAGCACATGTACGTGGCGTGGCCTTCCACCAGCCTTATCTGCGGCAGCTCCGCGGTTAAAAACTCCGCAAGAATCCTCTTGTTTTCCGCCACATAGGCGCACAGAGCGTCCAGCCACGGCCCGCCCTTTTCGAAAGCGGCTATAGTAGCGGCCGGAGCGAAAGCGTTCAGTCCGCTGATCCCGTCCGTATCCATGCCGCGGCTTATCTTTTCCCGCAGCACCGGGTCCGATACGAACACCGCCGATGAATGCAATCCCGCCAGGTTGAAGCTCTTGGTGGGTGCCACGCAGGTTATGCTGCTCTTAAGGCACTCCGGTGACACCGAACCGAAAGGAACGTATTTATACCCCGGGTCTGCCAGGTCGCAGTGGATCTCGTCCGAGATCACGGTGACCCCGTTTTCGCTGGCAAGCTGCCATATCCGCTCCAGTTCCCCGCGGCTCCAGATGCGCCCCGAAGGGTTCTGCGGGTTGCACAGGAGCATCAGTCTGCACTCCGGGTCCGCCAGCTTTGCCTCAAGATCTTCGAAGTCGATCTCGTAGCGCAGGGCGCCATCAGATGCAGATCTCTGCCCTTCCGCCAGCCTCAGAGGGTTTTCCAGCACCCTTCTGTTATTTTTAGTGATACATTCGTAAAACATATTGTACACAGGCGGCTGCACCAGCACTTTTTCGCCCTCCGAAGTGAGCGTCCTTATCATGCTGGAGATCGCCGGCACCACGCCGTTCGCGAAAAGCACCCAGCCCGGTTCAATCCCGAGCCCGTGGCGCTCCTTCCACCAGCGCGCATACGCCTCCCGGAGCTCCTCCGGAAAACGCGTGTACCCGAACACCCCGTGCGCAGCCCTCTGCCTTATTGCCTCCAGCACTTCCGGCGCCGTCTCGAACTCCATATCCGCCACCCACATTGGAAGCGCATCCGGAGCAGCGTCGCACTTTATCGCGAACGTGCCGCTGCGATCTATGATCCTGTCAAAATCGTAAGGCATGTGCCCTCCCCGGCCAGAGCCGGTCCAATACAATAGTTTACTGCCGTATGAACCAGTATTATACCATAAAACCGCCGAATGAAACAGCACGTTTTGCCATTATCTTCACGCATATCAAAAAAGCGCCGAAAAACGCATTTTTCCGCTTGACAAGCCGCTCCCCAAATGCTATTATCTTTCTTGCGTTTGCGAAACCAACCATCGCCTCGCATCCAAACTACGGATCATTAGCTCAGTTGGTAGAGCACCTGACTCTTAATCAGGGTGCCCAGGGTTCGAGTCCCTGATGATCCACCAACAGGGACCGCGTTTTTTACCAAAAACGTGGTCCTTTTTTATTCCCTAAACACTGTTTGAACCGGACTTTTTCACTATAATCTGTGCTAAAAAACTAATGGGTTTTTCTTCCAGGACAGGGTCATCAGGGACTCGAACCCTCTTGCCCAATTTGGAAAACCTTGATTTTTCAAGCATTTGAGCAATTCTGCGTTTTCAGTTTTTTCGCATTTTGAGCGCTTTGGTTGTCAAGAGGAACCAAAAAACGGCCTCCGTTTTGTCAGAGACCGCTTTTGTAATAATTTTTACTATACTCTACTCTATCGCCTGAAGCTCTTTGTCGAGATCTTCCAGGTGCTCCTGCAGATATGCGGACTGCGGGAAGCTTGCAAGCTTGCGAAGCGTCAGACCGCCGACCAGCTTCATCTGGGGGTTCTTGGATGCGCCGTTTGCATATTTGTCCAGTACTGCGCAGGCGCGCGGGTCCTTAAGGATCTCTTTTACCTTTGAATCAAGTGAAAATGCCATTGTGTTTACCTCCTTATAATATATAACTGAGTGAATTAGAAACAAGTCCAGCCGCCGTCGCATTTGATCTCTTCTCCGTTTACGTAACGGGACTGATCGCTTGCAAGGAACAGGATAGCATCTGCCAGATCTTCGGGCATAGCCAGCTCTCCTGAGAAGTTCAGAAGCTCGCTGGTCCTGCTGAATCCGAACTCATCCGCAGGCGGCATTACGAGTGGGATATCCGTGATCACGCCGCCGGGAGAGATAGCGTTGCAGCGGATGCCTTTCTCTTTATACATATATGCAGTGTTCTTCGTGAGTGAAAGAACGGCTCCTTTGCTGGCGCAGTAAGCGGCGCCGGCTGTCTGGTGCGTGGCTCCGACAGAACAGATGTTAACTATAACGCCGCCGTCATCCTGCTTAAGGAATTGTCCGCATTCTTCGCGAAGACAGTAGATCATTCCGAAGGTATTGATCCGGAATACATGCTCGATCATCTCGTCGGAAACATCTGCAACAGCGGTATTGTCATCCATGACGCCGGCGTTGTTTACGGCAACATCCAGCCTTCCGAATCTCTTTACAGCTGCCTGCACCAGATCCTTAACGGACTGTGGATCGCCGACATCGGCAACGCAATAGTCTACGGTTCCCGGAAGACCTGCGCACTCTTCGCACAACTCTTTCAGAAGTTCTTCTCTGCGGGCGGCAGCAATGACTTTAGCACCTTCCTGAGCAAATGTCAGCACAGTTGCGCGTCCTATACCTGCAGTAGCACCTGTCACGATGCAGACCTTATCATCCAATCTTCCCATCTTGTCCTCCTAACAGAACTTCTTGCC
>JAFRXM010000012.1 GCA_017443515.1 Bacillota bacterium | reverse complement strand
GATCTTGTTCATGGTGCCCACTTCGGTGCCGTTGACCTTCACGATAATATCGTCTTCCTTAAGGCCTGCAGCCTCGGCTCCGCCGCCTTCTATGACAGAACTGATGTAGATCCCGCGGGTAGCTCCGAAGCGCTGCTTAAGGGTGTTTTCATCGTAGCCGGTCTCCTCGAGCCCTATACCTTTTATGCCTATGTACGCCCTGGTGAACTTGCCGGTGCTCTTGATCTGCTCGATTATCGGCTTGGCAACGTTGATGGGGATGGCAAATCCCATGGACTCGCCGTCCGCCGCCTTGGCGGAATTGATGGCGATGACCTGGCCCTGGCTGTTGAGCAGCGGTCCGCCGGAGTTGCCGGAGTTGATGGCCGCGTCGGTCTGGATGAGGCCTTCCATGGTAGTAGCCGTGGCGCTGGTGCCGTCGCTGGAGACGGTTATGGTCCTTTCAAGGCCGGAGATTATTCCCTGGCTCATGGAGAACTTGAACTGAAGGCCCAGCGGGTTTCCAAGAGCCGCAGCGTACTGACCGATGCGGAGAGTATCGGAATCGCCAAGCTCCGCCGCGACAAGGCCGGCAGCGTCCACCTTGACGATGGCAAGGTCAAGCGTGGCGTCGTTCCAAAGAACGGTGCCCTCCACCTCGCGGCCGTCGTAGAGGCTTACTGTTACTTTTTTATAGTTACCGTCGTTTACGACGTGTGAGTTCGTTAAGATGTATCCGGCAGCGTCCACAACAAAGCCTGTGCCCTGGGCCTCGGCCTCGATGTTCCTGCCCTGGCCCGGGAAGAAGTAGCCCCAGCCGCCGCTGTAGGATGTTTCGTAGATGACGTCTATGCCGACCACGGAAGGCAGCACCTTTTCGGCTATCGCCTCGCCCACGGTAGCGCCGTCCGAAACGTTGATGACGACAGGCTGGGTCGCAGGCGCAGTGTCAGAACCGTTCTTGCTGGCGTCTACAACATTGCTTGCCGTATTCACCGTGTTATTGGCGTTCTGCGCAGTGTTGGTCTGCGCCGTTTTGCTAAGCGTATAACCGTTTGCAAGCATGCCGCCGCCGAAGCCAAATCCCAGCGCCAGCACTGCTACAAGTAAAAATGTTAAGAATCTCTTTCCGCCTTCCATTGTTTCTTCCTCCGTATCACAGGATGTAGAGCGGGCTCGGTTCGCTCCTTGAAAGGACCCTCAGCTGAAGGCCGCTTCCTTCGGCAAATCCGCCTGCACCCAGAATATTGCTCATGGTCGCCAGCGCCATTTCCGGGAAATTGTTCTCCTTCGAAAGGTGCGCCAGCAGCACAAGTCTGCTTTTTACCTGGCCCCCGCTTTCAGCCTCGTACTGAAGGACCTTAAGGAGGGCGTTTGCAGCAGCTTCGTTGGACAGATGGCCGTGATCGCTTAGGATGCGCTGTTTTAAGAACCAGGGGTAGTGGCCCATGCGCAGGACGCTTTCGTCGTGGTTCGACTCCAGCACCAGTATGTCCGCACCTAGCATGTTCTTAAAGCATCCGTCCGTAACGCAGCCCGTATCGGTGACGATGGTGATCTGGCGGCTTCCTGCCGTAAACGAGAAGCCGCAGGGCTCCGCCGCGTCGTGGCTGGTGGCAAAGCTCTGGACCGAAATGCTGCCGACCGGAAAGACCTCACCGGGGCAGAACATTTGCGCTTCCATAAGCTCGTCCGCAAAGGGTATGCCCAAAAGCGTGCCGCGGCTTGCGTAAATTTTCGCGCCGCTGGCTTTTTGCACCACCCTAAGGCCCTTGATGTGGTCCGCGTGCTCGTGGGTGATGAGCACCGCGCTGATGTCCTTCATCGAAAGCCCAAGGGCAGCAAGCCTTTCGGCTGTCTGCCTGCCGCTGATCCCGGCGTCCACAAGAACTGCTGTGTCTTCAGTTTTTATCAGGAAGCAGTTCCCGCTGCTCCCGCTTGCAAGAGAGCACAGCGCCAGTTCCATCTGCTGCACCTATATTATTCCTTTCCTGTGTGAAGAATCTGTGTTAAGTATATTAACGCTTTGTATAAATTATCGTGATTTTGCCGCTAAATTGCAAGAGGAAATTGTCTTCTGCCAAAGGAGAGCCGGCCTGTTGCTCTACCGGGAAAATTAAACGGCGGTATTTTGCGCTTATGACCCTTTATCGGGGGCTCTGCCGGGGGTATAATTGCATTGGAAAGAAAAAGGAGGTCTGTCATGAACAAGATAAAATCTCTGCGCATGCCTCAAAAAATAATATTGCTGATACTGGCCGCCATGGTCGTTGTATTTTCTATATTGTACCCCATAACCATAATCCGAGAAGGCTACGAATACCTGGATTCGATCCTCGTGCAGAAAGAATCCGGCGAAAACACCGTGTATTCCGGAAAGATCCGCGGCCGAAACGCCGAGTTTACGGTCACCCCCGATAAGACAGTGGTGTTCAGGTACGGCGATGCGACCTACGGGCCCTACACAGTCAGGGAAGACCCCACCGCCATCCCCAAGGAGAATCCTTTCTGGACCACCGGCGAATTCGAAGAGACTGGACTGGTGATCCAAAGAAAAGGAGAAACGATCTTCCGCGGATGCAGGATAGAATACGGGCCGAACAAAATATATTATAATGAAGACGGCAGTTCTGTGTTCAACTTCAGGCCCATACCCGAACCCGGTAGCGGGGTCATCTACGACACGGATATGGATATCCTCGAGCCCAGCATCCTCGACATCCTGAAGCTTACCGACGGGCCTCAGCTGACGCACAAAGGAAACGGTCTGTTGTTTTTCTTCGGGGTCGTGATCTGCGCCCTGACTGCGCTGTCCGTGATCTTCGCGGACGAGCTGTTCCGCTGGAACCTGCGCTACGTGATCGTAGACGCGGACAATGCGGAGCCGACGGACTGGACTATCATGAGCCGCTACATTTCCTGGGCCATATTGATAATAGCCGCACTGGTGCTGTTCATCGGCGGCTTGAAATGAGGCGGTCTTGTGCGGTATAATTAAGTATTATGAAGACTGTAAACATCTACACAGACGGCGCGTGCGCCGGAAATCAGAACGAAGAGAATGTCGGCGGCTGGGGCTGCGTACTCGAATACAACGGCAACGAAAAGGAACTTTGCGGCGGCGAGGTAAACACCACCAACAACCGCATGGAGCTGACTGCGCTGATCGAGGCGCTTTCGGCTCTTAAGCAGAGCGGTCTTGCGCTGCACGTTTTTTCGGACAGCGCCTACCTTGTGAACTGCTTCAGGCAGCGCTGGTATAAGGGCTGGCAGAAGAACGGCTGGAAGAATTCGCAGAAAAAACCGGTCGAAAACCGCGAGCTTTGGGAAAAGCTGCTTGGGCTTTTAGAGGGCAACGAGCCGCATTTCTTCCTTGTGAAGGGCCACCAGACCCTGAAAGATGGCGGGGCAAAGGCCAACGCCGCGGCTCTTAAGCGCTTTAAAGAGCACAACGACGAGGAGCTGAAGCTTGCCGCTGGCGGAAGAGGCTTTACATACAAGCGTTTTGCGCAGGTCGTGGACTACAACAACCGCTGCGACGCGCTGGCGAACGTATATATTAATGAACACCGGGCTGCGGAAGAACCTGAGGGTCCGGCGGAACCGGAGAGTATTGAATGAGTATAGTTGCGCTGTTTAAAAGCGGGTTTTTCCCGGATGTGGTGAGTTTTAAGTACCCGGTGCTGAGCGTCATCGCGCTGGTGATGCTTTTGGGCTGCGGCTTTCTTCAGTGGAAGCTCTGCACCGACCCGAAAAAGGAGGACCACCGCTTCCGCCAGTACTACCTGGCTTTCGCGCTGATAATAGCGGTCATAGTCGTGGACATGGCCGAGATCTTTTTCAAAGGCACCAACGACCGCATCGTGCGCGACGTGTTCGGCTGCGCTGTGGTAGGCATAGTCGGGATGGCTGTGGCCGCCGGGGTCTGGTACCTGCAGGTGAAGAAGGGCAAGAGCAATGAGTGAGCAGTACTCCCGCGCGGAGCAGTATTCCCGCACCGTGCGGCTGATAGGACAGGATGCGCTGGACAGGCTTCGCGGCTGCCGCGTGGCTGTGTTCGGTCTTGGCGGCGTGGGCGGCTATGCTGTGGAGGCGCTGGCAAGAAGCGGCGTGGGCGCGCTGGACCTTATCGACAGCGACGCTGTTGCCGTATCGAACCTCAACCGCCAGCTCATAGCCACCCGCAGCAATATAGGGCAGCTGAAGGTAGACGCTTTTGCGCAGCGCATCCAGGACATCGACCCGTCCATATCGGTGCATAGATACCCGGTGTTTTATCTGCCGGAGAAGCGCGAGGAGATCCCGTTCGAAAAGTTCGACTATATCGTAGACGCTATTGACACCGTGTCAGCAAAGCTGGATATCGTTGAAACTGCAACGAAACTGGGCGTTCCGGTGATATGCGCGATGGGCTGCGGCAACCGCCTCGATCCGGGCAGGCTCAAGGTCTGCGACATCAATAAGACCGAAGGCGACCCGCTCGCAAAAGCCATGCGCCGCCAGCTTAGAGAGCGCGGGATAAAGAAACTTAAGGTGGTCTGGTCCGCCGAGCTTCCGGTAAAACCCGCTGCGGAAGAGCCGAAGCAAGCCGCAGACCATGAAAACGCAGGTAATACCGTTCCCGGGCGGCACGCGCCCTCATCTATGGTGTTCGTTCCGGCTGCAGCCGGCCTGATGCTGGCCGCCGAAGTCGTAAAAGACCTGATCGGAAAACAGCAAAACCAATCTAGTCAGTTATAAACAGGATCCTGCGGACATTCCGCCCGGATCCGGGATTCAAAAGGGGAAAAACATGAAAGACAGAGAAACAAACAGAATAAGAGCGCTCGCGCTGGCCCTTGCCGCATGCATGGTCCTCTGTTTTGCTCTGGCAGGCTGCTCGCTGCCGGGAAGAGCGCAAAGCAAGATCAAAAAGACGGTCGAAGAGATGTCCACCGTCCAGAAAGTCACGCAGATGATGATGCTGCGCTTTAAGACCTGGGGCACCGGGGACGCGGCGAAGAATGTCACGGAGCTAAATCCCGAGATCCAGAGCCTGCTGCGCAAGCACAGCTTCGGCGGAGTGATCGTGTTTTTAGAGAACATGCAGGGCGCAGAGCAGGGGACGCGCCTGATCGACTCCATGCGCGTGGCAAACCAGCTCGGGGGCGCCAAGACTGACCTTCTTATAGGCATAGACCAGGAGGGCGGATACATCACGAGGCTTGCAACCGGAACTCAGTTGCCGGGAAATATGGCCCTCGGAGCGGCAAATGACACCGCAAACACCCAGCGGGCCGCTTCTATCGTGGGCGAAGAGCTCAAAGCCCTGGGCATAGACCTTGATTTCGCGCCGGTGCTGGACCTCAACAACAACCCGAACAACCCGATCATAGGCCTGCGCTCGTTCTCGGACGACCCGCAGATCGCCTCCAACATGGGAAGCGCCTTCATAAAAGGCCTTCAGAGCGCAAAGACCGCCGCTGCCATCAAGCACTTCCCGGGCCACGGAAACACCGACGTGGACAGCCACAGCGGCCTTCCTCTTATCAACAGCAGCATGGCAGAGCTCGAAAAATATGAGCTGTTGCCGTTTACGGCCTGCATCAAAAGCGGCGCGGACGTCGTCATGACCGCCCACATCCAGTATCCTCAGATCGAAACACAGACCTACGTCTCAAGATTCAGCGGCGAGAAGATCAGCCTGCCGGCAACGCTCTCCAAGACCATGATAACGGGCCTTCTTCGCGAAAAGCTCGGTTTTAAAGGCGTAGTCGTGACCGATTCAATGGTGATGGACGCAATAGCCCAGCACTTCGACCGCAAAGACGCCATAAAACTTGCAATTCTGGCCGGCGCCGACATGCTTACGGTGCCGGTCGAAACGCGCACCGCCGCGGAGATCGGCGAGCTGGAGCGCTGCATCGACGACGTAGTTGCCATGGTCGTAGGCGGCGAGATCCCCATGGAGAGCATAGACAAGGCCGTCACACGCATCCTCACACTAAAGGAAAAGTACGGCCGCCTGGAGCCGGCAAAAGAAAACAAGGTTGAGGAGAACGTCAAGAACGCTCAGGCCGTGCTCGGCTCAAAAGCCCACCACGACGCTGAGTGGGAGATCACCGAAAAGACCGTCACCCTGGTAAAGAACGAAGGTGGCACGCTGCCCATCAAGGCTAGCGGAAAGACCGTGCTGGTCTGCCCCTACGCTTCGGAGCTTAAGGCCCTGGAATACGGCGTGAAAAAGCTGAAGGACGCGGGGATCCTGGCCCAGGACGCCGACGTTTCGTGCCTCTGCTACAACGGCATGACCGCCGAGGCTGAAAAGATAGCCGAAGGCGCTGCAAATATAGTCGCTGTCTCCGCAATGTACTCCGACCTGGATCTGGACCCGGCGAGGGCCGACTGGAGCGCTTTTCTTGATAAGCTCTGCGACGCCGTGCACGCCCAAAGCGGCAGATTCACGGTCATAAGCGCCCAGCTGCCCTATGACCTGGCGCGCTACCAGAAGGCCGACGCGCTGCTTGCGGTCTACAACGGACGCGGCATGAACTCCGACCCGGGCATCTTCGCGGTAGACACGCTGCAGTACGCGCCCAACATCCCCGTTGGCGTCTACACCGCTTTCGGCGGATGCAAGCCCACCGGCAAACTGCCCGTCGCCATTCCAAAGCTCGACGCCAGCTACCGCTGCACCACCGAGATCCTCTATCCCACCGGCCACGGCCTGAGCTGGTGAAAAACAGAACCGTCCCCAATTCTCACCTTTTTGTGTGTTCATCACAAGAAATTCATTGAACTTTACTATTATATATGGTAAAATATTTTGTTAATACGCAAAAATGTGGCGCGCCCACAAAAAATATACCATTTTATAGGGGGAATTTGTAATTGAAAAACAACGGGAAAAAGCCTAGCTTTATAGTAGTGCTGCTGATCTACGTCCTGATCTTCGCAGCCATCGCAGGGATCATCTCGCTGATCTCCGGCGGATCCATCTTCAGCGGCGACGACGTCACCGGCGTGGAGTTCTCAACTCTCGTCGGCTACCTCGAAAAAGAGCAGATCGCCGAGCTGCAGATCAACGAGTCCAACCGCAGCTACACCGCAAAGCTCAAGGCAGGAAACACAGTGATCGCATACGCGCCCACGGCTTCGGAAATGTACACCATCTCTGAAAAGTACATCGTCCCGCAGATGGCCGAGGGCAAACTGGTGGTAAAGAGCGTCAAGCCTTCCAGCTACGCGTCCATCCTCTCCTGGATACCTACCATCATCATGATAGTCCTGATGGTCATCCTTCTGCGCAACGTCATGGGAGGCGGCGGCAACGCAGGCGTCATGAACTTCGGCAAGTCCCGCGCCCGCATGATCAAAGGCGACGACAAGAAGCGCATAACCTTCAAGGAAGTTGCAGGCCTCGAGGAGGAAAAGCAGGAGCTTGCGGAGATCGTCGATTTCCTCAAGAACCCCAAGAAGTACCTCGAGCTCGGCGCACGCATCCCCAAGGGCGTCCTTCTGGTAGGCCCCCCGGGAACCGGTAAGACCCACATCTCCAAGGCTGTCGCCGGCGAGGCAGGCGTGCCCTTCTTCAGCATCTCCGGTTCGGACTTTGTGGAGATGTTCGTTGGCGTAGGCGCCAGCCGCGTCCGCGACCTGTTCTCCGACGCCAAGAAGAACGCGCCCTGCATTATATTTATAGACGAGATCGACGCTGTCGGCCGCAGAAGAGGCGCCGGCATAGGCGGCGGCAACGACGAGCGCGAGCAGACCCTAAACCAGCTGTTGGTTGAAATGGACGGCTTCTCCGCCAACGAAGGCATAATCGTCCTGGCCGCGACCAACCGACCGGACGTTCTGGATCCTGCCATCCTGCGCCCCGGCCGCTTCGACAGGCAGGTCACCATCTCCACCCCGGACGTAAAGGGCCGCGAAGCCGTATTCGAGCTCTACGCAAAGAACAAGCCCCTCGACGAGGACGTGGACCTTAAGACCCTTGCCAAGCGCACACCGGGCTTCACCCCGGCCGACATAGAAAACATGATGAACGAGGCGGCTCTCCTTACGGCGCGCCGCAACGGCACCATCATCCACATGGACGACCTGGAAGAGGCCATCACCCGCGTCATCGCAGGCCCCAAGAAGCGCAGCCGTGTCATGAACGCGAAGGAACTCAAGATCACCGCGTTCCACGAAGCCGGCCACGCCATTGTGATGCGCGCCATCCCGGGCTCGGATCCGGTGCACCAGGTGACCATCATGCCGCGCGGCATGGCTCTTGGCTTTACCATGCAGCTTCCCGAAGAGGACCGCTACAACATGTCCCGCACCGAGATGTTCAACGACATCAAACACCTGCTGGGCGGCCGCGTAGCCGAAAGCATAGTGTTCGGCGACATCACCACCGGAGCCTCCAACGATCTGGAGCGCGCCACCAAGCTTGCCCACGACATGGTCACCAAGTACGGCATGAGCGATGCCATCGGCCCCATCAACTACTCCGATTCCGACGAAGTCTTCCTCGGAAGGGACTTCACATCCAAGCAGAACTACTCCGAAGAGCTCGCCTCCAAGATAGACCAGGAGGTGCGCCGCATCATAGACAAGGCCTATGCCGACGCCGAGCAGATACTCAAGGATCACCGCGATGAGCTCGACCGCGTAGCGGGTGCGCTCCTTGAGATGGAGACCCTCGATCAGGACGAGTTCGAGGCCATCTACTCCAATACCAGGACCGTTGAAGAGCTCAAGGCTGAAAACAGCAAGCGCAGCGAGGCCCGCAAGGTCGTGGAAGAAGCCGAGGCCAAGGCCCGCGCCGAAAAGGAAGCCGAAGAGCTCCTTAAGGCCAAAGACGAAGGCCTCAACCCCACCAAGCGCGTCGCTGTCATGGACGAAAAAGGCAATGTCCGCAACATCGTAACGCAGGATCTGCGCGATGACATACGCCATATATTCGAAAAGGATCCGGATCCGCAGGAGGAAGAACCCGCGGAGCAGCCGGAAGAGACAGAGCAGCCGGAAAAGGATGAAGAGAAATGAGTGAAACGTTCAGCAACAATCTGATCAACGGCGCCATCTACCACCTCCTGAACTTCGAAAAGTACTCTACTTTCCAGCAGGCGGCAAGGCAGGCAGCCATCAACAACAACTTCCAGATAGTGCTGTTCTCGGCGGATTTCAACGTTATATTCTCCGTCGAGACGCGCCACACCATCAGCATCGAGGACGCGGTGCGCACCCGCCTGGATTCCAGCGACTTCGACAAGGACAGCAAAGGTTCCAAGGTCGACGTACGCGGCGTGGAGACTTACTGGAGCCCCATAGAGATCTCCGGCATGCGCTACTACCTGCTGCTGGTGGACAACGAGAAGTACTACACCCAGTACGAGATAACCAAGCTGGGCGAGATCTTCGAGCTGGCCATGGGCATGTGGAACTACGTGCCCGACCGCGACCCGGCCGCCGAGATGATACGCGCTCTGCGCCGCGGCAACAGGGAGCTGGCCCACACCCTCCTGGACGAACAGGGCATAAAGGAATACGAGCTGGAAGGCGTATTCCTCGTCGCCGGCATCAAAAAGACCGATGTGCTGCAGACCCTGTCCGCGTTCGAAGCCGAATACGGCCTGCGCACCCTGCGCATCGTAGAGCCCGACGAGATCGTAGGCGTCCTGCTGCACTCCCCCGAATGCAAAGAGTTCGGCGAGGACCAGTGGAAGGTATTTGCAGCTAAAATGTCTGAGTTCGGCGCCCAGAAGACCTTCCACGTAAACACCAATTCCGGTATAGAAGGCATGTGCAACGCCTTCAAACTCATAACCGACACCGAGGCCTTCGTGCAGTTCATCTTTCCCTATAAGCGCAGCTTTTCAAAGTTCGAGCTGGCGCTTGCCGGAAACTGCGTCAACATCTGCATGAACGGAGGGCCCGTAAAGCGCAACTACCTTGACCTGATACGCCCCTTCCGCGACGTTTCCGACACCAAGGCAAAGCAGCTGATGGATACCCTGGAGGTGTTCATCCTGGACGCCGGCCTGTCCTCGTCCAAGGCGGCAAAGCTCATGGACGTTCACGTCAATACCGTGCAGTACAGGCTCAAGCGCATCAGAGAGATACTCGGCGCCGACATCACGTCAAACACCATCGTTCCGGGCCTTATGATGGCTCTGGCGGTGCAGAGGATAGAAAAAGAAGCAGGTCCATTCTGATAAGGGAGGCTGAGCATGTTACTAGCATTCGACGTTGGAAACACCAACATAGTAATGGGTCTTTACAAAGGCAAGGATCTTAAGGGTTCCTGGCGCATGGAGACCAACCAGAAGAAGAGCGCTGACGAGTACGCGGTATTCATCCGCCAGCTCTTCGAAGTACACGATTTTACATTCGATCAGGTCGACGACGTCATCATCTCCACAGTCGTGCCGTCCATGACCTACACCCTGCAGCACATGTCGCGCTACTACTTCAAGTGCGAGCCTATAATCGTGGGCCCCGGCGTTAAGACCGGCCTTATAGTAAAGTACGACAACCCCAAGATGCTGGGCGCGGACAGAATAGTCAACAGCGTCGCGGCTCTGGCCAAGTACCAGGCTCCGCTGATCATCATCGACTTCGGCACAGCGACCACTTTCTGCGCCGTGTCCGACAAGAGCGAGTACCTTGGCGGCGCTATAGCCCCGGGCCTTAAGATCTCCTCGGAAGCTCTGTTCGAAAAGACCGCAAAGCTGCCGCGCGTCGAGATCGAAGCCCCCAAGAAGGCCATAGCCCACAACACCACCGAAGGTATGCAGGCAGGCCTGGTGTTCGGCCACATAGGCATGACCGAATACATCGTCAGGAAGATGAAGGACGAGATCCACGCCATGACCGGAGACGACAGACCCATCACAGTCATTGGCACCGGCGGTATGGCTTATATAATCAAAGACAATTCCGACTGCATCGATATAATAGACAAGATGCTCACCCTGGAGGGTCTGCAGCTGATCTACGAGAAGAACAAGCCGGAGAACGCCTAAATGTACAGTTTTTTAGGGCTGGAGCTGAAGAGCCCTGTGGTACTTGCGCCGCTGGCCGGGATATCCGACCGGGCCTACCGGAAGATAGCCCACGACAGGGGCGCCGCGCTGGCCTGCACGGAGATGGTGTCGGCAAAGGGGCTGTACTACAAGAGCCCCGGCTCGGAAGAGCTTTTGGACATGCGCCCCGAAGAAGGCCTAACAGGCATACAGATCTTCGGCAGCGAGCCCGAGATGATAGCTTTCGCGGCAGACTACCTTAAGGACAGGCCTAATGCCTTCCTGGACATCAACATGGGCTGTCCGGTGCCCAAAGTGGTGAAAAACCACGAGGGTTCGGCCATGCTGCTTGACCCGGACAACGCCGCAAGATGCGTCGAAGCGGCCGTCAAAGCCAGCAACTGCAAACCGGTTACAATTAAAATGCGCATAGGCTTTACCGGAAAGGACGGCCTGGAAAGCGCTGAGCCGCAGATCTGGCAGGGAGAGCCGCTCCACGTGGCTTTCGCCAAAAGAATGGAAGAAGCCGGAGCCTCGGCGATAGCGGTCCACGGACGCACCCGCGAGCAGTACTACAGCGGCAAAGCAAACTGGCAGGCCATCGCGGACATCGTAAAAGCCGTAAACGTGCCGGTAATAGGCAACGGTGACGTGTGCAGCGCTAAAGACGCAAAGGAAATGATGCAGCAGACCGGCTGCAGCCTCGTTATGGTAGGGCGGGCAGCCCTGGGCAACCCCTGGATCTTCAGCGAGTGGGAAGACCCGCTCGCGGCGAAAAAGTACCGCAGCAGCGAAGAGATAGCCGCGCAGATGCAGCAGCACTTCGAGCTTCTGGCAAAGCTTAAGGGCGAGCACACCGCCGTCCTTGAGATGCGAAAGCATTTCGGGTGGTACACCAAGGGCGTGCGCGGAGCCGCGGAGCTTAGGAAAATGGTTAATACAGCTGTCACAGCTGAAGAGTTAAGTTCATACATCAAAGCGGCGGCGGAGCTTGTACCCGCAGGCCGCAGCAATAATCACAAGGAGTTTTAAAATGGCAGAAGAAATCTTACTTACACAGGAAGGCTACGACAAATTAGCAGAAGAGCACGAATATCTGGTCTCCGTAAGGCGCATAGAGGTGTCCGAGCACCTGAAGGAAGCGAAGTCCTACGGCGACCTTTCCGAGAACGCTGAATACGACGCCGCCAAGGAAGAGCAGGCCGACCTCGAAGCCCGCATCAACCGCCTGGAGTACATGATGCGCAACGCCAAGATCGTCGCTGAAGACGAAGTCACCGGCGAGCACGTCAACCTGGGCCTTTCCGTAAAGATCAAGGACCTGGCCACCAAGGAAGAATTCGTCTACAAGATCGTAGGCATCACCGACGCAGACCCCATCAACGACCTGATCTCCAACGAGTCCCCGGTCGGCAAGGCGCTTCTGGGCAAGAAGGTCGGCGACAAGGTGGAAGTCGTCATCGAGAGCAAGGACGCCTCCGAAGGCACCGTGCTCCACTATCAGGTACTGGAGATCATTAAGTAATGGAAAACAACAATAAGGTCCCTCAGCAGGACCTGTCAGAACAGACTCAGATCAGGATGCAGAAGCTGGCAGACCTTCAGGCCGCCGGCCAGAATCCTTACGTTATCACAAAATACCCCCAGGATGCCTTCTCGGCAGATCTTAAAGCGGAGTTTTCTGAGCTCGCGCCGGAAACAGACGCCGGAAAGAAAGTTCACCTGGCAGGGCGCCTCATGGCCAAGAGGGTCATGGGCAAGGCGAGCTTTGCGCATCTCCGCGACGACAAGGGCGACATCCAGCTCTACGTGCGCCGCGACGAACTGGGCGACGAGCCCTACGCAGCATTTAAAAAGCTCGATATAGGCGATATTATCGGCGTTTTCGGAGAAGTGTTCCGCACCAAGACCGGCGAGCTTTCCGTGCGCGCCGAAGAGCTGGTGCTCCTTTCCAAGTGCCTGCACCCGCTGCCGGAGAAGTTCCACGGCCTTACCGACATGGAGCTGAGGTACCGCCAGCGCTACCTGGACCTGATAATGAACCCGGACGTAAAAGACACCTTCGTAAAGCGCAGCGCCATCCTCCGCGGTATCCGCAACTACATGGACAGCCTGGGCTATCTTGAGGTCGAGACTCCGATACTCACTCCGTTCGAGATCGGCGCCGCCGCAAGGCCCTTTACGACTCACCACAACACTCTGGACATAGACATGGTCCTTCGCATCGAGACCGAGCTTTACCTCAAGCGTCTCATCGTGGGCGGCATAGACCGCGTCTACGAGATCGGCCGCATCTTCCGCAACGAAGGCATGGACCGCAAGCACAATCCGGAGTTTACGTCCATTGAAATGTACCAGGCGTACACTAATTTGAACGGAATGATGGATCTGGTGGAAGGTCTGGTAAAATACCTGGCCGACACCGTCTGCGGCACCCGCAAGATAAACTACCAGGGCATAGACATAGACCTGGACAACTGGACCCGCATGTCCATGAAGGAAGCAGTAAAGAAGTACAGCGGCGTGGACTTCGATCTGGTAAAGACCGACGAGGAAGCCATAGCGCTGGCAAAGCAGTACAAGGTGGAGCTGCCTGAAGTCAAGACCATAGGCAACATCCTGCCGGAGTTCTTCGACGCTTTCGTGGAAGACAAGCTGGTGCAGCCGACATTCATCTACGACTACCCCGTGGAAATCTCCCCGCTGGCCAAGAGAAAGCCCGACGACCCGGCCTACACCGAGCGCTTCGAGTTCTTCATCAACTGCACCGAGTTCGGCAACGCGTTCTCCGAACTGAACGACCCGATAGACCAGCGCGGACGCTTCGAACGTCAGGTGGCGGAGCGCAAGGCCCTCGAGCCTGCCGCAAAATGCCAGGTTGACTACGATTTCATCAACGCGCTGGAGTACGGCATGCCCCCCACAGGAGGCCTTGGCATAGGCGTAGACCGCCTCGTTATGCTGCTTACCGATTCCGCAAGCATCCAGGACGTTCTGCTCTTCCCCACAATGCGCCCAGAAGCCTGACGCCGCGTCAGAAAGCTGGAATTTAGCGTTATGAGAATAGAAATAAATGAAAAAGGCAGCGAAGCGTTCTACAGGGAAGTCGTAAGCGTCGCCTCACAGTACCGTTTCATACTGAAGGACCACAGGCGCAAGATCCGCGATTTTTTCAGATACTACAAGGGCATGATCGTCCTGGGAACGGTGTTTCTCATCATGGTGGTGCTGATGATGATCTTCTGGGGCGTAGAGACAATGGAGATCGTGGCGGCCGTGCTTCTTGCCATAGGCGTGGCGTTTTCCGCCGTGTTCCTAAGCAGCCTCAACAAGGCTAAAAACGCCATGATGTCCGACGAGCGGCCCTCCGTGGTAGTCCTGGACGATGTCGGCGTGGAGCTCAGCAAAGGCTCGCAGGTCGTAAGGCTGGGCTGGGACAACATAGCGGTCGTAAGAAAAGGCGCCGAGAGCCTCAGCTTCATCTCCGCCGACCAGACAGGCCTTGTCATCTCTGTGGACAAGCGCTACGCGGACGGCATAACCGCCTGGCTGTACGACAACAAACCGCAGGTGGAGATAGTGTGAAAATCGGGGACGGTTCTCGTTTTCATTTTGGTAAATGATCGCGCCGCGCCTCAACAACTACTACAAATAAAAAGACGGCTCCGGGAATTCCGGAACCGTCTTTTGTTTTTCAAAATGCCATTAAAGGACCGTTCCTTATTGCATTACAGCGGCAGGAAGAACTTGATCAGGAAGATGATCGAGAGTATGTAGGTGAGGACTGAAACGTCCTTTGCCTTGCCGGTGCAGAGCTTGATGACTGTGTAGCAGATCAGCGCCAGGCCTATGCCGTGTCCGATGGATCCGGATACGGGCATCGCCAGCAGCATCACGGCCACGGGCAGTATCTGGGAGATGTCCGAGAAGTCTATCTTCTTGAGGTTTGCAAGCATCAGTATTCCTACGTAGATGAGCGCCGAAGAAGTGGCTGCCGGCGGAATGATGGCAGCTATCGGAGCTATGAACATGCAGAGCAGGAACATGACAGCGGTGGTGACAGCGGTAAGACCTGTGCGGCCGCCTTCCTCAACGCCCGAAGCGCTCTCGATGAAGGTCGTAACGGTGGAAGTACCGGTGACAGAGCCTGCAACTGTTCCGATAGCGTCGGAGAGCAGAGCTTCCTTCATCTGCGGCATGTTACCGTTCTTATCGAGCATGCCGGCGCGGTCCGCGGTTCCTACCAGCGTTCCGATGGTATCGAACATGTCTATGATGCAGAAGGTGATGACCAGGGTGATGATCGTGAACCAGCCGATCTGAGTAAATCCGTTAAAGTCGAGCTTGAAGAGCGTCGTCTTTGCCATGTCCGCGAACGGCGGCAGGAAGGACGCGGTAGCGAGCCCCGCGAACGGGTCGGCCTTAAGGAAGATCGCCTGGCCTGCCCAGTGGATGATGGAGGCCACGATCATGCCGATAAGCACGGCGCCCTTAACCTTCTTGTGCGCAAGTGCTACTATAATGAACAGACCGACGAACATAGTAACAACTGCCAGCACCATTGCGGCATATCCGGAGCCCATAGCTTCCTTTGCGGATTTCGCGGTGAGCGCTCCGAAGAAGTCCCTCATTGCGAAGAACGGGCCTCCGGTCTCGGAATAGATTCCGGCGTTGGAGCCAAAGCCTATGTTCATGAGCATGAGGCCGATGGCAGGGCCGATGCCAAGGCGCACTCCCAGAGGAATAGCCTCTACGATCTTTTCGCGGACGTTGAAGATAGACAGGATGATGAAGATGACGCCTTCAACGAGGATCAGCACCAGCGCCGACTGGAACGACTGCAGGTAGCTCATGCCGGTTATCGCGGCGAAGTTGGCGACTACTACGGCAAAGAACGAGTTGAGCCCCATGCCTGGCGCCATGGCGAACGGCTTGTTAGCCAGGAACGCCATGCACAGCGTACCGATAGCCGACGCGATGCAGGTTGCAAGGAACACGCCGTTCCACAGATCCTGCCCCATCGCGCCAAAGCCCGTAAGAAGGTTGGGGTTCAGAGCGATGATGTAGGCCATGGTCATGAAGGTCGTAAGACCCGCAACGATCTCGATTCTGACCGTGGTCTTGTTTTCTTTCAGCTTAAATAGTTTCTCCATGATGATTTCTTTGATCTCTCCTTTATATAAAATTGAGAAATAAGGACCGATGCTAATGTGACAGAGAACCGTCCCCCTGTCATGGTTATTCTTTGGGTTTGCCGTCTGAGCCGAACAGCGGCAGCTTTCCGAGATACCTGATGTTGAAGCGCTCGCCGGCGTCGCCCTCGGCAAATACTGTTACGCGGCCGGTGACTTTTCCGCCCGCAAGCTCCACGAGGTGCTCCATGGCCATCAGCGAACCGCCTGTCGACACCACGTCATCGATGATGAGGATGCGCTTGCCTCTGATCTTGTCGGCGTCTTCCTTGCCGAGGTACAGCACCTGGGTGCCGCTTGTTGTGATGGAATGGTCCTCGACGTGGATTGGATCCGTCATATAGGCCTTTTTAGCCTTTCTTGCGACGAAGTAAGTTTCGGCGCCGGACTGGCGCGCCATTTCGTGGATGAGCGGGATGCTCTTGGCCTCAGCGGTGAACATGTAGTCGTAATCCTCGCGCGGGACGAGCTTTAAAAGTTCCCTTGCGCAGGCCACGGTGACCTCCGCGTCGCCGAAGCAGATGAACGCAGCGATGTACAGATCGTCGGCCACTTTGCAGAGCGGCAGCTCCCTGTGAAGCCCTGCTATTTCTACAGGATAAGTCATGATTTTCAGACTCCTTTCGCATATAAAAAATACATATTTATTATACCACCTGCGCGGACAAGGCGTCAATTACGGCCTTGGCCAGAAGCGCCGCAATACCGTAAAAACAAGCATTTTACGCAGCAAAACAGCTGTTTGACAATCGGTCCAAATTATGTATAATAACTATACTAATGAATAGAAGCGAATTTTTACGAACTGAATATCAGTTGCAGGCCCATCCGGAGGGCGGCTGGTTCGCGGAAGTGTTCAGATCTGAGGCAAAACAGGGGGAAAGGCCCTTCATGGGCAGCATTTATTTCCTGCTGGACGGCCCGGAAATATCGCATCTCCACCAGATCGACTGCGAGGAGATCTGGTACTACCACGAAGGCTGCGGACTGAAGATAACGGTGATAGAGGGGCCTGTTGTGCGGACCCTGCTTCTTGGAGCCGATGCCTCTGCCGGCCAGAAGACCATGGCCGTCATCCCAAAAGGCGCCATCTTCGCCGCCGAGAACATCGACACTGCCGGCTACACCTTCATGTCCTGCGCCACCGCGCCTGCCTTCAGCTACGAGGGCTTCCGGCTGGTGAAAAAGGCGGAATTGAAAGAGCTCTGCGGCGGACTTTACAGCAAAGCCTGCGGCAGACCCGATCCGGCACCCGATTACGAAACACTGGAGCATCTGGCTTTCGAATAATTAACAAGGAAAACGATATGAAACGCAAAACTATAAAGACCCTGGCGGTCCTGATGGCCCTGGCTATGGCGCTGGCCCTGCTTACAGGCTGCGGCGGAAACAGCGCTAACAACAGCGCTCAGGGCAACAATTCGGCACCTGCAAACAACGCCGTTCCGGCAAACAACACGGAGCCTGCCAACACTACTCCGGCAAACAACACGGAGCCCGGCAACAACTCCAACAACGTCGGTTCGGACAACACTGTAGCCCCGGACAACACCGCAAACAACGTGGATCCGTCCAACACGGTAGACCCGTCAAATACTGTGGACCCCACCAACACTGTCGATCCGGACGCAGTCACGGTAAGCTCCGCAGAAGACCTGCTTGAAGCCATAAAACCCGGCGCCAAGATCACCATCGCGGCTGGCAGCTACAACCTCAGCGAATACCTTGCCGAGGCCGCAAAGAAAGCCGACGAATTCAACACGGCTCACCAGTACGTGCGCATTCAGCCGTGCAACGATGGTGTGGAGCTGGCCATACTCAACGCCGACGGCCTTTCGATAAAAGGCGGCACCGGAGCCTGCGCGGACACCGTAATTCTCGTGGACCCGCGCTACGCGGACGTCATGGTGTTCAGCGGCGGCAGCGGAATACGCCTCGCAAACCTCACCATGGGCCACACGCCCGACAAAGGCAGCTGCGAAGGCGACGTGCTGCACTTCAGGGGCACAAAGAACATCGAGCTAAACAACCTGGATCTCTTCGGCTGCGGCACCTACGCGCTTCGCGCAGACACCGGCAGCAGCACACTTCACGCCGATGGATGCACTCTCCGCGACTGCTCCGAAGGCGCCATCTACATAGAAGACTGCACCGGTGATTTCGTGTTCGAAAACTGCGTCATGAGCGGTTCGGACTCCTATCCGTACTTCGACACCATGATGCCCGCCAAGCTGTACCTTAAAAAGTGCAGGCTGGGCCTTCACGAATCTGAGTGGTTCCCGTACGGCGACAACATAGTGCTTGAAGACTGCGATCTCGATGAAAACGCGGAGCTTCCGCCTGATTACGAGCCCGGCGCGGCGTTCTCTCCAGCGGACCTGGTGTTCGTTAGCGCAAAGGAAATGGAGCTTCCCGCTAACTGCTACGGCTACGTCATGACCGACGTCGATACCGACATCCTGGACGCGGAGCTCAACCCGTATTTCGATATAAGGAACGGCAACGTGCTGGAGGCCTACATGGGCGTCTACACGGAAGGCAAGGCCGAGATAACCGGATATTTCAACGCTCCGGTGCAGTTCAGCTGGACTTACACCGACAACGGCTGCATGGATCTTCAGCCTGTCAACGCGCAGGGCACGGACGCTGCAAGCGGCCTGCTGAGCTTCTTTAAGAGCGGCCCGGAAGGCTACGAGCTGTACTGGGCAAAGCTCGAAGTTGACATCTACGCCATCTGGTTCCAGATACTATAAAAGAGGCCTTGCGGCCTCTTTTTTTTTACTTGTCTGCGGGGCTGCCCGGATTAACGTGCACCATTATGTGCTTTACCTTCTCGAAGCGCTGCTCTATGGTGTCGTGCACCTTCTCTGCTATCGCGTGCGCCTCATTAAGCGTCTGCGAGCCCTCCGCGCGTATCTCTATATCCACATAGATGCGGTTCCCGAATTCCCTGGTGCGAAGTCTGTCGACGCCAAGCACCCCGGGCTGTTCCAGCGCACAACCGGCGATCAGTTGCTCTGTTTCCGGGCTGCACGAGTGGTCTACCATCTTATCTATCGCCTCGCGGAAAATATCGTAGGCCGCCTTGGCGATGAACAGGCATATCACCACGCTGGCTATGGGTTCAAGCACCGGAAGGCCAAGCCTTGCGCCGCCGATGCCTATCAGGGCTCCAACTGACGACAGCGCGTCCGAGCGGTGATGCCAGGCGTTGGCCATCAGCGCCTGCGAATCGATGCGCTTCGCGTGGTGCCTGGTGTACCAGTACATTCCCTCCTTGCAGACGATGGATACCGCCGCCGCAACAAGCGCCAAAAGCCCCGGAGCGCTGCCCGAAGCCTCGCCGGAAAGGATCTGCTCTATGGCCGACTTTCCGATAAACACGCCTGTTATAAGCAGCACCACAGACAGCACTATGGCCGCCACGCACTCGTAGCGCTCGTGGCCGTAGGGGTGTTCCTCGTCCGGGTCTTTCGATGCGATCTTTACGCCGACGATGACGATGAAGCTGCTCAGAACGTCCGACGCCGAATGCACCGCGTCGCTTATCATGGCGCCGGAATGCGCCAGAACGCCGGCAGCCAGCTTGAACAGCGCCAGCACGGCGTTTCCTATGATGCCAACCGCCGACACCCTGTAAGCGGTCTTCTCGAATTCAGTTTTAGCTGGTTTGTCCTGTCTTGCCATCTTTTATGCCACCGAGCCCTTTACTATAATAAAACCACGGAAACAACTACTGTCCCGTGGCGTATCTTCCACTGTTACCATTGTAACCCGGCTCCAGGCCCTAAGGCCCCGGCCTGTTCAGTTAATGCTGCTTTCTACAGTATTAAGAGTGAAAGTAGAATAACAGACTTTCCAGCGTTTGTCAAGCGTATGCGTCTTGACGCCGCGTCAGAATGCGTGTATAATAGCTTCGCAAACAAGGGGTCACAGCTAAACTACCAGCCGGCGGCGAAAACGCCGGAAGAAGGGAGCCACTATGCCTAAAGGATCACCGCAGCTGACCGCTGCCAGAAGAGAAGAGATACTCAGCGCCTGCGAGCGCATCTACGAAGGCCGCAGTTTTTCCGAAATTCTGCTCAAAGACATCGCAGACGAGACCAGCTTCACCCGCACCTCTATCTACAACTACTTCCAGAGCAAGGAAGAGATCTTCCTGGCCCTGCTGGAGCGAGAATTCAAGCTCTGGTCCGACGACCTGGAATCCATACTCTCGCAGGCATCGCTTTCCCGCTCCGCCCTTGCCGACCGCCTCGCAAAGACCCTCGAGCCCCGCAAACTGATGCTCAAGATCTACGCCCTGAACCTCTATGACCTGGCCGAAAACAGCCGCGAAGAAAAGCTCGTGGAGTTCAACGTAGCCTACGGCTGGTCGCGCATGGTAATGCAGGACATAATCCGACGCTTCCTGCCCGGCCTTACCCGCGACGAGCGCAACGATGCGATCGACGCGATCTACGGCTCTTTATGCGGTATCTGGCCCTCCATTTACTACACCGAAAAGCAGCTCCTGGCCATGAAGCGCGCCGGCGTGGCGCTGCGCACCCGCAGCATCTACCAGGTCGCCTACGCCAGCATCCTGCGACTTCTGCAATAAGGGGCGGTCCGTTATCGTAGATCACCCGCATATATTATAAACCAAGAGTATAGAATGTTCGATCATCACGATATTACGCGCAACGCCTTCATGCTACACGGGCCGCTGGCCCACTGCGGCTACGACTGGTGGTGGCACAATTTCACCGCCCAGGACGAAGAAACAGGCGAGGACAAACCGTTTTTCATAGAGTATTTCATATGCAACCCGGCCCTGGCCGAGGATGAGCCTGTCTTTGGACAGCTTCAGGAAAACAAAACCGCCGGGAAAAAGCCCAGCTATCTGATGGTAAAGGCCGGCACCTGGGGCGAGGACCACTGCCAGCTGCACCGTTTCTTCAGCTTAAGGGATGTAGATCTTCACAAAGAAGCCCCTTATCGGGTGGAAGCCGCGGACTGCCTTGCCGCCGAAACACAGCTCAAAGGCAGCATCAGTATCACCCAAGACGAAGCAGCAGCCCACCCCGAATGGATGTGCGACTTTGGAAGCCTCTCCTGGGATCTTACGATAGACAAACAGATCGCCTTCAATGTAGGCTACGGCGCCAGCAAGCCCCTGCGCGAGGCCGAGGCCTTTGCCATGTACTGGCACGCCGAGGGCATGAAGAGCGCCTACAGCGGCCGCGTCACGCTCAACGGCCGGAATTACACAGTTACTCCCGAAAAGAGTTACGGCTACGCCGACAAGAACTGGGGCCGCGATTTCACGTCTCCGTGGGTGTGGCTGTCGTCAAACTGCCTTAAAAGCCGCATTTCTGGGCTGCAACTGAAAAACAGTGTCTTCGATATAGGCGGAGGCAGGCCCAAGATCTACTTCGTCCCGCTGGACAGGCGGCTTCTGGGCGTGTTCTATTACGAAGGCAAGGAGTACGACTTCAATTTCTCGCACGTATGGCTTGGCGTTAAGACCGAATTCAGCTTCGAAGAACTCGCCGATGAAGTCGTCTGGCACGTACGCCAGGAAAACCACCACGCTGCTATGGAAACGGAGGTCCACTGCCTTAAAAAGGACATGCTGTTGGTCAACTACGAAGCCCCTGACGGCAGCAAGAAGCATGATCGCCTCTGGAACGGCGGCAACGGCTGGGGGCTCATAAAACTTTACGACAAGATCGACGGCGGCCTGCAGCTGGTGGACGAGATAGAAGCCACCCACATAGGCTGCGAGTACGGCGAATATGACGAGGAGGAATAAAATGGCACTAATATATCAGTACGCAATAGAACTCAAGAACATCGCCGAGGAGCGCTTCGGCCTGCACATGCAGGAGACCGACAACTGCGCCGGCCAGTTCCTGAGCTTCGACAAGCCGCTTTCCGAGGAGTTTAAGGCCTTCGTTACCGAGTTCCTCAAAGAAAAAAAAGCTGTGCCCATCTTCTGGGACGACCACAGCATTTCAGTGCGCGACATATATAACACTAAGCACAATGCGTAAAATAAGATAGGTCCGGCATATATAAGCTATTCGTCTCACCGCTCTTTGATCTCATCGAGCCTTCCTGCCGTCAGGCTCGCTTCAATCAAGCGCTAGCCCGAGTTCGTCTACAAAGCTTATATATGCCGGACCTTCTTTTTTATTGCACACAGCCTCGTACTCTTCTTACTTTTTCACGAAGTAGCGTTTGTAATTCCTGATGTTGCGAAGGTCTGTCTTTAGCTGACGGATGCGCCTCTTCCAGTTATCGTCGCCGGCGTTTTTAAAGGTTCCGCCGCATTTGCCCTCAGCCATCAGCTGCAGGGCCTTTTCTTTATCCGGCCCGTCGTTGACGTACTTTTTAACGATGCTGTTCGGCACATCGGCCCAGACGGTCTCTTCGTGCGCGCGCTTGGTAACTGCCGGGCAGTTGCACACGTAATCGTCCACCACGCACTCGGCCAAGTTGTTTCCGGCCAGGGTCACGTAGTAGCTGCTGCGCCCCATGCGCGGGTTGAAATCGAAGACCTTGTACAGTCCGTCGCGGCTGTCGTATTTCAGGTCCAGGTTGAAGTAGCCCAGGTACGGGATGTGCTCCAGCAGCTTTTCTACGGTATCGTAGACCTGGTCGTTTCCGTGCGCCAGAATCACCATGTAGTTTCCGATGGCCATGGGTGAATAGTCTTCCAGCAGCGGCTGGCCCATCGCCATCAGCGCCAGTTTTCCGTCGGAGCGCTTGTAGCCGTTGACGACGCGCATGTTCTCGTCGCCGCCGGGGATGAACTCCTGCAGCAGCATTATGCCTTCGTAGCCCGCCGCGTAGGTGTCCGCAAGAGCCTTTTCCAGCGCCGCACGGTCTTTTAAAATGAAGGCCTTCTTCTGCCCCTCAAACGGATGATCCCTGTAGTTATCCGCGTCGTCCGGCTTTAAGACCGCCGGGTAGCCCAGGTCTTCCTCGGGAAGCTGCGGCCCGGTAAGGCGCACAGTCTTCGGATACGGGACCCCGGCCTGCTCGCAGATCTCGTAGAATTTTGCCTTGAAATTGACGGCGTAGGCCACGTCTTCGTCCGGGCAGACCGGCACATAGACAGGGTCCAGCTCTGCCTTGTGCGTCGCCAGCAGCTTGGTGTAGGAATCCCCGCACGAAAGCAGCAGAGCGGTGCGCCCGCGGTAGCGCCAGGCCTCGCTGTTGAGCACCCGCACGAAGCCCTCCGGCTCCGCGAAATCCTTGTTGCAGCGCACGGTAACGAACTTTGAGTTCGCCGTCTGCTGCAGCGGCTTTTGCCCATAGGCGTTGCTCTTTATACCGTAGGCTTCGTAGAAGGCGCGCGCCATGTTGTAGACGCTGGTCTCGGTGCCAAGAAGCACCGCTGCAAAGCTGTCCTGCGGCCTTGCGTCTTCCGCCATTATATCCTTGAATATGCCGATGATCTGCTCCACCTCGGCCGGTTTCCTGTTTGTGGGGAGCAGCACCAGATTTTGCGACACGTGCACCGCGCCGGGGCAGCTTGCGTCCGCGCCCTCCGCGCAGAACATCGCGTGTTTGGTGACCCCGGGGAACAGCAGGGGCCTTCCCCAGCGGCTGCTGTAAAAGCCCTTGGCGTTGAGTGCCCTGCATATGCGCTCCGCTCTGCCCGGGCTATCCACGACGACCGGAAGCCACAGAAGCGGGCGAGCCTTCCGAGCGGCGGCAGGAATCGTCCAGAGCGGCTCAGTGCAAGCAGCTGACTGTCCGCCCTTTCCGCATCGTTCATCGTTAATAGACGATGCCGCATTGGGATCTTCCGATTCTAACGATTCGTCCTTTGCTCCTTCAAACCCCTCAGCCTTCGGCAGCAACTCGTCCAGATAGGTCAATACCGCTGCCTTCCTCTGCGCCTCGTTCTCGTCCAGCCCCTTCAGCTTTTCCAGGACCCTGGCAAGGACCTCGTCCGTGGGCAGCGAAGGCTCCAGGATCGTCTTTCCGGCCAGCTCGTCTTCGGCCACCGCAGGTATGAACTTGTGCTTTGCGACCCACTTCGCGCGAAGCGGCTTTCTGAGCCTCATCGGCAGGTGCGACAGCACCCTGAATCGATTGCGGTAGCTCTTTACCGACGCCGCAGCAGCAGGATCCAGATCCGGCAGAGCCTCAAACGCCGCAACTATGCGCTCCCGAAGCGCCTTATCTTCCATGTCCGGATTCACCCAGACGGCGGCTCCGAACGTCGTTTTTATCATCTTTTCCACGCCGAAGGAGTGCAGCGACACGTCCGCGATCGGCCTGTCCTCCCAGTCCTTCTCCATGGCCAGAGCGCAGTGCGCGCAGTCCTCGATCAGGAGCGAGCAGCAGGACGCAGCCACATTTGTTCCGGCAGCACCGCCGCCACCGGCTGCCCTGCGTAGCGCCTCCTTAAGAGCCTTTGCTGACGCCGCGTCAAATATCCCGTAGCTGTGCTGATATATCAGCGCCCGGACATTCTCCCCATCAGAAATCTGCCTGTCACCGCCTTCTCCCAGCGCCCTTTTCACCAGCTCCGGCCTCACAGCCAGCGTATCTTCGTCAATATCCAGGTAGCGCGGCTTAAGCCCGCCGGCCATTATGCCTTCCGGCACCGTAGAGCAGGTAAGAAGCTGCGTCAGCACCTCGCCAGGCCCTTTAGCCTCGTAAAGCTGCCGGCAAACCACCTGCAGCGCCTCGCGCGCCCGGAACGTAAAGAACCAGTCCCGCGCCTGCGTTCCGGTCCTTTCTGCCATATATTCGCGGAGCTGCTTTCCCGCAGCCCCAAGCCTCTTTTCGTAGTCCATAGAAAACCTCGTATTATGCTACTATATCAATTCTTTTTTCTTCCACTTTCCGCTGCGGTAGAGTATCGCCGCCAGCACAAAGCTCACGACCCAGCCTATGACCGTGCTCCAGGCCACCATGTACAGCCCCATGTGCGCCGCGATCGTAAACGACAGCACGATGCGCACCGCGAAGTTGGTAAGTGTTGTCGCAAGGAAGCTCTTCATATCCCCCGCACCGCGCAGTACGCCGGAAAGCGAATTCATGGCGCCGAAGATAAAGTAGAAGATGCTGGAGATCTTCAGATACCTCGCGCCCTCCTCAATGACCGCCTCCGCGCCCTCGCCGCTGACGAACAGGCCTACCAGCGCGTTGCCGAATATCACCAGCAGCGCCGCTATCACAAGGCCGATCACGACCACTGCGGTAAGCCCCGCCTTAAGTCCCTGCGGGATGCGCTCCTTCTTGCCGGCGCCTATGTTCTGCGCCGTAAAGGTGGACACCGCGTTGCCCATGTTTGTCATCGGCAGGATAGCCATCAGATCTATCTTGTTGGCCGCCGTGTAGCCCGCCACAGCTATCGAGCCGAAACCGTTGATGACCGACTGCATCAGCAGCAGCCCGACAGCCACCACGCTTTGCTGCAGTATGGTGGGGCCCGCCACCCTGAATATGGTGCGGCAGGTCTTGCCGTCGAACCATTTCGACGGTTCGGTGATATTCATGCGGCGAAGTTTCACCACAAGAACTATCACGGTAGCTATCACCGCCAGCCCCTGCGAGATGACCGTCGCCCAGGCCACGCCGTCGACCGTCATGCCCAGCCTTGTGATGAAATATATGTTAAGGAAGATATTCAGAATAGACGATGCCGTCAGGAATATCAACGGTTTGCGGGAATCGCCCAGAGCGTTGAACACCGCGTTGAACACGTTGAACATCATCATGAACAGAAATCCGTAGAAGTATATGCGCATGTACAGCGCCGCGTCGTCGATGATGTCTGCCGGCGTGTTGAGCCAGCCCAGTATGGCCTTGTTGAGGAAGATGCCCGCCGCCATCAGCACCGCTCCGATGATGCAAAACACTGTGCACGCCGTCTTGATAGCCGTCATCATGCGGCCCATCTTCCTCGCCCCGTACATCTGCGCTATGATGACCGACGAACCTATGCCGCCGCCCACCGATATGCAGATGAACAGCGTCGTCACCGGGGCCGAAGCCCCGACCGCCGCCAGCGCGTGCCTTCCGCAGTAATTGCCCACGACAATAGTATCCACCAGGTTGTAGAGCTGCTGGAACATGTTGCCCAGGATGAGCGGAATCGCGTATTTGATAAGCCCGGACGCAGGCTTGCATGTAGTAAGGTCTCTCGTTGCCATAACAATTAATTATAACATAAAAAACGGTGGAGAGGGACGGTTCTTCTCCACCGATTTGAATCGCATAAACATCATCGCCCCAGGGCCCGGCCTTTACCACTAGTTCCACGTCAGCGGTGACGTTTCAAAGTAGCGCACGTCTATCGCCGGAACATAAAGCTCGCCGTAAGCATCCATTCCGGCAGCGCCGTATTTTTCTGCAGTTTCTGCCGGCAGCTTTACCCAGAAGTGATAGAACGGAACGAAGCTTTCCAGCGTAGGCCGCAGCTCATAGCTGATATCGCTGGCGACGATACTTTCCCGGCCGGGGAAAACGTCCACGCCGCTTCCCTGCACGAACTTCCCTTCATCGAGCATCTTCAGGGCATTCTGCAGAGAAATTACAGGATATTCAGCAATCTTTTCACTTATAAGCTTACCGTTGAAAATTGTTAGATTAGTCTGCCCGCTGAGCTCGCCATACTCAAACACATGCATCACTGCAGCCGAGAGTTTATCCTGCCTGTCCAGCATATCATATACAGTTGCAAAATGCCTGTATTTTCTGTCTTCTTCTGTTTTTGAGTATTCTGAATGATTACTGGTCACCATTTCCGCAAAGCCCAAAATCTCGCCGATGTCCTCCGGAAGCTTGTCGCGGCTGTCTGCAGCGATCGCTTCGGTGCCGTTTGCGAAAACCGAAAGGCGTACATTGTCTTTCTCTGCCCGCAGCTCCACAAGACAGGCCTGTTGATCGGCCTTTCCGAACTCGCCGTCCGCAATTATCCGCTCCGGCTCCAGATCCCCAAATCCAAGCTTTTCAGCGCGTGCCTTAAAAAGCTCCAGCATCTGTTTTTCACTAAGCCCATGGGGAAATCCCGCTGCATCAAAACTGTTATTCCTGAATACCGGCAGCTTTTCGGGCACATCTTCATCATGAAGCATTGTGCCTGCCGGAAGCTCTCCTTTAGGGAAAATACTTACACCGAAACCCTGCCCTTCGCTTGGAGCATATACTAGCGCAATCTTCGGCAAGGATGTATCCAGCGGATCCTCCGCGATAGTATTGTCGACCGGGGTCGTCCCGCCCGGAACAACTGCAGTGTTTTCAGGGATATTATGCTGCCTGATGACAGCTCCTACTGCCACGATGCATATTACAGCCGCCGCAGCCGCAAGCCATGCAGTCTTCGGCCTGATGCCTTTAGATCCTGCTCTTTTTCCGCTGCGGGCCGATGATACCCCAATGCCGGGCGCCGCATCAAGAACATATTCATCACTTATCTCATTTAGAGATCTGAAAATCATTTCTGTATTCATAAACTTACCCCCTCTTCTTCGAGCTTCTCCTTAAGTCTTCTCCTGAGCCTGAGCAGTGTCATTTTGACCTTGCTCTCCCCTTCAGCCAGGTCTGCGGCTATCTCGCGAATGCTCATGAAATACCAGTAACGCTTTAAAAAAATGCGCCGCTCTTTTGCGTCCAGCCCGTCAACAAACTTCTCCAGCACTTCCTTGAGGAGCATGCCTTCTATGATTCCATCTTCCTGGCTGCTGCCGCCCGAAAGATCCTGCATTTCTTCAAAAGCCAGCGCGATATTCCCCTCGCCGCGCTTCTTTGCATTTGACGCCCGCCATCGGTCCAGCGCAAGGTTTCTGGCGATCTTTGCAAGAAAAGCCTTGAGCGACGACGGCCTGGCCGGCGGAATGCTGTTCCACGCGTTCAGATACGTGTCGTTTACGCACTCCTCGCAATCCTGAGCACTGCTCAGCACGTTTTGCGCAATTGCATGAATGAAACTGCCGTACTTCAGAGAAGTCTCCTTGAGCGCTGCTTCGTCCCTTGCCCAGTAAAGTTCTACAATACGATCGTCTTCCATAGTTGACTTGCGAACAACCTCCTTTCACTATTATAGACGAAAATAGCGCTCTCCGCGTCACAAAAAAACGGTGGAGAGGGACGGTTCTTCTCCACCGATTTGGTCATTTGTGAGATCCGGGATGTCCCCGGTCTCATTATTTTTCTATGTCCATCACTGTTCCGATGAAGAACGGGGTGTTGGTCTGGTTGTCCACGAGCATGTACAGGAAAGGCCTGTCGAGGATGACGAACCTGAGGTTCGGGTCGAAGCCGGTAGCGTAAGCTATCGCGTCGGTGGCCGCCGCGGCCTTGGTGCCGTTCTCATCCACGGAAATGTACGTCTTCTGGATAACGCTGCCTATGAACAGCTTGCCGGCGGCAGACCTCCCGATGCCGGAAAGGTCCGCAAGATCCGAGTCAAACAGATCCTTCATGCCCATGGCCTTCAAAGCGTCGCCGAGCTGCGCTTCGTATTCGATCTCGAACTTGGGGATCTGCGTCTCCACCCTGAATTCCTTCTGCGGTGACGACAGTATCTCATAGAGCTTTGCGCCGTCCAGAGAACTTACGAGATCCTCCACGCTGCTGCCCATCTCCGGAAGCAGCGCCACGAAGCTGTACTTGCCGTCCTTGTACGGCTTGCCGACGCCCTCGAAACCCTCGCCGCTGTAATAGACGGACTCCGTGCTGTTCATCATCAGCACCTTGTCCGTGCTGCCGTGCCTGCCGTTGAACGTGGTGTTCAGCAGCTGGTGCGACTTGTACGGAGTCTCCCAGTACGCGTCGAACGCCAGCGCATTTATAAGGTGCATCACCTCGCTCGGATTTATATCATCGATGATCTCTTCGATCATGCCGTCTGTGTTCTTCTTGACCCAGTCGTTGATGTTTTTCACGGTTTCCGCGTCGAAAGGCTCCGCGTAGGCCGCCGCTCCGTAGTAGTCCGCGTTCTTCTGCAGGAAGTCCTGGTTCACCTTAAGGCTGCCGTCGTCCCTGAACCATATGGAGTTCGCCATATCGAGCTTGTACTTGTCCGCGCTCTGCGGCAGCGAACCCACGTAGCTGTGCAGGTAGTCGTTGAGCTTGTCCACCGGCAGCCCGAAGACCTTCTCCATCTGCGAAAGCGTTTCACCCCCGGCGCCGTTGGCGACCATGCCCAGCACCGCGATAGCCGAAAGCGGCGAAACAAGCGTATTTTCACCATCTTTTGCGGTAGCCTTGAATAGCTTCAGCGCAAAATCCGCAAGCTCTTTGGCTCCCGCGTCCGGCGCTGCCTTGGTGCCCAAAGCAACAGGCTTAAGGCTTGCCATAAGGTCGCGGCCTTCGGGTCTTGTGTAGTTGTAGTTGTTCCTTCCGACCGGCCCCCTGGGCGGAATCAGCACCGCGGCGCAAACCACGCACACCACCAGCAGACAGCAGGTGCTTATTACCGCGATATTCCTTCTTTTATTGCGCTTTGCCTTGACCTGGCTGCGCTGAGTTATTTCTTCCTTGAATTCTTCTATGGTTCTCATATTGTGATTACCCCTTTTTCTTTTACAAACCGTTCCGGACCGCTACAACAGCTCCCGGCCTTCTTCTCCTATGATCCCGGCCAGCTGCTTTTTAGCGCGCTGCAGCATGTTGTCGACGTACTTGGCGCTCATATCCATGGCCTTTGCCGCCTGCGCGTAGCTTAGGCCCTCGAAATACACCAGGTGTACCGCCTGACGCATCTGCTCCGGGAGCTGCGCGATAGCCTCCGCCAGAACCCGCTGTCTTTCGCTGTGCAGGACCTTCTCCTCCAGCTGCGACCTTTCGGCGGCCAGGCCTTCGGCCTCCGAAAGCTCAGTAAATTCAACTACTTTCCGGTGCTTTAGATAGTTCAGGGCGCGGCTTTTTCCCATCATGAAGACAAAAGTCTTAAAGCCGGCGCGGCCATCGAAGCGCTTCGGGCTGGCCACGAGTTCAGCAAACACGTCCACGGCGATGTCTTCAGCCGCGAAAGTATCGTGCACTATACCGTCGATAAAGTAGACCAGCCTGAAGAACAGACCCTCCATCAGCTTGTCGAAAGCGCTCTCGTCTCCCTCGAGATAGCGTCTGAATAAAAGCGCGTCCTGATCCAATATAACCTCCGTATTTCTAACCCCTTTAACTATTATACAACTGAACCAGCCATTTTCCTTATGAAATATGAAAAACAGGGACGGTTCTGATTTTCATCGTCACCAAATCTTCACAATTTTTGTTAGCACTCACTATTGACGAGTGCTAACAGTTGTGCTATATTATACTTGCCCAAAGGGAAAAGGGGCAATAAGCCAAACAGGCGCCCCGCTCCCAAAGGGCTGCGGATCCAATGGATCTGCACCAAACTACAACATCATCTTTTTATAAAGGAGGAAAATAAAATGTTACTGCCTAGTGTATTTGGAGAAAACCTGTTTGATGGTTGGTTCAATTTCCCGGAGTTAGGGAACATAGAAAAGGAACTTTACGGAAGGCGCGCGGATCACGTCATGAAGACGGATGTCCACGAGCAGGAAAACGCCTATATCGTTGATATAGACCTGCCGGGCTTCAAGAAGGAAGAAGTCAATATCGAGCTGAAGGAAGGATACCTCACGGTAAGCGCCGCAAAGGGTCTGGACAAGGACGAAAAGGACAACAAGGGCAAGCTGATCCGCCAGGAGAGATACGCAGGCGCGATGCAGAGGAGCTTCTACGTAGGCGAGAATCTTACCGAGGAAGACATCAAGGCTACGTTCGAGCACGGCGTTCTGTGCCTGACCATCGCCAAGAAAGATGTCCGCAAGCTGCCTGAAAAGAAGACCATCATGATCGAAGGCTAACGCAACAAGGGAAGGTCCTTTATTGCAAGATCGTAAGAGCCGAGGCAAACAGCCCCGGCTCTTTTTATATGTCTTTATAGAAATAAATGTCCGCCTTGTTTTCCTGGCTGGTGCCCCGGTAGCCCCGGTTGTCAAAGCCGCCGATCTCGAAACCCTGCTTGATGTAGAACAGCGCTGCCGACAGATTGTTGTCCTGGCAGGTCACCGAAACCCCATGAAAACCAAGCTCTTCGGCCTTTTTAAAGCAGGCCTTTACAAGCATCCCGCCTACACCTTTTCTGCGATATTCCCTGCAGACCTTCAGATCGTCCAGATACAAGTAGCGGAAGCGGTCCTTGCGCAGCACAGCCAGCCCGACGCATGCTTCGCCCTCGTAGGCGCCAATGAAGATCGCACCGTCCTCGGCCGCATCGTAGGCCTCGTCCGGAAAGCACATCTCCTGCGCGATCTCAAAGATTTCCGTACGGTAGCTCCAGCGGCCTTCACAAAGAGACGGAATCATGCGTCCCCACACGGCAAACGGCTCGTTGCTAAGCCGCACGTCCTGCGCGTTTTCCGGCCCTATGGTGCGTATGCAGACCATTAGCGAGCGCTCCCAAGCAGTTCTACGAGCCTGTCCAGCTCGTCTTTGGAGTAGTACTCGATCTCCAGTTTTCCGCGCTTTTCGGTGCCGTTGATGGCCACTTTGGTGCCAAGAGCCTCCGAAAGATCCTCTTCTGCAGCCCTTATATCAGCCGGCTTGAGCCTTGATTTTGCGGTCTTTCTGCGCTTTTTAGCCTTGCTGCCGGTGTAGCTTTCGATCTGGCGCACCGACCAGCCGTCCTTAACCGCCTTTGCCGCCGCCTCAAGCTGCAGAGCCTCTGTCGCAAGGCCCGCGATGGCCCTTGCATGGCCTGCCGAAAGCTGCTTTGAGCTGACCATGCTGCGGACTTCTTCAGGAAGCTTCAGCAAGCGCAGCGAATTTGTCACGTATGAGCGGGATTTTCCAACGACTCCGGCGGCTTCCTCCTGTGTGAGACCATAATTACCAATTATTTCCTGTATGCCCTCGGCTTCTTCTATGGCATCCAGGTCCTCGCGCTGCATGTTTTCTATCAGAGCATAGAAGGCGTTCTGGCGCTCCGTAAGATCGCGCACTATGGCAGGCACGGACTTAAGCCCCGCAAGCCTTGCCGCGCGCCAGCGACGTTCGCCGGCCACAAGCTCGTAGCCTTTGGCTGCCGGCCGCAGAAGCACCGGCTGGATTACGCCGTAGGCTTTAATGGAATCCGCCAGTTCCTGAAGAGCCTCCTGATCAAAATTCTTTCTGGGCTGCGAGGCGTTCGGCATTATATCGTTGAGGCTGATATAGACGACCGACTCCGCAGCGTCGTCCGGGGCCTTTTTAGCCGCAGCCTTTGAGGCTGCGCGAGGTGCCGGAACGTCGGCCACATCCGCGCCCTTAGGGCTGTCAGGATCCTCCAAAGCCTTGATATCATCGGCTTTCCGAGGCTTTACCGGCTCCAGGACGGACGCTGGTTCGTTGAGTATACTGTCTCCGAATAGGTAGTCCAGACCTCTGCCAAGGCCTCCTTTTTTCTTAGCGGGCATTGCTTGCCTCCAATCGCAGGAACTCGTCCGCGAACGCCATGTAAGCCCTGGCGCCCTTGGACCTGGGGTCGTAGCTGGTTATGGGAAGACCGTATCCGGGGGCCTCCGCGAGCCTTACGTTTCTTGGGATGACCGTAGAGTACATCTTGCTTCCGAAGAAACGCTTGACTTCGTCCGCCACCTGGATCGACAGGTTGGCCCTGCCGTCGAACATGGAAAGAATTACGCCCTGAATGCCCAGATTCGGGTTGAAGCTGCGTCTTACCAGGTCTATGGTGCTGACGAGCTGGCTGACACCTTCAAGCGCGTAAAATTCGCACTGGATAGGGATCAGGACCGAATCAACTGCTGTGAGCGCGTTTATTGTTAGCAAACTGAGGCTCGGCGGGCAGTCCACGAATATATAATCGTAGTCTGCGCGCACCGTATCCAGCGCTTTTTTAAGCCTTCTTTCGCGGCCTTCGATCTGTACAAGCTCTATCTCCGCGCCTGAAAGATCAACACTTGCAGGGATTATATCCATGTTGTTGACCTTGGTGTTGTATATTGTGGTATAGGGATCTATGCCTTCTTCTATCAAGAGGTCGTAGCTTGTGGCGCCGAGGTTTTTCTTGGATATTCCAAGGCCGCTGGTGGTGTTGCCCTGAGGGTCTATATCTATTACCAGCACCTTTTTACCTTTAAGCGCAAGGCAGGCTGCCAGGTTGATATTAGTGGTGGTTTTGCCCACTCCACCTTTCTGATTGAATATAGCTATTGCTTTTCCCATCGTTTCTCCCTTTTATAACGTTCTGAACGCTGTTTTTCTCCTTTGTTTATGCTTTTATTATAATACAGAACACGTATTTCTACAACAGAATACTTGATGTTTCACGTGAAACAGTGATTTTTACGGTTTTCGCAAACCCTTGAAATTTCACTTGACAGCGGGTTTTTTGCTATACAGGAAAACAATGCAGGAATATCAACGGTTCTAAGTATTTCTCTATGCGGGCTGTATCGAAAAACGCTCTGCCGCAGGGCGATGCAGGCAACATGCGCGCTAATATTTAGCGTTTTACGATGTGCTGCATGATCTGCTTTTAGCATGTTTCACGTGAAACATTATAAAAGGCTCCGGATCACGGAGCCTGTAAGAAACAACAGTGTTCTACCTTATATAGTAGGGAACAATAGTTCCCGTACAAAATGTGATGCCTGCGAAGCGATCATTCCGCGACAACAGCTTTTTACAATGGCTGCTTCGACGGAAGCCCCGCCTTCCTGGGGTACTTATTAGGTGTTGCCGCCTTCTTATCCACGATAACAAATATGTGCTCGTTGTCGTCCGTTCCGTTGCTGGTGATCTTAACGGGGGCGCCGCCCAAAAGCTTTATGGCTTTTGCTGCAGCTTTTATCTCTTCCGCGGCCGAAGCGGTCTTATAAGCCACAAATGCGCCACCCAGCTTAACGAACGGCAGGCAGTACTCAGAAAGCGTGCTCATGTTTGCTACAGCTCTGGAGACCACCAGGTCGAAGCCTTCCCTGAAGGCCGGATCCTGCGCCAGGTCCTCAGCCCTTGCGTGAACCACCTCAACATTGGCAAGCCCAAGCTTTTCCGCCACGTCCGCCACGACCTTCAGCTTCTTTCCCACGCTGTCCATAAGCACGAACTTCTTTTCGGGACATGCAACAGCAAGCGGAAGCCCCGGAAAACCGCCTCCGGTGCCGAGGTCCAAGATCCTCTCAGCCCTTGATATTTCAGGCATTCCAAGAATCGTAAGGGAATCTTCCACGTTCTTTTTCATAAACTCTAAGCGTTCCCTGATAGCGGTAACGTTTATCTTCTCGTTCCACTCCAGCACCAGATCGGCGAGCTTTTCCAGTTGTTCTTTCTGCTGTTCTGTCATCTTTAGCTTTCTCTTCCGGCCCGATCCACCAAATATAACTCAACTATATATAGATGAATCTCGGACGCAATACCTCTACATCCTGAAATGTCACTGCTGCGATCTTTTCAGCTTCTCCAGCTGCACCAGCATCACGTTTATGTCCGCAGGCGAAACTCCGGAGATCCTGGACGCCTGGCCTATGGAGACCGGCCGGAACTTGTCCAGCTTTTCCTGCGCCTCGGTCCTTAAGCCCTCCATTGACATATAGTCTATGTCTGCGGGGATGGCCCTGGTCTCGAGCTTTTTAAACTTTTCTATCTGCAGCAGCTGCTTTTCTATGTATCCGGAATACTTGATCCCGACCTCAACCTTTGTTCTCACGTGGTACGAAAGCTCCGGCCTGTCTTTATCCAGCACCGCAAGGTTTTCGTAGGTGACCTCAGGCCTTCTCAAAAGGTCCGCAAGGCTTGCCCTGTTGTCCAGCGGAGCGCTTCCCACACTCTCTAAAAACGCGTTTGCTTCAGATGGCGAAACCGTTGAATTTTCAAGCCTTTGCGCCTCTTGCTCCATCGCTTTTCTGTCCGCAAGAAACTTCTCGTAGCGCTCGTCGGAAACCAGCCCCAGGGCGCGTCCTTTTTCCGTCAGCCTGAGGTCCGCGTTGTCCTGCCGAAGCACCAGGCGGTATTCCGCGCGCGATGTCATCATGCGGTATGGCTCGTTGGTGCCCTTGGTTACAAGATCGTCTATAAGCACTCCTATATATGCCTCGGAGCGGTCCAGAATAAAGGGCTCCCTGCCGTCAATCCACAGCGAAGCGTTGATGCCAGCCATAAGGCCCTGCGCCGCAGCCTCCTCGTAGCCCGAAGACCCGTTGAACTGCCCTGCGCAGAACAGCCCGGCAAACTCCCTGTGCTCCAGCGAAAGCTTAAGATCCATGGGGTCTATGCAGTCGTATTCAATGGCGTACGCTGCCCTCACGAGCCTTATATTTTCAAGGCCCGGGATGGTTTTGTAGAAGGCCTCCTGCACGTCTTCGGGAAGCGAAGTGCTCATGCCCTGCAGGTACATCTCGCTGGTGGAAAGCCCCTCCGGCTCCACAAACAGCTGGTGG
>JAFRXM010000011.1 GCA_017443515.1 Bacillota bacterium | reverse complement strand
TAGTTGGCATTGTAGGAAAATCCAAAAGTTTAGATTTTCCCACAATGCTTATCTTTTGGTCTTTGGTTCGGAATAGTGTAGTGCTGGCGGTCTATCTCTTGTTTTCGGTTGCTTGCTTCCTTACCGTACATGAGCATTATCGTAAGGTACATATCGCCCCAGCCGCGGTGCACCCTAAGCTGCAGGGGCTGCCCGTCGTATTCTATGGAATCGTAATACTTTACGGCAAACTCGCCTACGTTGGCGACCCAGTCCGAAAAACCCACAGTGCGCTGGAAATTCAGCTGTATCACGTTGCGGTCTTCTTCGTAATGGATCTCGTAGTTGACCTCATGGTCTATCCCCAGCAGGCGCTGAAAAGCTGTGGTACTGTATTCTACCGCGGTGTATTTCACCTGGTACGTAACAGTCCCTTTGTGATTGAAATCCTCGCTGGTGTTTATGAAATACTGCTCAAAAGGCAGCCGGCGGTACTCCACGCAAAGACCCTCCCTTCCGCAAAGCTCAACTTACTTTACATTATATCAAAAAACCGGGCTGCTGCATATACAGCAGTCCGGTATTCTTAAGCTGTGGATCAGCCCTTTACCTTAGCGATGTGCGCAAGCAGACGCAGCATGTTGCAGGTGAAGCCGTACTCGTTGTCGTACCAGGCTATCAGCTTCATGAAGTGTCCGTTCAGAGCGATACCTGCCTGAGCGTCGAATACGCTGGCATTGGTCTCTCCGATGATATCTGTGGAAACGATCGGCTGATCCTCATAGCGCATTACGCCCTTGAGCTCGCCTTCGCAGGCTTCCTTGACAGCTGCGCAGACTTCTTCGTATGTAGCGTCCTTAGCCAGGCTTACGGTGAGGTCTACTACGGATCCGTCCGGTGAAGGAATGCGCATGGACATTCCGGTGAGCTTGCCCTGCAGGGAAGGAATTACCTTGCCTACTGCCTTGGCGGCGCCTGTGGTGGACGGAATGATGTTGTCGTAGCAGGTCCTGCCGAGGCGGAAGTTCTTCTTGGAGTAGTCGTCTACTACGAACTGGGTGGCTGTAGCAGCGTGGACTGTGGTCATGAGGCCTTCAACTATGCCGAACTTGTCGTTCAGGACCTTTGCCAGAGGAGCAAGGCAGTTGGTGGTACAGGATGCGGCGGAAGCGGTGGAGAGCTTCGGATCGAAGGTCTCGTGGTTGACGCCGTATACGAACATCGGGGTCTTGTCCTTTGCGGGAGCGCTCATGAGGACGAACTTTGCGCCTGCAGCCAGGTGCGGCTGTACGCTCTCTTCAGTAAGGAATGCGCCTGTGCAGTCTACTACGTACTCTGCGCCGAGCTTGCCCCAGCCGAGGTTTGCGGGGTTGCGGTCGTTGAGCAGAGGAATGGCCTTGCCGTTGATGATGAGGTGGCTGTCGTCATAACCTACGGTGCCTTCCCACTTGCCGTGGACTGTGTCGTACATGAAATAATAAGCCAGCATTTCAGGCGTCTTGTCCGGAGCGTTGATGGCGACTATGTCCATATCCCCTCTGCGGGTAGCTTCGCGTGCAGTAAGACGACCGATGCGGCCGAATCCGTTGATTCCGATCTTGATCATATTATTATCCTCCTAAGTTAAAATAACATTCAGTACTATTGTAATTTTACAACATTTCATGGCCTTAAACAAGGCTTTTGCTCAACAATTCAAGACAATTTTTCATGTCCTGCGGGAGCGGCGCGAATGCCGAAACTGTCTTTCCTTCTGCCGGATGCGGGAATTCCAGGCGCTCAGCGTGCAGGGCCTGCCTTGGCATCCACTCAGGATTTTCCGTGTAGCCGTAGAGCTGCGCGTAGAGCTCGTCCCCCACCAGTGGGTGACCGATGTGAGTCATGTGGACCCTTATCTGATGGGTGCGTCCGGTATCGAGCTTGAGCCGAAGAAGGCTGTATCCCCTTATATTTCCGCTGTTTTCCGAGTCGAAGGTCTTAAGCGGCCAGTAGTGCGTGACTGACGGATAGCCGCCCTCCGTTACCATGCGGCGCGCCTTGTGGTTCGGGTCCTTATCTATTGGAAGATCTACGGTGCCCGGCTCCTCCACTATACCGTGGACTATGGCAAGGTAATGCTTTTCCACCCTGTCGGCGGCCATCTCGTGCGAGAGGAAGTCCTGGCAGTGTGCGTTTTTTGCGACTATCAGGAGCCCCGAGGTGTTCATGTCGAGGCGGTTTACGAAGCGGGGCTTGAAGACCTCCCCGGTCTGTTCCATGCGGAAAGCCAGGGCGTTTGCAAGCGTTCCGTCAGGGAAATTGTGAGTCGGATGCACTATAAGACCCGGCTGCTTGTTGACCACCAGAAGATCCTCGTCCTCGTAGACTACGTCCAGAGGTATGTCCTGGGGCTCGAAATAGCTGCGCTCCTCGGGATAGTTGATCTTTACGACATCCCCTGCTTTTACGCGCAGCCTCACCCCGGCCCTGCTGCCGTTTACGGTGATACCGCCCTGCACCTTGAGCTTCTTCATGAGGTGCGAACTGATCTTCATGCGCTGCCTTACGACTTCCTTGAGAAGCAGGCCTTCATCCGCCTGTGTGCACTTGTAGATCACACTGTTTTCCATGCCCGATATTATACCACAAAATTGACATAAAAATAACCCGAACATGTTTCAATTTTTTGTGGATATTACTATTCTTATATGATATAATCCATACGTATGACAAAGTTCAGAAGGTTTTATTGTACCTTCTTACAAAAACATCAACCAATCGTTCCAAGTAAAGAGGTAAAGTAAATGATCCAATTCACCGAAACAGTACTGCGCGACGCCAATCAGTCGCTGATCGCAACGCGCCTGCCTTTCGAGAAGTTCGAGCCCATCCTTTCCGAAATGGACAAGGCCGGCTACTACTCCTGCGAGGTATGGGGCGGTGCTACTTTCGATGTCTGCCTCAGGTTCCTCAACGAGGACCCGTGGGAAAGGCTCAGAAAGATCCGTGCGGCTATGCCCAACACCAAGCTGCAGATGCTCCTGCGCGGCCAGAACATCCTCGGATACGCACACTATCCCGATGATATCGTCCGCCGCTTCGTAAGGGCTTCCGTAAAGAACGGCATAGACATCATCAGGATCTTCGACGCCCTCAACGACGTAGACAACCTGAAAGTAGCTATCGAAGAGACCGTCAATTCCGGAGCTCTCGCTTCCGGAGCCATCTCCTACACCATCAGCCCGGTGCACACACTGGACAACTACGTAAAGCTCGTAAAGGAAATGGCAAACATGGGCGTTGGCTCTATCTGCATCAAGGATATGGCCGGCCTGCTCACTCCGAAGAACGCATACGATCTTGTTTCCGCCATCAAAGACGCAGTAGACCTTCCGGTGGTTATGCATACACACTGCACCACAGGCCTCGCATTCATGACCTACCTCAAGGGTGTTGAAGCCGGCGCAGACGTAATAGACACCGCCATCTCCCCGTTCTCCGGCGGAACATCCCAGCCCGCTACAGAAACTCTCTCCTACACCCTCAGAGAGCTCGGCTACGATGTAAATCTCAACAAAGAAGCGCTGCACACCATCGCTGCGTACTTCAAGCCGATCAGAGCGGAATACCTCGAGAACGGAACACTCAATCCGATATCCCTTACCACTGATACAGAATGTCTGCAGTACCAGATCCCGGGCGGCATGCTCTCCAACCTGCTCAGCCAGCTGAAGATGCTCAACGCTTCCGACAAGTTCGAAGAAGCCCTCCTGGAGACTCCGCGCGTACGTGAAGACATGGGATTCCCGCCGCTCGTAACACCCACCAGCCAGTTGGTAGGCAACATGGCAGTTCAGAACGTGCTCGCAGGCGAGCGCTACAAGAACGTAAGCTCCGAGATCAGAGCTTACTGCCGCGGCGAATACGGAAAGACCCCTGCACCCATCAATCCGGAAGTAAAGGCAAAAATACTCGGAGACATCAAGCCGGTAGAAGGCCGCTACGCGGAAACTCTGCCCACCGACACATTCGAGAAGGCACAGGAAAAGCTCGGCGAGCTCGCCAAGTGCGAAGAGGACGTCCTCAGCTACATCGCCTTCCCGCCCGTTGCCGAAAAGTTCTTCGAGGCCCGCAAAGCTAAGGAAGAGAACGTCTGGACGTTCAGCATCGAGGAGGTCAAATAATGGATGGAACAATGGTAACCACCGCAGCTCCGGCAGCTACTAATCTCGCAGTCGGCAACCTCACCTTCGGTGAAGGCGTGCTCTACGCGATACTCGGAATGCTCGTGGTATTCTTCGCTCTCGTCTTCCTGATGATCATCATCAAGATCCTCGTCAAGGTCACCGACAAGAAGGCACAGAAGGCTCAGGCCGCCGCTAAGATCCCGGCTCCGGAAGAAGCAGCTCTGCCAGAACCGGTCAGAAGAGACGACCCCGCACCCGGAACCGCCGGAGAGATCAAGCTCTACAACACCGATCCGAAGGATGCGGCAATGATAATGGCAATAGTCGCGGACACCTTAGGTAAGCCGCTCAACGAACTCAGATTCAAGTCTATAAGGGAAATAAAAGGATGAATACCATGAAGTACAAGATCAACCTCAACAACAAAATCTACGAAGTAGTAGTTGAAGACGGCCAGGCCATGCTCATCGACGAGTACGAAGTCAAGGCCCCCAAGGCGCCGGCTCCCAAGGCCGCAGCCCCCGCAGCCGCAGCTCCCGCAGCCGCAGCACCGGCAGCAGCTCCCGCAGCAGCTCCTGTAGCCGCAGCAGACGGATGCAAGATCACATCACCGCTCCCCGGAAACGTACTCAACATCAAGGTCTCCCAGGGTCAGGCAGTAAAGTCCGGCGAAGTGCTCCTCATCATCGAAGCTATGAAGATGGAGAACGAAGTCCTCGCACCGCAGGACGGCGTCGTAAAGCAGATCGCAACTTCCAAGGGCGCAGTAGTAGCCACCGGCGATCTTCTCCTCGTGATCTGATCGGAGGGTATAGATGGAAAATATTATCGCAACATTAGGAAGACTCGCAAAGACCTCGGGTTTCTACGGGATCTTCACAGACTGGAGGCAGATCGTGATGATCATCATCGCGTGCTTCCTCCTCTACCTCGGACTCGTCAAAAAGTTCGAGCCGCTGCTCCTGGTGGGCATAGCCTTCGGAATGCTCCTTACGAACCTTCCGTTCGGCAACATGTACAACCCCGAGCTCTGGGACCTGTATATCGCTAACGGCCAGGCCATAGAAACGCTCACGCCGGAACTGCAGGCGTTCATAGCTGAACACGGCTTCGTGTTTGCCGATGGTGTAGTGAACCTGACGTTTACGGAACTGATACATGCCGGCGGCCTGCTGGATATCATGTACATCGGCGTAAAGATCGGCCTCTACCCCTCGCTGATATTCATGGGCGTAGGCGCGATGACAGACTTCGGTCCGCTCCTCGCAAACCCCAAGTCCCTGCTTCTTGGCGCAGCTGCGCAGCTCGGTATATTCATTGCTTTCCTGCTCGCTATCGTTATCGGATTCCCCTCTAACGTAGCGGCATCCATAGGCATCATCGGCGGCGCCGACGGCCCGACAGCCATCTGGCTCACATCCAAGCTGGCTCCGGACTTCCTGGCCCCGATCGCCATCGCGGCTTACAGCTACATGGCTCTGATCCCGATGATCCAGCCCCCGGTAATGAAGCTCCTCACCACCAAGGAGATGAGAGAGACAAAGATGGAACAGCTCCGTCCGGTATCCAAGACCCAGAAGGTGCTCTTCCCCATCATCGTTACCATCTTCACCTGCCTGCTGCTCCCGTCGGTAGCTCCTCTGCTCGGCTGCCTGATGCTCGGCAACCTCTTTAAGGAATCCGGCGTCACCGACAGACTCTCCGACACCGCTCAGAACGCGATGATGAACATCGTTACTATCTTCCTGGCCACCTCCGTCGGTGCTACAGCAAGATATGACAGGTTCCTCAACATCAGGACCATCGAGATCATCGTACTCGGTCTCCTCGCCTTCGAGTTCGCTACATGCGGCGGCCTGCTCCTCGGCAGACTCATGTACAGAGTCACCGGCGGCAAGATCAACCCGCTCATCGGTTCCGCAGGCGTTTCCGCAGTACCCATGGCAGCGCGCGTTTCCCAGAAGGTCGGACAGGAAGCTAACCCGTCCAACTTCCTGCTCATGCACGCTATGGGCCCGAACGTAGCCGGTGTTATCGGTTCCGCTGTTGCCGCAGGCTTCCTGCTGGCAGTATTCGGCGGCTGATCCGCAGCACGTTCACAAAAGTCAAAAGCTTTCAAACCCCGGTTTTTTACGACCGGGGTTTTTCTTTGCCGGCGGAACATGACTTTCTCGGCTGGAATTCCTCGGAGGCTCGCTTCGGGCGGATCTTCGCCGCAGCCTTTGGCGCACGCGCAAGACACGTTCGGATCGCCGGTCGCGATCCTCACTGAGCTTGCGCTAAGGCCTACATCCGGCCTTGCACGTCAGCTTCTGCTCATCTCCGGAAGCGAGATCCCTCCTGCGCACAGCCTCGAAAGCCATGCTCCTGCCCGGCTATTCATACCGACCGCTCCTGAGGCTCAAAATCGCCTGTTTCAGCGGGTTTTGGGCCCATGCCGCATAAGTTATCGACGTGATCTTCCACAAGCTAAAAGCAGCGGTTTTTGGCCGCTGCTCCAATCAGCTATGTTTAATCCCTTCAAGCCCTGTTCAGACTGTCAGGCCTTTTTTCTGCTGTGCAGTTTCCCGTACTCCGTGCGGATGTGCCCTGCCAGATACAGGGAGCCGAAGCACACTACCACACCGTCCTTGCCGGCAGCCTTCTCAGCCATCCTGATGCCCTTTGGATAATCCGGTGCGGCAGTCGCCTTTGCGCCAAGCCCGTGGAAGAACTCAGCAAGCTTGTCGGCGGGAAGCGCCCTGTCCGAGAAAGGTGTAAGGCAGATGAATTCGGACGCGTACGGGAGCATCATGTTCATCATCGACGGGTAATCCTTGTCGGCAAGAACGCCAAGGAGAAACACTGCTTTCTTTTCACCCAGATACTTGTCAAGGGCTGCGGCCAGCGCCTCGGCACACTGCGGATTATGGCCTCCGTCCAGAAGGAACAGCGGCTTTCTGCCAAGGAGCTCGAGCCTTGCAGGCCACTTAACGGTCTTAAGACCTTCTTTTACAGCCTCGGGCGGGATCTTCCAGCCTCTCTCCTCAAGAGCCTCTACTACATTGAGGACTGTCGCTGCGTTGTGCAGCTGGTGGTCGCCGAGAAGCGCCAGTTCGTACTCTTCGCCGTCCCAGAGGAACTTCTGTCCTTCAAGGCTTGCTTCAAGCGGTATGAGCCTTGCGAAATCCACGCACTTGAGGGCGACGCCCTTTTCCCTGCAGACTTCTTTTACGACTTCGGTAACAGACGGGGCTCCGTCGTAGCAGACCGCATTGCAGCCCGTCTTTATGATGCCAGCCTTGTTTGCCGCGATCTCTTCTATTGTATTTCCGAGATACTCGGTATGCTCCAGGCCTATATTGGTAATAACCGCAACTTCAGGAGCATCTATGGCGTTGGTGCTGTCCAGAGCGCCGCCCATTCCTACTTCCAGGACTACTATGTCCACGTTGTTTTCAAGGAAGTAGATCATTCCTATGGCGGTAACCAGTTCGAACTGGCTCGGATGGTCATCCATGGCCTCTGCCTGGGCCATGACGTACTCGGTGATCCTCGCCAGAGAATCGCCATCGATATATTCACCGTTGATCTGTATGCGCTCGCAGAAATCCTGGATATACGGGGAGATGTACATTCCGACCTTATATCCTGAATACTGCATGATATTGGCCAGCATGGCGCAGGTGCTGCCCTTGCCGTTGCTGCCTGCAACATGCACGAATTTAAGCTTTTTCTGGGGGTTGCCCACTCTTTCCAGAAGCTCTCTGGTGCGCTCCAGCCCCAGCCTTGTGGTGCTCCAACCGTAGTTTTCTATATAGCCTATGGCTTCTTCTTTTGTCATTTCAACTCCTGATGCTTTCTGTCAATTAAGATGCATTGCCTTTTTCAGCATGTCGGCTACTTTAATAAGAACAGGTATAAATACTATCTCCACAGCGGCGAGTATGAGCACCTGAGGCACTCTTGTCACCAGGCACTGCTTGTATGTGATGCCCTGCAGCAAAGACAGCCAGTAGGACTGGAGTAGCAGCGCGAGGGCTCCCTGCCTTACGATGACGCAGGCAACTATCCTGATCCAGTCGGAAGCGCTCTTGTGGTCGAAGCTTATCTTGTGGAGGAAGAACCCGTAAGTAAGACCCACCAGAAGCGATGTTATGGTAAGCGGCGGGTAGTAAGCGCCTATCGGGAACAGCAGAGCGCCGAGCACGTCGGCAAGTACCGCTACGATAGCCGCAGGCACGGGTCCGAAGAGGATACCGGCCATGACAAGAGGGATAAAGCCGAAGCCTATCCTTGTTATCGGGGTCTGTATCGAGAGAAAACGCGAAAGAATGATCTCCATTGCGAGAAGCAATGCGAGAGTGACGAGCATTTTTGTGCTTATCTTTTTCATAATAAAACTCCCTTCATGGCACAGTTGCCACAAAAGGAGCGAGCCTTTTATGGCAGCGGATGCGGCAAAGGCATCGCGGCTATCCCTTCGTCCGGCAGCAACTTCCCATCTGCCGGCACTTGACGCGCCTTTACCTACTCTGTCCTAACATTTGTATTCTAATATATTTTTTTTTCAGTTGCAATAGCATTCATCAAAATATCGTGCTCATCTACCGCGATCTGAGGCAGCTTTTGCGCTTCGAATCCCACGAGCACGAAGCTGGCGTTGACGCATTTCGGAAGATACCTGTCGTAGTACCCTCCTCCGTGGCCGAGCCTGCGCAGTTCTTCGTCGAAAGCCACACACGGAACCAGCACCAGATCGAACTCTCCGGGCTGCACCAGCCTGGCTTTGGATGTGTCCGGCACCCTCAGGCCGAGAATTCCGTCTTTCCAGTCTTTGGGGCCTTCCGGAGCGTAGCAGTCCATGACGCCGCCTTTATAGGAGACCGGGTATGCCACGGTCTTTCCCAGCTTCTGCGCAAGAGCGCAGACCGCCGAAGGATCCGCTTCGTCCCAGGTGGCGGCGTACGCGAGTATGGTCCTTGCCTTTTTAAATACTTCGAGCCCTGCTATGTTTGCACTGATCTGCAAGCTGAAACAGGCGCGCTCCTCTTCTGAAAGGGCGCGCCTTGCTTCTATTGCCTGTTTTCTTTGTTGTTTCTTATCGATCACTTCTTGTCCTGCGGTCCGAAGATGCCTTCGCGGAATGCGCCTACATACTCCATGCAGTAGTAATCTTCGCCGGTGAGAGCTTCAGCTGCGTAGATGGATCCGCGCAGATCCCTGTTGAGGGGGTCGAAGATACCGGAGTCCATACCGTGCTGGATGCAGACTACGGTGAATGCCTGGTTTACGATCTTCCTGTAAGGCAGGTTGAAAGAAATATTGGAAACAGCACCGGAGATGTGAGCCTGCGGATAGTGCTCCTTGATGTAGTCCATAACTTCGAGGACCATCGCGATACCGTCTTCAGCGGTGCAGAGCATCTCGATCAGCGGATCGATGTGGATGCGGCTCTCAGCTATGCCGTATTCCTTTGCCTTAGCCATGATGTTGTTCAGAACTCTGATGCGGTCCTCGGCAGTCTTGGGGATACCGGTGTCGTCGCAGAGAAGAGCCATTACATCCCACTTGGTGTTCGCGATCACGGGGAACACGAGGTCTACCTTATTGCCTTCGCCGGATACGGAGTTGATCATTCCGGGGCGCTTGCAGAACTTCATAGCATCGAGGCAGATCTGCGGGTTGGGGCTGTCAACAGCGATCTTCTTGTCGGAAACTTCCTGGATGAGGTTGATCATCCATTCCATTGTCTCGAGTTCTCCTTCTTCAATGCCTACAGCACAATCGATGAAGTCGTCATCGCTGAGGACCTCGTCCTGCTTTCTTGCGATGTCTCTGATCCAGTCTGCGTTGTGCTCCTGGATGGCCTTTGACATGGAGGGAATGGAACCGTTGATTTTTTCAGCAATAATAATCATTTTACATCTCCTGTTTTTTTATTGTTGGTGGGACTGATTTATTTTAAGCCATCAAGCACAGCGTTGTACACCGCGTCTGCGTCCTTGCGACCGGCTGCGAGCAGCTCGTCCACGCGGGCGTTCAGCTTTTCAGCGTACTCTCTGTCCTTCATGAGCTTAGTATTCACTCTTACGTTAAGGATGGCTCCTTCGAGAGCTGCTCTTGCGAATGTCGCGCCGCAGCCTGCGTCGGATACCATGAGCTTGCTGCCCTTTTCCGCAAATTCCTGCTGAAGGGCTATGACCTTAGCGGAAAGCTCGGCGATCTCCATGGGAACTGCAGCAGCGTCGTGCAGACACTTCTCGAGAGTTTCATCTCTGCCGGGAGCATCCTTGGGGATACCGTATGCTTTCGACAGAGGCTCAAATCCTTCTGCGTCCTTGTCAATGCAGGCAAGCAGCTGGTCCTGAAGCTTTGCGGCTTCATCCATGAGGCGGATGATATCGGGTTCTACGTCTGCGTATTTCTTCTTGCCCAGGGTGAAGTTTCCTACCATGGAGCCGAGCGCAGACGCGAGCGCGCCGACCAGAGCGGAAGCTCCGCCGCCGCCGGGAACGGATACCTTTGCCGCCAGTTCGTCTGTAAATGCTTTGATACTGAGGTCATTCATCGACATAGTTGTTCTCCATAATTTTCTGCCCGGACCGCGTAAAACGCGGTCCAGGCGATGATTTAAAGATCTTAAACGATATGATCGACTATTTTAGAACAGTCCGCTTACAGCGCCTGTCTCTGTGTCGACGTCGATCTTGCGGTAAGCCGGGTTGCTTCCGGTTCCGGGCATCATGGAGATGGTGCCTGCCATCGGGCAGAGGAACCTTGCGCCGCCGTACTCGAGGATGTCTCTTACCGGCAGTCTCCAGCCCTTGGGTACTCCCTTGAGCGTAGGATCGTGCGAGAGGGAAAGATGTGTCTTTACCATCATTGTGCAGTAATCCGCGTACTTCGGGTCGTTCTCGAAACGCTCGGCCTTCTCCAGAGCCAGCGGGCTCCAGTCTACGCCGTCTGCGCCGTAAACTTCCTTGGCGATGAGCTCGACGCGCTTTCTGAGCGGGGTGTCGAGATCGTAGAGGTACTTGATCGGGCTGTTCTCAGCTTCTTCGCAGGCGTCGATGACTGCGTTAGCAAGCTCGATAGCTCCGTCGCCGCCATACTGCCAGTGCTCGGAGAGAGCGCAGCGTACACCGCGCTCTGCGCAGAGCTTCCTGAGAAGCGCTACTTCTGCGTCGGTATCGGTATAGAACTTGTTGATGCAGACTACGGGGATTATGCCGCTCTTCGTGACGTTCTTGACGTGGTGGAAGAGGTTCTCGCAGCCTTTTTCAAGCAACTCCAGGTTCTCCTCGGTGTATTCCTTGGGAAGAGGTCTTCCGGGAACAACTGCCGGGCCGCCGCCGTGCATCTTGAGTGCGCGGATGGTAGCTACTACTACGGAGCAGTGCGGCTTGAGGCCGGAGAGTCTGCACTTTACGTTCCAGAACTTCTCGAAACCGATGTCTGCAGCGAAGCCGGATTCTGTTACGTGATAGTCGAACAGCTTGAGTGCAAGCCTGTCGCCTATGATGGAGCTCTGTCCGATAGCGATGTTCGCGAACGGACCTGCGTGCACGAGGCACGGCTGATGCTCTACGGTGTAGCACAGTGTCGGGTTGATGGTGTTGCGCATCCATGCGGTCATGGCACCTGCAACTTCCAGATCCTCAGCTGTGACAGGGTTGCCCTTCTTGTCGTAAGCAAGGACTATGTCGCCGATCCTCTTCCTGAGGTCGGGGAGATCCTTTGCTACTGCGAGTATTGCCATAAGCTCGGAGGATACGGCAATGTTTGTGCGGGTGGTCATCCTGTAACCATCCATCTTGCCTTCGCCCAGTCCTATTTCCATCTTGCGCAGAGCCTGGCAGCAGAAGTCCATTACGAAGTTCCACTCTATTCTTTCGGGGTCGATATCGAGCCTCTTGAGTCCGATCTGTGCGAGACGTTCGTCGTCGTAGTTTCTCTCGTGCTGCATACGGGCGTTGAGAGCTACCATTCCGAGGTTGTGAGCGTTCATGATGTCGTTGATATCTCCGGTGAGACCGAGGGAGAACTCAGTCATCGGGATAAGCAGAGCGTTTCCGCCGCCGGCGGCTGTGCCCTTGACGTTCATGGTCGGGCCGCCCGAAGGCTGACGCAGGCATCCGCCTACGTTCTTGCCCAGCTTGCCCAGACCTTCGATGAGACCGAGGCTTGTGGTAGACTTACCTTCTCCGAGCGGAGTCGGTGTGATAGCAGTAACTTCGATGAACTTTCCGTCCGGTTTGTCCTTGAGACGGTTCATGATCTTGATGAAGTCGAGCTTCGGTGTCTTTCCGAAAGGAATGATCTCATCCGGGAGAAGACCCATCTTTTCTCTGAACCAGTCTACTGATGGAAGCTCCTTTTCTGCAGCTTCCGCAATCTGCCAGTCTTTGTACTGGGTAGGATCGAGCTTAGCCATTAATAATCCTCCTTTAATTCTTCAGCTCCAATTTCAGAACTACAGGGATGCGAGCTCCTTTGCCTTTGCGGCTGCGGATGCAGCGTCTGTAGTATATGCGTCTGCGCCTATCTCGTCTGCGAATGCCTGGGTGATAGGAGCTCCGCCGACCATGATCTTGACCTGGTCCTTGCAGCCAGCGTCGATCAGGCACTTAACGGTGTTTCTCATGGACTCCATTGTGGTGGTGAGCAGAGCGGAAACGCCTACTACCTTGCAGTCCGGGTTGGCCTTTACAGCTTCAACGAACTTCTCAGCGGGAACGTCGATGCCGAGGTCTATGACTTCGAATCCTGCAGCCTCGATCATGATGGCTACGAGGTTCTTGCCTATGTCGTGGAGGTCGCCGGCTACGGTTCCGATAATGTACTTTCCGAACTTGCCTACAGCGTCGCCTGCGAGCAGCGGCTTGATAGCTGCAACACCGCGCTGCATCGTCTTAGCTGCTACGAGCATTTCAGGAACGTAGATCTCGTTGTTCTGGAACTTGGTACCTACTTCGTCCATAGCGCCCATCATGGAGTCGAGGATCTCATCGGGGGTAGCGCCGCCGTCGAGAGCTTCCTGGATAGTGGGCTGGATCAGCTTAAGTCTTCCTCTTACGACTATGTCTTTTACACTTTCGATCATTTTTAGTTTCTCCTTCCTAGAAAACTATTGTTATTCTGTCTGATGTTCTGCGAGGGATCGTCCACTTCCCTTTCAGGCTCAGACAAGCTGTGGGTATACATACCCGTGTACGTTACTATTATAACCGAGACGGCCACCAAAATCATTGTAGAAAACTACAAATTCGTCGCTTTTTTACTGGTCAGATTCAGACCGGTTTGTTAAAGATACAGGACTTTGGCTGTTTTAGCGAAGCGATTTTATAAAAAAAGCACAAAACAGTTCATTATTTTAAAATTATTGTCATTTTCTACAAAAAAGACTTGTAAAATAGTATAAATATGTCATAATTATAACATATATATTTATATAATTTTGGAGTGGGAAAATGGAACTTACATTAAACATCCTGTTGGACGATCTGGCATACTGCAACCCGGTCTGCTACATCAAAAACAGATCCAGGACATTCAAAGGCGTGCGCCTTCTCAGCCCGGACATCATCGAAAAAGATCCGGACAGACTTATAGTCACAAGGCTGTCGATGGCGCTTGCAAACCCAATGTACACCGAGGACTGCTGCGTGGCCGCAGTCATAGACACCGCCCTTCCCAAAGATTCCTCCTTGCTGAGGAACATGGTGCTTTTCGACACCGAAATGAACGCCGTGGACTTCTTCATGATAGTCCAGGGCATCTTCGAAAAATACTTCGAGTGGTGCAACAACATGGACCAGTGCCTCATCAAGCACGGATCCATACAGGACATACTTGACCTCACCGAGCCTGTTATCGGCAACTACATTACCATTTCAGACTCCGCGTTCTCCCTTGTTGCCTACACCCAGAACCTCAGCTGCGACGACCCGATCACCAACGGCCTTGTGCAGCGCGGCTACCACGACCAGGAAGCCATCAACGTCTTCGCAAGGAACAACCTTATGGACTTCTGGCGCGATGCCGTGGATATCTACGTCCGCCCCGCCGACAGCATAACAGGCTACCCCATCCTCGCCAAGGTCATACACTACAACAACAGCTACTACTCGCACGTCGTCATGCTCTGCACCAAGAGGCTTCCAGGTCCGGGTCTTAAGGACCTTTTCAAGATGCTCATAGACCGGCTCATGGTGTGCTTCGAAAGGCAGTGGATAGAAAACAACCAGATGCCGCATGTCTACGACAGCCTGCTTCTGGAGATGCTGGAGCCAAACGACCTTACGCTGGAGACCATAAACGCCAGAGCAAAGAACGCAGGGATCCCGGTCAAAGGCAATTTCAGGCTCATAAAAGTCTCCACGGACGACAGCACGGGCATAATGCTGCAAAGGCTCTGCCAGGAGCTTTCCACCAAGCTGCCGCAATCCAGGGTCACTCTCAGCAAGGACATACTTGTAGCGCTGATACCTATGAAGAATTCCGCCGGCATAATGCAGCTTCTTGAGAACCTGCAGGATGTCATGGAAAAATACCATTCCTGCTGCGGCATGAGCGATCCGTTCACAACGCTTTCGGACATCAAGCTGGCCGGAGAACAGGCGGAGATAGCACTCAGATGCATCAGCGCCGGGACCAAACAGCAGTTTGCTATCGGAAGCCGAAACAGCTTCAGCAGAGTGCGCACCTTCGGCTCCTGCTACCCCAGATTCGTAATAGCCGGAAAGCCCGAAAACGCTCATATAGCAAGGAATTCCATGGCCTCCAAGGCTCTGGATACCCTTTGCGAATACGACAGCAAGCACGGCACCAACAACCTGGAGCTGCTGTTCGTCTACCTCACCAACGAGAGGCGCGCATCGGATACTGCGCAGATCATGCACATGCACAGGAACAACGTCATCTACCGCATAGGCAAGATCTCCGAGATGATAGGAATGGACCTCAATGAGAGCGGGACAAGGTTCCGCCTTCTGATGGCTTACGAGATATACACACCAAAGGAGCAGTAAATGTACGAAGATCTTTATTACAACATCGAAGACAGTTCCGCCTACCTCAGAAGGATAGGCATGGATCCCGCTGAGTTTAAGCCGGACAAGGAGCATCTGGACAGCCTGCTTAAGCACCACCACCAGCACGTCCCCTTCGACAACCTGGACGTGTGGGACAAAGCTGCGCTCCCCAGCCTCGGAATACCCGACCTTTTCGACAAGGTAGTAAACAGAAGGCGCGGAGGCTACTGCTTCGAGCTGAACGGTCTTCTTGAAGCCGCGCTCAGAACTCTTGGCTATGACTGCTACAGCGTGGAGATAAAGATCGTAAGAGGCCGCGATTTCATGCCGCCATCAAGGCACAGAGGTGTAATAGTGCTTCTTGACGGGAAAAAGCATTTCTGCGACATAGGACTGGGATTCACGTTTTTCCCGGAGACTACCATATTCAACGAGGGCTACAACAAATTCGGATCCAAAGTGGTCTGCAGGGACGGCATATTCGAGGTATTCCTGCGCAACGAGGACGGCAGCGACATGAGGCTGCTGTGGTTCAGGGATATTCCGGCTGATCCAGTTGAATTCATAAACCCCAACTTCTGCTGCAGCCAGGACCCGGCATCGGGCTTCAGGACAAGGCTTTCCATGGTCATAATGACCCCGGAAGGCTACCGCGAGAACCTCGTATGCGACGCTCCCGCACCCGCTGCCGGCGCGAAGTATTCACCTGAGTTCAAAGTCACCATCAAGGACGGACATAAAGTCCTGTCAGAAAAGACATACTGCGGCGCCGAAGCCCTTGAAGAGGTGCTCCTTAAAGATTTCGGCGTGGATTACAGGTTTGAATAATTACTCCACTGTTTTCATAGAATGAAGAGTCTTACGCATCTTTACAGAATAGGCCGCGGGCCTTCAAGTTCGCATTCCATGGGACCTGAAAGAGCTGCCCGCCTTATGAAGGAGCTCTACCCTGCAGCCGACGCGTACAGAGTTATCCTGTACGGATCTCTGGCCAAGACAGGCAAGGGACACATGACCGACAAGGTCCTTGAGGAGAGCTTTGCTCCCCTGCCCGTTGAGGTCGTTTTTGACATATCCGACAAGGCTGATCTGGAACACCCCTGCGCCATGGATATGATACCACTTAAAGACGGCAGGCAGCTCAGCTGCGTAAGGATCTACAGCATCGGAGGAGGCGCAATACGCCTGGCGAGCAGCCAGTATGTGGAAGCCCCGGAGGTATATCCGCACAACAGCTTCGATGAGATAGCCGTGTACTGCAAGAAGAACGATCTGCGCCTCTGGCAGTATGTAGAAAGAATGGAAGGGCCCCAGATCTGGGACCACCTCGGCAGCGTATGGAAAACCATGAAGGACGCTGTCGGAAGAGGCCTTGCCGCCAGCGGAACGCTTCCCGGAGGGCTTGAGCTTCAGAGAAAAGCCGGCATACTTTTTAAGCAGTACTCCCCTTCCGAGACCCCGGAGACCAGGGAGAACAGGATAGTCTGTTCCTACGCTTTTGCGGTCTGCGAGGAGAACGCCGGAGCCGGGACCGTTGTGACTGCCCCTACCTGCGGATCGTGCGGAGTAGTCCCGGCGGTGCTGTATTACCACCAGCAGAGGCTCGGGACAGAAGACGAGCACATAATACGGGCCCTTGCAACAGCCGGGCTCATCGGAAATTTAGTAAAGACGAACGCCTCCATCTCCGGCGCGGAATGCGGCTGCCAGGCGGAGGTAGGAACAGCCTGCTGCATGGCGTCTGCCGGACTTTCCGAGCTTTTAGGCATGAGCATGGAGCAGACAGAATACGCCGCGGAGATCTCCATGGAGCACATGCTGGGCCTTACCTGCGACCCGGTGAACGGCCTCGTGCAGATACCCTGCATAGAACGCAACGCCGTGGCCGCCATGCGGTCGATAAACGCCGTATCGCTGGCGCACTTCCTTACGAACACCAGAAAGATATCCTTCGACACCATAGTCCGGACCATGTACGAGACCGGAAAAGACCTCGGCTGCAAATACAGAGAGACCTCCGAAGGAGGCCTCGCAAAGTACTACAGCGCACACTTCGGAGCGCTGTAAAGGGGATTTTTACATAATATTAATTATGGATATTTGATTATATTTCTATACTTTCCTTGTATTCCAGAGGCCTGACTTCATAAGGCACGTCCTTGCAAAGATCCAGGAAAGCGTCTAGGTCGGCTATGATCTGCAGCCCCTGGCTGCCCTTTTTATAATGCATCGGAATGAGGATCCTTGGCGCGATGGCATCCGCTATCTGTTTTGCCTGAGCCGGATCTACAGTAAACACTCCGCCGACCGGGATCATAGCGATATCAGCGCCCTTAAGCTCCTCAAGTATCGCAGCGTCCGGGATGCATCCTGTATCACCGAAGTGTATGACCTTCTTACCTTCCGCATAAAAGATGCGTATCTGGTTCATTCCGCGCTTGCTGCCGCCGGCATCGTCGTGCGGGATCTTACAGGACTTCACCTCAAAAGGATCGGCAGCTCCTGCATCATTTATTGTTACAGCATCCACAAAGGCGTGATCCATATGGCCGTGCGAGCAGTAGACTTTGTTGGCCTCTAAGGCAAGCGGAGGATAACCCTGGACCATATCGTTGTATGGATCCAGCGCCAGCGTATAGCCGGAAGAACTGACAGTAAAGCAGGAATGTCCGTAATAAGTGATCTTCATATACGAGCTCCTTTTACGAAAACGCGGCAGACTGAAAAAAGGGCCGAACACTACAAAAGCTGCAGATACTGCATGCACCTGCAACCGAGAACCCGGCGATACTTAACAGGACGGATAAGACCGGATCAGTTTACTTTACTGAATGGATAGTCGTACCCCTGTTTGATTCGACCTTGCGCTGCACCACAGATGTGGTTGCCTTGCCGCAGGCTGCCATGCAGGAAAGTGCGATGGCTGCCGCAAGGACTGCAGCGATGATTCTGTTTTTGGAAATGATGTTCTTCATGAGCCCATTATAATACAAAAGTCCCCGTTTTGGGGACTTTTATTGTGAAGATTTGATAAAATATCAGCGCCTTCTCTTCTTGTAATCCCTGTGGACTTCTTCCGCCCAGTCCTCGCACACCTGCGCGTTCCCGGCGCGCATGGAGCTCATGGCCCTGGATACGGAATCCATGACCTTCGGCATCGCGACCTCGTCGCAGATGAAGTTGACAGCGTTGCGCTTGCGGATGCCTATGGTAGCCGCGGTCTCAACGGCGTCTATGTTGGCACCGAGGAAGATGAACTCCCAGCCGTCCTTTTCCTTTTCAGCTATCCTGCGCTTCACCTCGGAAGAGCTGTACTTGCGGCTGGCGTTTTCCATACCGTCGGTTATGATCACGAACAGCGTGCGCTCTGGTACGTCCTCCGGCCTTATGTACTTGTGAACGTTGCTGATATGGTGGATGGCGCCGCCTATTGCGTCGATCAGGGCCGTGCATCCGCCGGCGATGTACTGCCTGTCGGTAAGGGGCTCAACCTTTTCGATGGGCAGCCTGTCGCAGAGCACTGTACTGTAGTCGTTGAACGTTATCAGCGATACGACTGCCTCCCCTTCTTCCCTGCGCTGTTTGTCTATCATGGAGTTGTAGCCCCCGATAGTGTCCCTGGTAAGGTCGTACATGGAGCCGCTGGCGTCCAGTATCATTACGAGTTCTGTGAGATTCTTTTTCATGGCGTTTCCTCCCTTTTGTCTTTCTGTTATCATCGGTCTTTCTTTGCTGCAGCTTCCCCGGCTGCTCTTTACGCTTACATGATAACAGAGAGGAAAAAGAAAAATGTCTCCTGCCAGGAGACATTTTTATGGGATGTTTTACTTTGATCCGAGCAGGTTCTGGTCGTGTCTGAACAGAAGCTCGTTGACTTCCATGATGCTGAAGATGCCGTTTTCCAGGCAGAACTCTATGATCACATCGAACTTGCTGCTTCGGGAGAGCGAATACCCCGCCTTGGATAAAAGCTCTGTGAATTCAGGCTTCTGGAGCCTCAGCGCAAGCCCCAGTGCGACCGCCGTTTCCTTTGACGTCCGGTACGCCGGGTCGTTTTTTATCTTGTTGAACAGCGCCCTGTTGAGCTGGGCTCTGTTGTAGCATTCGGAGTCTTTGATGCCTGCCTCGTCGATCTTGCGGAGCAGCATCTGCGAAAAGCTCTCGTCCAGGTACTTGAGACGCTCGTCCAGGGATGAGCTCTGCGGGGCTTCCTTTGAGAGGCGTGACGAGGAGAATGACGGGAAAAAGCTTCTGCGCTTTTTAGCCGGAAGCGGTTCGATGCTCTTCGCCGGAAGCGGTGCGATGTTCTTCGCCGGTGCAGGAGCGGATCCGGCAAACGGTTCGGAGGACAGGTTCCTTTCGGGCATGGCATAAGACCCGGATCCACAGTATTCAGCATCGGCATGCTCAAAAGGCTCCGGCTGCGGGATCCAGCGCTGCTTTATGTATTGTTCAAGTTTTTCAAGCAGCAGTTTTTCTGCCATGAAAGATCTCCTTTTGTTTTTATCTTTCTGTTTCCGGCACCATGGCCTGCAGCATGGATCCGTTCTCTTTCAGCCATTTGTTCCACTTGCTGTACTGCGGGAACACCCTGCGCACCTCGGCGTAGAACTGTTTGGAGTGGTTCATGTACTTGAGGTGGCACAGCTCGTGCACCACGACGGAATCCAGCACTTCCCTGGGTCCGAGCAGCAGCAGGCAGTTGATGTTTATGTTGCCGTTTGCTGAACAGCTGCCCCACTTCGTGCGCTGACAGCGTATGAATATCCTGCTGACGCGCGAAGACACCCCGACCAGAGGCGCATAGTAGGCTATCCTTTCGGGTACTATCTTCTTTGCCAGCTTTTTTAGCCTTGCGAACTGCTCCGGCGTCATGACCTTTACAGAAGCAAAAGCTGCCTGCCTTTCAGCCTGTTTGCGGAGCTGGGCCTGTATCCATGCGGCGTGCTGCTGCACGAAGCGATCTATCTGACCGCTCGTGACCAGGTACGGCGCGCGCACAACGACCTCATCGCCTATTATCTGAAGACCCAGGGTCCTTCTGTTGCTGCGGATGACTCTGTAATCCATCGGATCTTGGCGTTCAGCCCTTTTCAACCGCGCCGGAGGCTATGTTGATCAGCACTTCGACCATCTTCTTCATGGCGTTTACAGATACGAATTCCCTGACAGAGTGGAAGTTCTCGCCGCCTGTGGAGAGGTTCGGGCACGGGAGCCCTTCGAACGAGAGCCTTGCTCCGTCCGTGCCTCCGCGGATGGGAACGGTGACAGGTTTTACGCCCGCCTCCCTCATGGCCTTTTCAGCGCGTTCGACGACATACATCGCGGGGAGGATCTTTTCCTTCATGTTGTAGTAGCTGTCCCTGATATTGCAGACGACCGTGCCCTCGCCGTATTTGGTGTTGAGCAGGTCCGTGATCTTCTGGAGGTATTCCTTGCGGGCTGTGAACTGTTCCATGCTGTGATCGCGGATGAGCATCTTTATCTTTGCGGATGTCTCATCGCCGCGTATCTCCTGGATGTGGAAGAAACCCTCGTAGCCTTCAGTATGCGCGGGAGTTTCGGCCGCAGGCAGCAGCGAGACGAACTCCGCCGCGTAAAGAGCGGCGTTCTTCATCTTGTTTTTTGCGCTGCCGGGGTGTATGTTGAGGCCTTTGAACTCTATGAGCCCGGCGGCTGCGTTGAAGTTCTCGTACTCGATCTCGCCCAGAGCTCCGCCGTCCACGGTGTAGGCATATTCAGCGCCGAAGCCCTTAACGTCGAACCAGTCAGCGCCGCAGCCTATTTCTTCGTCCGGGGTTATGCCTATGGATATGCGCCCGTGCTTTATCTCCGGATGGGCCAGCAGGTATTCGGCTGCTGTTACTATCTCGGCTATGCCGGCCTTGTCGTCGGCGCCAAGAAGTGTTGTGCCGTCGGTAATTATAAGCTCCTGACCCTTGTATTTTTCAAGGAACGGGAAGTCCGAGACGGCGATAACGCCGCCTGCTTTCTGCTGGATATCCCCTCCGCTGTAGAGTATGCGCTGCGGTCTGATGTCGGCACCCGGCGCGTCAGGAGAAGTATCCATGTGGGAGATGAAACCTATGGCAGGCGCGCTTACGCCATCGCTTGCGGGAAGCACGGCGTACACGTAGCCTTTTTCGTCCATGCGTACGTCGCTGAGACCGAGAGAACTCAGCTCGTCCTTCAGGTATTCACCGAGCGCCAGTTCCTTGCTGCTGCTTGGATTGGTGCCGCTGTCCTCGTCGGATGTGGTCTCGAAAGACACGTATTTTAAAAAGCGTTCCACGACGCGTTCGTTATCCATCATTTGTTATTCCTCCTACAGAATACTATACCACAAAAAGGCCGAAACGTCATCCGGCGGTTTTACGCATCGCTGAACGTTTCAAAGGTGCTGTCCAGGTCCTGCTGGCGCTTCGCGGAATCCTTAGCTTCGCCTTCTATCTTGTCCTCAAAGCCGGTAAGCGCTGCGAACGGCGAAAACTGCGCCCCGCGGTCCGTCATGGACATGTGCCTGCGCTTTGCGGAAACATAGTGCGGCATGTTTATTATGTCTTTGTATTTTTCTTCAGCTTCCGTCATCTATGCTTTGTGCCCTCCTACCTGGGCGTTGCGTTCCATCGCGGTGGCGGCTTCCTGGAGGTCCATGCCCCTTACTATGGCATTCTTGCCGTATTTTTTGCGTATCGCAAGCACGGCCTCCTGCTGATCCCGCTCGGCCTTAAGCTCCTCCTCAGACAGCGCGCTCTGCTTTTGCGCCTCGGCAACTGTGAATATATCCAGCTGTTCTTCGGAAGCTTTTACGAGCTCGTCCGAGCCCTCCCGCAGCGTGTGGTTCGCAACGATATATATGCGGCGCACAAGCAGGTCCGGGTCCACGATACTGTCATAAAGCCTTGCCGCGGAATCCATGACAGCCCTTACCGAAGACGTGTAGCCTCCGGGGATGTTTACGGAGCCGTGGGCAGCCTTGGGCATTAGCCTTCCGTACCAGTCGCGGTCCACGGGGCCTTTGTATCTTTTTTTGCGGTCCGGATCCAGAAGGCATTCTACATCGTAAATTATCGTCAGCACTATCTGGTCCGTAACAAGGTGCTTCGACATCAGATCCATGGCCAGAAGATCGGCCATCTCACGCATCACAAGGCGCGCGTCCGAAACGCTGTACGGGCTGCTTAGCACCTGCCCCGAGCTGAGGCTGCTGCTTTCCGGTATGTATGATTTTATATCTTTTATGGTGCAGGGCTCCCAGCCCCAGGCGTGGTCTATCAGAAGCTCCGCGTTGACGCCGAACATCTTGTAGAGAAGATCTTCGTTGTATACGGAGCAGCGCGCGACATCGCCCATGGTGTACATTCCGGCGCCTGCCAGCCTTCTGGAGATGCCCTTGCCCACGCGCCAGAAATCGCTTATCGGGCGGTGATCCCAGAGCATGCGGCGGTAGCTCATCTCGTCCAGCTCGGCTATGCGCACCCCGTCCTTGTCGGCGGGCATGTGCTTTGCTACTATATCCATGGCTATCTTGCATAGATACAGGTTGGTGCCTATGCCGGCGGTCGCGGTGATGCCTGTCTCGGAAAGCACCTCGCGGATCAGCTTCATCGTGAAATCCCTTGCCGTAAGCCCATATAGCTTGAGATAGCTGGTAGCGTCTATGAAGATCTCATCCACGGAATAGACGTGCACATCCTCTTCGGAAACATATCTGAGATAGATCCCGAAGATCTTCGTGCTTATATCCATGTAGAGGGCCATACGGGGCCTTGCCGCGACGTATCCGAGCTTCAGCGAAGGATCTTTCGCGAGCTCTGAGGCGAGGTTGCTCTCCCCGGTAAAGTGTCCGCCGGGAGCACGCCTCAAGCGGTCCGCATTTATCTCTTTTACGCGCTGGACGACCTCAAAAAGCCTGGCGCGGCCAGGAACGCCGTACGATTTGAGCGCAGGAGAAACAGCAAGGCAAATGGTCTTTTCCGTGCGGCTCTCGTCCGCCACGACAAGGTTCACATCCAGAGGATCGTAACCCATATCGTGCGCCTCCACAGAAGCGTAGAACGATTTGAGATCTATCGCGATATATGCTTTTTCTTCAGTACTGCCCATGTTTTTATGATACATCAGACTGCGGGTGACTTCAAGAAATCGCCTCCAGCTTTGCCGTGACAGATATGCTGCGTGGCGTTGCGAGACCGTCGAACTGTATGATGTACGCGGCCCCCTCCAGGCCGGTGACGGTGCCCTCGCCGAACACCGGGTGCTTTACCCTCTGTCCTTCGCCGAACCTGTCAGGATTGTCCTTATACATGAGGGACTGCCCTCTTGCGTGCTCTTTTGCTGCATCAATAAGTTCTGGCGACAGCGGCTCAGTAAACTCCAGAAGCCCGGGATCTACATCAGTTATGAAGCGCGACGGGAAGCGCACCGAACCGTCAAAACCGCGCCCACCGGCACCGCTGATGAACAGCTGCTTTTCGGCCCGCGTCATGGCAACGTAGGCGAGGCGGCGTTCCTCCTCCATGCCCTCAAGCGTGTCTATCTTTCTTGAAGGGAATATGCCTTCGTTCATGCCGCAGAGGAACACCACGGGGAACTCCAGACCCTTGGCGGCGTGCACCGTCATGAGCCTTACCCTTCCGGCCCTGACCTCCTCGTCAGAGGACGTGAAGAGCGCGGCCCTTCTTAAATAATCCTCCGCGCCGGCTTCCTCTCCGCAGCTGATCTCGTAGTCGTAGATGCTCTGCTTGAGTTCCGCGAGGTTGTCCAGCCTGTCCTGGCTGCCTTCGGTGCGCAGCATCCTTTCGTAGCCGCTGCGGTCCATGACGGCGGCAAGCACCTCCGTTACGGAGCGCGACTCTATTCCCGCGGAAAGGTTCTCCACAAGCTCCAGCAGCCCGTTTGCCCCGGTACCTTTAAATATATCGTTGTCGAAGTTTTCCGCCAGCGCCTGGTAGAGGCTGCAGCCGTACTTTTCAGCGTATTCCTCAAGGAAGGCAATGCGGCGCTCGCCAAGGTTGCGCTTCGGAACGTTGCAGACCCTTCTGAAAGAAAGATCGTCCTTATACACCAGGAGGCGCAGGTAGCTTAAAGCGTCCTTTATCTCACGGCGGTCGTAGAAACGTATGCCGCTGTAGACCTCGTAAGAAAGCTCCTTTTTCTGAAAAACCGTCTCAAGCGCGCGCGTTACGTAGTGAGCCCGATAGAGCACGGCGATATCCCCCAGAGCCGTGCCCCCGGAAGCGAGCTCTTCTATGCGCTCTTCTATCCATTCCGCCTCTTTTTCGGCGTTTGCCGCCATGTGGCAGACCGGCTTTTCTCCGCCGGAAAGCACCGGGACAAGGTCCTTTCTGACCCTTGTTTTATTCTTTGCAATAAGCGAATTTACCGCGTCCAGGATCGGCGGAGCCGACCTGTAATTATCCATAGTCATTATCGTGCGGCAGCCCGGGTATTTGGACGGAAGGTCCATCAAATACCTGATATTTGCGCCGCGCCAGGTGTATATGGTCTGGTCCGGGTCGCCCACCACAAAAAGGTTTTTATGATAGGCGCACAGGACCTCCATGAGCGTGTACTGCAGATCGTCTATGTCCTGGAACTCGTCTATCATTATGTATTCCAGGCGTTTCTGCCACTTTAAGCGTATGTCCTCGCGCTCTGAAAAGATGTGGAGCGAGAACTTTATCAGATCGTTGTAATCCAGTGCGAAGCACTTCTTTTCCTGGTACAGATACCCGTAGAAAATGATATCCTTAGCCGACTGCGACGCCAGGTATTTTTCCTTAAGATCCTCCAGGGACATGTTGATCATATCCAGATAATACTCCGGAGCCCTGTAGAGCTTGTAGATCTCTATCATGTCACGCGCGTCGGAGAACGTCATGTCGCGCAGCGTAAGACCGCGCTCGTCGTATATTATCTGGAGCATCTGGTCTATATCCGGATTATCCAGCACTATGAACTTTTTAGGGTAGGATACGGCATAGCTGTCCTCCTGCAGAACGGACACGCAAAAACCGTGGAAGGTATTGATATACCCCGTATCTTTATCCCCTGTTAAGCTGTGGATGCGGCTGCGCATCTCGTTTGCGGCCTTGTTTGTGAACGTGACGCAAAGTATATGCCCGGGACTTATACCAAGCTCGTTAACAAGGTAGGCAAAGCGCCTGGTGAGTACGCCCGTCTTGCCGCAGCCGGCGCCGGCGATGACGCGCACCACACCTTCTGTTGCCGTAACAGCCTCCGCCTGGGAAGCGGAAAGGCCGTCCAGTATTGAACTGTGTTCCATTTGTTCCCCCAACGATCGTTCTGACACTTACATTATACAGAACATTTGTTCTTGACGCAAGCATCTTTTTGTGACAGGGGGACGGTTCTCTGTCACATCCAGGTGACAGAGAACCGTCCCCCTGTCATATTGCTTCTTGAAAACCGGGCATGCCTGCCTTAAAATAAACCTGATAATTCTGAAAAGGAGACCCGCAATGTCACAGCAAAAGCTCTGGTTCATGTCCGACTACATGGAGGGCGCCTGCCCCGAGATAATGGAAGCTCTTGCCGCAACCAACCTGGAACACACTCCCGGTTACGGCACGGACGAATACTGCGAACAGGCCCGTGAAAAGATAAAAGAAGCCCTTTCCTGCCCCGCGGCCGAAGTGCATTTCCTCGTCGGAGGGACGCAGACCAACGCCACGGTCATCGATGCGCTGCTCAAGGGATATCAGGGCGTCATCGCTGCTGCAACAGGCCACATCAACGTCCACGAATCCGGCGCCATAGAGTTCGGCGGCCACAAGATCCTGGCCCTCCACCAGAAGCTCGGAAAGATCAGCGCGGCGGACATTGAAGCCCGCATTCTTGCCTACAACAACGACCCGAGCCGCGACCACACCGTGATGCCGGGCATGGTCTACATCTCCCAGCCCACCGAATACGGCACGCTTTACTCCTTAAAAGAGCTTCAGGAAATATCCAGAATATGCAAAGTTTACGGAATATATCTTTACGTTGACGGGGCCCGTCTGGCCTACGCGCTGGCCTGCCCCGAAAACGACGTCACCCTGAAAGACCTCGCTCAGCTTGCCGACGCCTTCTACATAGGCGGCACAAAGTGCGGAGCCCTGTTCGGGGAAGCTGTGGTCTTTACAAAGCCCGGCCTTGCTCCCCACTTCGTCACCACTGTCAAGCAGCACGGAGCCATGCTGGCCAAGGGCCGCTTGCTTGGCGTCCAGTTCGGCACGCTGTTCAGCAGGGACAAAGACGGCAGGCTTCTTTATGAAAAGCTTGGCGAAAACGGCATGCGCACCGCCGCGAAGCTGCGCAAAGCCATAGAAAGCAAAGGATACAGATTCCTGCTGGACTCCCCCACCAACCAGATCTTCGTCGTCATGGAGGACTCCCGGATAGAAAAACTCTCCCAAAACGTCAATTTCGAGTTCTGGGAGAGGGTCGATGGTACTCACAGCGCGGTCCGCTTCGTAACAGGCTGGGCTACCACAGAGGAAGATATAGACGGCCTCGCCGCGCTGCTCTGATCTACGGTCTGCGAGGTCTGCGTCCAGGACAGGACCTCAGTTCCGCCGCTGCTCAGGCTGTACGTTCCGTTCAGCTGGATCTTCCCGGAAGCTATCCATACCGAACTGTAGTTTCCGCCAAGTTCGAAGCTTGCTATCTCGTTTCCGGACGCGTCTGCCAGCACGTAGGATCCTGCAGCAAAGCTGGGGCCGCTCTGGATGAAGGTGTTCACAGAACCGCTCGCCGGGGTGGACGCTATGCCTCCGAAAGCAATTATCGTGCCCCCTGTAACCTTTACGGAGCCGTCTACGTCAACGGATCCCGCCATTCCGCCGGACGCTGAGCCGGCTTTTATTATCACGATTCCGCCGCTCATGGTGAAGTTCCCGTTGGAGTCCACTGCGTCGGTATCGCCTGAACTGGTCACCACCTCGAGGTATCCACCGCTTATATTTATAAGAGGCGTTGAGCTGCCGCTTGCAGCCGCGTTGAGGCCGTCGTCGCTTGCCGCAACGTATATCTCGCCTCCGCTGATATCTATCACATTGCCTTCAAGGCCTTCGTGCGACTTGGTGATACCAAGCGTTCCGCCGCTTATAATGATCTGCTGCTCCGCATGCACAGCGTCGTCCTCAGTGCTGATGTTTATGACGCTGCTGCCGCTGATCTCGACGTTGTATTCCGCGTGCAGGCCGTCGCCCGACGCGCTGATATTCACCGTTCCTCCGCTTATAACTATGCTTCCCTTCTGATTGCCCTTGGACGAAACGTCCGCATTGGAAGTCTTTATCCCCGCGTCGCCGGTGGATACAAGATCCAGGGTGCCGGACTTTACCGTCACGCTGTCGTTGCCCTTAAGAGCGTTTCCGGAAGCGTTTACCGAAAGAGTCAGGCTGCTTATTCCAAGGTCGTCCTTGGTCTTTACGCCGTTGCCCGCCTTGCTTGTAACTGTGAGGCTTCCCGTGCCGGTAAGGTCGAGATCGCAGGCAGAGTATACCGCCGCGTCGTAATTCTCAGAACCGCTGATGGAAGTCCTGTTGTCCGAAACGCTGTTTGCGGTCCCGGCGGCGGCCTCTATCACCACGTTGTCGCCGTTTACCACAAGAATCGGCGCTCCGGTGCTGCAGCTGATATCCGCGCCGTTTAAGACAAGCGTCACGTCGTCGCTGTCGCCCGCGTTTACTATTACCTGCCCGTCGGAAAGCTTACCGCTGAGTGTGTAGGTGCCGGCGGAGCTAATTGTAAACACCGAGCCTTCAAGGCTCACGCTGCTGCCGCTTACGGTAAATTCCTCGAAGGTCTTAGAGTTTGCTGTATTGCCGCTAAGATCCACGTCCGCGCAGGACGCCAGGCCCAGCGCCAGCATCGCAGCCAGCGCCGCGGCTAAAATTATCTTAAAATGCTTTTTCATAGTTGTTCTCCTTTTCTATGGCTTGATGATACAGCGCGAAAACGTTTTTTCTGTGAAAAATCTGTAATGAAAAAGCGATATTACCGCAAAAAACTCTTTAATTATGCTTCGTTTGGTAATAAAATACTTTTAATAAGCTGCACAAAGCCAACGCACAGAACACGGAGGTACATCATGAATATAGTATGCCTTGACATGGAAGGCGTCATCACGCCGGAGATCTGGATTCAGTTCTCAAAGGAAAGCGGCATCCCCGAGCTGAAGCGCACCACGCGCGACGAGCCGGACTACGACAAGCTCATGAAGTGGCGCATAGGCATACTCAAGGAGCACGGCCTTGGCCTTAAGGAGATCCAGGACACCATCTCGCGCATAGAGCCCCTGCCCGGCGCCAAAGAATTTCTGGACGAGCTCCGCAGCATCACCCAGGTGCTTATCTTAAGCGACACCTTCGAGCAGTTCGCCATGCCTCTTATGAAAAAACTCGGCTACCCCGCCCTGTTCTGCAACACCCTGGAAGTGGCTGAAAACGGCGAGATCACCGGCTACAAGATGCGCTGCGAAAAATCTAAGCTCACCACCGTCAAAGCGCTCCAGTCCGTAGGCTTCGACACCATAGCCGCCGGCGATTCCTTCAACGACCTGGGCATGATCCAGGCCAGCAAAGCCGGCTTCCTTTTCCGCACCACCGAGCAGATCAAGAAGGACTACCCGCAGTACCCCGCCTTCGAGGACTACGGCGAGTTCCTGGCTGCCATAAAAGCAGCTCTGTAGCGGATCCGGCTCCGCCTGCGCCCTTCTAAGCCCCAAAATCGCCCGTCTGGCGCGTTTTCCTGCGCCGGGCGTATCAAAATATCAAAAGCGGCCCTGAATCTCTCAGAGCCGCTTTTTTTGAGTTATTTTGGTGGAGGAGAACCGTCCCTCTCCACCATTTCTCCACCGGTCTACTCGGCGCCCTCTTCCTTTCTGCGCTTCTTGGTGAGCAGCAGGATCATGCATCCGAGTGCTCCGGCCATGATGGTTCCGTAGAGCCTCATGTCGTCGTCATCTCCGGTCTTCGGAGTGTCAGACTTGACCGGTGTCTCCGTGGTGCCCGGATCGTTCGGAGTCTCATCGTCGTCGAACTTGTTGTGTCCATCGGCTGTAGCCACGTTGACTACCTTGCCTGCAGCAGCATCCTTTTCGGTCACGACGTAGGAGGTGGTGAATACCTTCTCCTCGCCCGGTGCCAGGGATTCGATCGTCCACTTGTCGCCTGTCAGATCGTCGGCCACCTCGATCTCCTCGATGGTCAGGTTGCCGTCGTTCTTTACGGTGATCTTGTACTCGATCGTCTCGCCCTTCTCGTACTTGCTGCCGTCAGCCGGAGTGCTGGTGACTTCCTTCACAACGGTCATGTGCGGATCGGCCTTTTCGGTCGGGACTTCGTCCTCGCCCTTGTACGGCTTGTCAATATCTGAGAACTTCGCGGTAGCGGTGTTCTTGAATGTTCCGGCATAGATGTCGGCCTCGGTCAGGACGTACTCTGCGGTCGCAGTTACGGTCTCGCCCGGCTTGACAGCCTTGAACTCGTGCTCGGAGGTGAATGTCACGCCCTCGATCTCCTCGATGGTGATGTCCTTATCCTCGTCGTAGATGTTGGTTACGGTGATGGTGAACTTGACGGTGTCGCCAACGCCGTATTCCTTATCCTCGTGAGCCTTCTTGATGACCTTGCTGTCGTCTTCAGGCTCAGTCACTGTCAGTGTACCGTAGACAACTGCGATATCGTAGTTGTCAGCCATCGAAGGCTCGGTGCCCTCTGCCGGCTCATCGTCAGCCATCAGGCCTACAGCCCTGAGGATCCTCTTGAAGATGTTCGTGTCAGCTGCCTTCTTGCCGAACTCATAGGTGAAGGTGTTCTCGCTGGAACCGACCTGAGTCTGGCTTCCGGTCACGTCGAAGGTGATGGTCTCGTTCGGCGCAAGTCCGTCGCCGCTGATGGTGACTTCATCATTGGTCAGCGGTGTTCCGTCGTAGACCTTCTCATCGGATGCGGAGGTCAGAGTAAGCTGGCGCTTGTTGACGGTAAGAGTACCAGCGACCTTAACGATATCTGCGAACTGATCTGTCACATCCTCGCCGTCCGCGTTGCGGATGATGACGGAGATGACCTCGTTGGGTTCCTCACCGGCGTTGGTGATCGTTCCTTCGACTACTACCTCGATGGTGTGGCCTTCCGGAAGCTCGCCGTCAACGGTGTAGCCGTCGTTGCTGAGCGGTGTTCCGTCGTAGAGCTTCTCGTCGTCGTCTGCGGTGACTGTGATCTTAGCCTCGTACGGAGTGATCTCCAGCTGTCCGTCGACTACCACGAACTCTACGTTGGTGAAGTTCTTGTTGATGTTCTCGAAGTCTGCCGGCAGTATGCCCATGTCGTAGGTTCCGACCTTGGTCTCGGTGACTGTCCAGGCTGCTGTCTCGGTCTCCTTGACGGAGGTCGTGACATCGTACAGCTCGTTGTCGGCAACCATGGTCTTGTAACCCTTGATGGTGTGTTCCTTGCCGTCGTACTCGACTGTGTCGGAGTTCTCTGTGATGGTGACGGTCACCTTGTCAGTCACCGGTGTTATCGTCAGAGTTCCCTTTACGAGCTCGATCGTGTAGTTGCCAGCCTTTGTGCCTTCGTTCAGCTTGTAGGTGAACTCGTTCTCGACGCTGCCCACATCAGTGATCGTTCCGGTCACGTCGTAGGTGGCGCCTTCGCCCTCAGCCCAGCCGTCGCCTGTTACGGTGACAGTGTCGTTGGTGAGTGCTGTTCCGTCGTAGACCTTTTCGTCAGTTGCGGAGGTCAGGATGACTGTGCGCTTGATGATCTCGAGAGTTCCGTCAACTATCACGAATGTCACGTTGCTGAACTTCTCGTTGATGTTGCTGAAGTCTTCAGGCTTGAGCAGCATCTCGTAGATGCCTGCGTCGGTACCCTTTACGGTGTCGTTGCCCTTGAAGCTGAAGTCTGCCTCTGTGTAGATCGGGTTGCTGATCTTGACAGTGTAGCCCTTCACGCTCTTCTCGGTTCCGTCGTACTTGTACTCGCCGCTGTTCTCGGTGATGGTTACGATGACCTCAGTTGTTACTGTTACAGTATCGTCTCCGGGTACCGGATCATCTCCGGGATCCTTACCTGTTGCGGTTACAGCGTTGTCGATCTTTCCTGCAGCTACGTCAGCCTCAGTGACTGTGTAGGTGTAGGTGATGACCTTCTTCTCTCCCGGTGCCAGATCGAATGCCTCGACATCAATCTTGACCAGAGTATCCTCGAGGGTGATGCCCTTGACTGTTACGTTACCGGTATTCTCGACGGTGACGGTGTAGGTGACCACTTCGCCGGCCTTGACTCCGCTGGTCTTGTCAGCTGTCTTGGTGACGGTGAGTTCGGGTGCAGCCGGAACAGTCTTGACTGTTACGCTTGCATCGTCTGTTACATCGTTGCCCTTCGGATCCTTACCGGTTGCAGTTACGGTGTTGTCGATCTTGCCGGCATCGACATCGGCCTGAGTTACGGTGTACTCGTAAGTTACGGTCTTGCTTTCTGCCGGTGCGAGATCGAATGCAGCCTCGGTCAGAGTTACCAGAGTATCCTCGAGTTCGATCGCTGTTATTGTTACGTTGCCGCTGTTGGTGACGACTACGGTGTACTTGACCTTGTCGCCTACCTTGACATCGGCGGTCGGCTCTGCAGTCTTTTCAACTGTGAGTGCCGGTGCAGCCTCAACTGTTGTTACAGTTGCTGTTGCGGTTCCTGTTACGTCGTTGTTCTTCGGATCCTTACCTGTTGCAGTTACAGTGTTGTCGATCTTTCCTGCGTCGACGTCAGCCTGAGTGACTGTATACTTGTAGGTGATCGTCTTGCTGCCTGCCGGTGCGAGGTCGAATGCAGCTTCCTTGAGCTCTACCAGAGTATCTGCCAGAGCGATCGCGGTCACTGTCACGTTGCCGCTGTTGGTGATGACGACGGTGTAGGTCACTTCGTCGCCGACCTTGACGTCCTTAGCAGGATCTGCAGTCTTGGTCACTGTGAGCGCCGGTGCAGCTTCAACTGTTGTTACAGTTGCAGTTGCGGTTCCGGTGACATCGTTGTTCTTCGGATCCTTACCTGTTGCAGTTACGGTGTTGTCGATCTTTCCTGCGTCGACATCAGCCTGAGTGACTGTGTAGGTGTAGGTGATCGTCTTGCTGGCGGCCGGTGCGAGGTCGAATGCGGCTTCCTTGAGCTCAACCAGGGTATCAGCAAGTGTGATGCCCTTGATGGTCACGTTGCCGCTGTTGGTGACGACTACGGTGTACTCTACCTCGTCGCCGACCTTGACTCCGCTTGCCGGAGCTGCGGTCTTGGTGACGGACAGCTTGGCGTCTGCAGCAACGGATGTTACGGTTGCTGTATCTTCGGCTGTCACGTCGTTGCCCTTCGGATCCTTACCGGTTGCGGTAGCTGTGTTGTCGATCTTGCCTGCGTCTACGTCAGCCTGAGTGACTGTGTATTCGTAGGTGATGGTCTTGTTTGCGCCAGGAGCCAGATCGAAGGCAGCCTCGTTGATGGTCACCAGAGTATCCGCGAGGGTGATGCCGGTCACTGTCACGTTGCCGCTGTTGGTGACGACTACGGTATAGGTCACCTTGTCGCCTGCCTTGAGGTTCTCGGTGGGCTCTGCAGTCTTATCGACTGTGAGAGCCGGTGCAGCCTCAACGGTCGTTACGGTAGCATCGTCGGAAGCAGTTACGTCTGCGTTCTTCGGATCCTTACCGGTTGCGGTAGCTGTGTTGTCGATCTTGCCTGCGTCTACATCCTTCTGAGTTACTGTGTACTCGTAGGTGATGGTCTTGCTTTCTGCAGGTGCGAGCGTTCCGATAGCCTTCTGGGCATCGGTGAGCGCTACGAGCGTATCAGCAAGGACTATGCCTGTCACTGTCACGTTGCCGCTGTTGGTGACGACTACGGTGTAAGCCACCTTGTCGCCGACCTTGACTCCGCTGGTCGGCTTCGCAGTCTTTTCGACTGTCAGTTTGGCGTCTGCTGCAACGGTGGTAACGGTAGCGTCGTCGGAAGCAGTTACGTCTGCGTTCTTCGGATCCTTACCTGTTGCTGTTGCTGTGTTGTCGATCTTGCCTGCGTCGACATCCTTCTGAGTCACTGTGTACTCGTAAGTGATGGTCTTGCTTGCAGCCGGTGCCAGATCGAAGGCAGCCTCGTCGAGTTCTACCAGAGTATCCTCGAGGGTGATGCCGGTCACTGTTACGTTGCCGCTGTTGGTAACGACTACGGTGTAAGTTACCTTGTCGCCTACCTTTACACCTTCTGCCGGCTTAGCGGTCTTTTCAACTGTCAGAGCAGCTTCTGCTGCAACTGTGGTAACTGTAGCGTCGTCGGAAGCGGTGACATCCTTGCCAGCCGGATCCTTACCGGTCGCGGTAGCGGTGTTGTCGATCTTGCCAGCGTCGACATCTGCCTGAGTTACTGTGTATTCATAGGTTACGGTCTTGCTTGCGCCAGGTGCCAGATCGAAGGCAGCTTCCTTGAGCTCTACCAGGGTATCTGCCAGAGCTATCGCGGTCACTGTTACGTTTCCGCTATTGGTCACGACTACGGTGTAGGTGACCTTGTCGCCGACCTTTACGCCTTCTGTCGGCTTAGCGGTCTTTTCAACTGTCAGAGCAGCTTCTGCTGCAACTGTGGTAACTGTAGCGTCGTCGGAAGCGGTGACATCCTTGCCTGCCGGATCCTTACCGGTCGCGGTAGCGGTGTTGTCGATCTTGCCAGCGTCGACATCTGCCTGAGTTACGGTGTACTCGTAGGTTATTGTCTTGTTTGCGCCAGGAGCCAGATCGAAGGCTTCCTCACTCAGAGTTACCAGAGTATCTGTGAGTGCGATAGCTGTTACTGTCACGTTGCCGCTGTTGGTGACGACTACGGTGTAAGTCACCTTGTCGCCTACCTTGACATCCTTTTCAGGAGCTGCAGTCTTTTCGACTGTGAGCTTGGCGTCTGCTGCAACTGTTGTTACTGTTGCATCGTCGGTTCCGGTGACATCCTTGCCTGCCGGATCCTTACCGGTTGCGGTAGCGGTGTTGTCGATCTTGCCTGCGTCGACGTCAGCCTGAGTGACTGTGTACTTGTAAGTTATGGTCTTGTTTGTTCCGACGGCCAGATCGAAGGCTGCCTCGTTCAGAGTTACCAGAGTATCTGTGAGTGCGATGCCCTTGATCGTCACGTTGCCGCTGTTGGTGATGACCACGGTGTAGGTGATCTCATCACCGACCTTGGCTCCGCTTGCCGGATCTGCGGTCTTCACAACGGTGAGGGCTGCGTCTGCTGCAACTGTTGTTACTGTAGCGCTTGCAGTTCCGGTGACGTCTGTGCCCTTCGGATCCTTACCGATTGCAGTTACGGTGTTGTCGATCTTGCCGGTGTCCACGTCATTCTGAATGACTGTGTACTCGTAGGTGATGGTCTTGCTTTCTGTCGGTGCCAGGTCGAATGCCTCTGCATTGGTTCCGGAGAGGACTACGAGCGTATCGCTGAGCTTGATGCCGCTTACGGTGACGTTGCCGCTGTTGGTGACGGTCACTGTGTAAGTTACCTTGTCGCCGAACTTGACGCCGCTGGTCGGGTTAGCTTTCTTGGTAACGGTCAGCTTAGCTTCGGCTTCCTCGGTGGTGACCTTAGCGCTTGCTGTTCCTGTTACGTCTGCATTCTTCGGATCCTTACCGGTTGCAGTTACTGTGTTGTTGATCTCGCCTGCGTCGACATCAGCCTGAGTGACTGTGTACTTGTAGGTGATGGTCTTGCTTGCTCCGACCTCAAGTGCGAAGGCAGCCTCGTTCAGAGTTACCAGGCTGTCGCTGAGTGCGATAGCTGTTACGGTCACGTTGCCGCTGTTGGTGATGACGACGGTGTATTCGACCTCGTCGCCAACGCCTACTCCGCTGGTCGGCTTAGCTGTCTTGGTAACGGTCAGCTTAGCGTCCGCTGCAACTGTGGTAACGGTAGCATCATCGGATGCAGTTACTTCTGCGTTCTTCGGATCCTTACCGGTCGCGGTAGCGGTGTTGTCGATCTTTCCAGCGTCGACATCCTTCTGAGTTACGGTGTACTCGTAAGTGATGGTCTTGCTTTCTGCAGGTGCGAGCGTTCCGATAGCCTTCTGAGCGTCTGTGAGCGCTACGAGAGTATCAGCAAGGACTATGCCAGTCACTGTTACGTTGCCGCTGTTGGTGACGACTACGGTGTACTTCACCTTGTCGCCTACCTTGACGTCCTTGGTGGGCTCTGCGGTCTTTTCAACGGTCAGAGCAGCCTCTGCCTTAACAGTGGTTACCTCAGCGTCGTCGGATGCGGTGACTTCCTTGCCTGCCGGATCCTTACCTGTTGCGGTTGCTGTATTGTCGATCTTGCCTGCGTCTACGTCAGCCTGGGTGACTGTGTATTCGTAGGTGATCGTCTTCTTGGCCTTCGGAGCGAGTTCGAATGCAGCCTCGCTGAGGGCCACGAGCGTATCGCTGAGAGTGATTCCGGTCACTGTTACGTTACCGGTGTTCTCAACTGTTACGGTGTAAGTTACCTTGTCGCCGGCCTTGACGTCCTTTTCAGGAACTGCGGTCTTGGTGACTGTCAGCTCGGGGCCGGCTGCTACTGCCTTAACTGTTTCGGTATCTTCGCCGGAGACATCATTGTTCTTCGGATCCTTACCGGTTGCAGTTACAGTGTTGTCGAAGCTTCCAGCGTCGATATCATCCTGGGTGACAGTGTAGGTGTAGGTGATGTCTTCCTTCTTTTCTCCCGGTGCGAGGTCGAAGCTTTCGACATCGAGTTCTACCAGAGTATCATCGAGGGTGATGCCCTTTACGGTGACGTTACCGGTGTTCTCGACTGTTACGGTGTAGGTGATAACATCGCCTGCTTCTGCGCCTGCGGTCTTGCTTGCAGTCTTGGTGACTGTGAGCGCCGCCTTGGCCTCAACGGTGGTGACTGTAGCGTCGTCGGACGCGGTGACAGTTCCGCCTGCCGGATCCTTACCGGTTGCGATAGCGGTGTTGTCGATCTTTCCTGCGTCGACATCCTTCTGAGTTACGGTGTACTCGTAGGTGATGGTCTTGCTTGCTGCCGGAGCGAGCTCGAATGCAGCCTCGTTGATGACCACCAGGGAGTCGGTCAGCTCGATGCTCTTAACTGTTACATTGCCGCTGTTGGTGATGACTACGGTGTACTTCACCTTGTCGCCGACCTTCACGTCCTTGGTGGGCTCTGCGGTCTTTTCAACTGTGAGCTTGGCGTCGGCAGCAACGGTGGTAACGGTTACTGTAGCGTCGTCTGTCACGGCCTCGCCTGTCGGCGGGTTGCCGCTTGCGGTTACGGTGTTGACTATCTTTCCTGCGTCTACGTCAGTCTGAGTTACGGTGTAGCTGTACTTAGCCGTTGCAGTTGCCTGCGGAGCAAGTGTGGTGGCGCTCAGTGCGCTTACCTCTACCACGCCCTTCAGAGCCTCTTCAAGTGCTACTCCGGTCAGTGTTACGTTACCGTCATTGGTTACGGTAATCGTGTAGGTGATCACATCGCCGACCTTGACATTCTCTGTCTTGTCTGCGGTCTTATCAACGCTGATCGAAGCCTCAGCCTTAACGGTGGTAACAGTTACTGTTGCAGTATCAGTCACGGCCTCGCCTGTCGGCGGGTTGCCGCTTGCAGTTACGGTGTTGACTATCTTTCCTGCGTCTACGTCAGCCTGAGTTACTGTGTACTTGTAAGAGGCTGTTGCAGTTGTCTGCGGAGCAAGTGTGGTGGCGCTCAGTGCGCTTACCTCTACCACGCCCTTCAGAGCTTCTTCAAGTGCTACTCCGGTCAGCGTTACGTTACCGTCGTTGGTTACGGTGATCGTGTAGGTGATCACATCGCCGACCTTGGCATTCTCTGTCTTGTCTGCGGTCTTATCAACGCTGATCGAAGCCTCCGCCTTAACGGTGGTAACTGTTACTGTTGCAGTATCAGTCACGGCATCGCCTGTCGGCGGGTTGCCGCTTGCAGTTACGGTGTTGATGATCTTGCCTGCGTCTACGTCAGCCTGAGTTACGGTGTAGCTGTACTTAGCCGTTGCAGTTGCCTGCGGAGCAAGTGTGGTGGCGCTCAGTGCGCTTACCTCTACCACGCCCTTCAGAGCCTCTTCAAGTGCTACTCCGGTCAGCGT
>JAFRXM010000010.1 GCA_017443515.1 Bacillota bacterium | reverse complement strand
GAAAAGAAAGCAGAACCTAAGGCCGAAAAGCCTGCGGAAGAAAAGAAGGAAGCTGTGGACTATGTTCCTAACATAGGCGTTAAGATCATACGACGCGCAGCCGACGAGCCCGAACAGCCAAAACCGCAAAGAAGGGAAAAGAAAAAGCCCGAAAACAGGAAGGACCGTCCCGAACGCAGCGAAGGCGGAAAAGACAAGGGACAGCGCCCGTCCGGCGACAGAAAACCCAAGGAATTCGTCGGAAAAGGCGGAAAGGACAAGGATGCAGATGTCTCCCCGCGCAGGAAGACAAACAGATCCGACGCCAAGGGCGATAAAGTCGTTGCTTACACCGCACCTGCAGGCGGAGAATCACGCGGCAGAAAGAGCAAAGATAAGGACAGAGCAAAGGACGACCGCGGCAGAAACAAGTTCGTGGAAGAAACACCTACCGATCTTACCAGAAACATCAAGAAGAAGCACAGCAAATACAAGGAAACCAAGGTAGAAGAAGTAGAAGTCCTTAGCCAGGAAGTAGAAGAAGCTATTGCTACCGGCGGCGTCGTCATCAACGTACCTATCACAGTAGCCGGCTTCTGCGAACAGGTGGAGTGCAGCACATCGCAGGCTATAATGGCGCTCATGAAGATGGGCATCATGGCCAACGTAAACCAGAACCTAGACGAAGAGACAGCAGTTCTTCTGGGTATGGAGCTTGGCATCAACGTTGCAGTTAAGAAAGTCGAAGAGCAGGAAGAGGAGGAAGGTATCGATCTTCGCGAGGATACCGAATCCGAGCTTCTGCCACGTCCTCCCATCATCACCGTAATGGGCCACGTAGACCACGGCAAGACATCCATACTGGACGCTATCAGAAAGACAAACGTCACCGCGGGCGAGGCAGGCGGTATCACGCAGCACATCGGTGCTTCCGAAGTCATGTGCAACGGCCAGAAGATCGTTTTCCTGGATACACCGGGCCATGAAGCATTCACCGCAATGCGCGCAAGAGGCGCCCACGTCACAGATATCGCAGTGCTTGTAGTTGCAGCTGACGACTCCGTAATGCCGCAGACGATAGAATCCATAAGCCACGCAAAGGCAGCTGGTGTTCCTATCATCGTCGCCATGAACAAGATGGATAAACCCGCCGCAAATCCGGACCTAGTAAAGCAGGACCTTGCCAATCAGGGGCTTCTGGTAGAAGAGTGGGGCGGCGACGTCATCTGCGTTCCGTGCTCCGCAAAGACGGGTATGGGCATACAGCAGCTGCTCGAGATGATACTGCTGCAGGCAGAGGTCCTCGAACTCAAGGCAAATCCGAACAGGCCCGCTATGGGTACAGTTATCGAAGCCAGGCTGGATAAGGCCAAGGGTCCTGTAGCAACGTTACTCGTAATGAACGGAACTCTTCAGGCCGGCGCTGCAGTAGTAGCCGGTACCGCCTGCGGACGCGTACGTGTAATGACCAACTTCAAGGGCGATCCTATAAGAAAAGCCGGCCCGGCAACAGCTGTCGAGATCACAGGTCTTACGGAAGTTCCGGAAGCAGGCGACGAGTTCTACATGGTAAAGGACGACAAGACTGCCCGCGAGATAGCAGCAAGAAGAGCCGAAAAGATAAGATCCGAAGTGCTTGCAAAGAGCTCAGCTACCAGCCTCGAAAAGCTGTTCAGCCAGCTGCAGGAAGGCGAGATCAAGGATCTCAACATCATCATCAAGGCAGACGTACAAGGTTCCGTCGGAGCTCTGGAGCAGAGTCTCGAAAAGCTGCATAATGAAAATGTACGCGTTAAGATAATCCACACCGGCGTAGGTACAGTCACGGAAGGCGACGTAATGCTCGCAGGAACTTCGAATGCCGTGATCATAGGCTTCAACGTTCGCCCGAGCTCCGCCGTACAGGCCATGGCCGACCAGGAAGGCGTGGAGATACGCACATACCGCGTAATCTACGAGATCATAGACGATATCGAAGCTGCCATGAAGGGTATGCTCAACCCGGTATTCAAGGAAGTCGTCCTCGGAAAGATAGAAGTACGCGACACGTTCAAGGTGCCCAACGTCGGAACTATCGCCGGCGGCTACGTGCTTGAAGGTAAAGTCGCCCGCGGCGCACAGCTTCGCCTCGTACGCGACGGCATAGTCATCCACGAGGGTGAGATCAGCTCGCTGCGCAGGTTCAAGGACGACGTAAAAGAAGTCAACCAGGGCTACGAGTGCGGTATCGGTATCGATAAGTTCAACGATATCAAGATAGGCGACATAATCGAAGCCTTCAAGATGGAAGAGGTCAAGAGAGACTAATGGGAAAGAGCCACAGACCAGAGCGCCTCGCTGAAGAGATCAGAAAGATAATCAGCGAGATGCTCGTAAGAGGGGACCTGAAAGACCCGCGCTTTTCTGCGGGAATGACCGGGATAAGCGGTGTGGATGTTACAAGGGACGGCAGCTACGCCTACGTTTACATCACCTGCCTGTCGTATTCGGGAAAGACGGTCTCCGAAGATGATAAAAAAGATATACTCGCTGCCTTCGAACGCAGCCAGGGATATATCAGATCTGTCATAGGAAAGGCTGTAAAGGTCCGCTATGTGCCTGTTCTGGTATTCAGATTCGATGAATCGTTCGAATACGGCGAGAAGATGGACCGCATACTTGACGAGATAAAAAGAAACGATGAACAAGTGGAAAGAGATAACTGAACAGATCAAGGCCAAGTCTGACATAGTCATAATGACGCACACCAACATGGACGGTGATGCCATAGGTTCTGCGTCTGCACTTTGCCATGCGTTAAGGTATCTCGGAAAACGCTGCGTCATTCTTCTCGAAGACGATATCCCTTACTATCTTAAGTTCATGCACGATCACAGCAATGGCGGATCTGATGCACTTCCGTTCTTCGTGTACGAAATGCCTTACACACCTCAGCTTGCGATCGCAGTGGACTGCGGAGATGAATACAGGATAGAAAAGCGCCTCGATATTTACAGATCCTGCGATACTACTATTTGTCTCGATCATCACATGCAAAAAGGCGGATTTGCTGATCTTTCCGTAGTGGATCCCAAGGCTTCCGCAACAGGACTGCTCGTATACCAGCTCATCAACGAACTTAAAGTCCCGATCGACAAGGAGATAGCTGAAGACCTTTTTGTCGCGATAATGACTGACACAGGATGCTTCCGCTATTCCAACACCACCGCTGAATGCCACCTCGTTGCAGCCGAACTTTACAAAGCAGGTATAGAATTCGATAAGCTCGGAACATTGATCTACGATACTGTTCCGCTCTCCCAGATGAAGCTGGAATCCCTGATAATACAGTGGATGGATCTTTTTGAGGACGGCAGGGCAGCCGTATCCTACGTCACGCAGGAAAAGCTCAGGGAATTAGGCGCTACATACGATATGACCGGAAGCTGCATAGATGTGCTCCGCAAGATAGACACAGTGGAGATATGCGCTTTTCTTAAAGAATCTGAAGATGGCAGCATCAAGCTTTCTCTGAGGTCAAAAGGAAAGTCTGATGTACTCGGCATAGCCCAAAAACTCGGAGGCGGGGGCCATCCGAAAGCGTCCGGAGGAACTCTGCATGTACCGATAGAAGAAGCGCTGTCATTAGTAAAAAAAGCAATTTCTGAAGAGCTTGCGCGTTAAAACTGATGGACGGAATAATCGTTATTAATAAGCCTGCCGGATATACCTCGCACGACTGCATTGCCATCATGCGCGGCATCACCGGTATCAGAAAGATGGGACACACCGGAACGCTCGACCCGAACGCGACCGGTGTTTTGCCTGTATGTATAGGCAAAGCGACCAAACTCATAGAGTACATGGATACTGCAGCAAAGACCTATGTTGCAGGGATCAGGTTCGGCAAAGTGACGAAGACCCAGGATATCTGGGGAGAAGATGACGAGTCGTTCTTTTCAGAAACAGAATGTAAAGCTGTACCTTCGTCGGCAGAAGAGATAGAGATCTCTTTAAGATCGTTCGAAGGCGAGATACTGCAGACGCCGCCTTCTTACAGCGCGGTCTTCGTGAACGGAAGAAGGGCATATGACATTGCGCGCAGCGGAGAAAAACCGCAAATCGAGCCGCGCATAGTCACAATTTACAGCGTAGAGCTTCTGGATTACGATCCATCAGTTGCAGAAGGACATCTGAAAGTACGCTGCGGCAGAGGCACATATGTCCGCACCATATGTCACGATCTTGGAATCAAGCTGGGCTGCGGAGCATGCCTTAGTTCTCTTACAAGGACAGAAGCGTGCGGTTTCAGCCTCGATGAAGCCCTGGACCTTGAAGAAGCAAGAAAGATGGAGGCTTCGGAAGTTCTGAAGCGCATGCTTCCTGTCGGCCGCGCGATAGGCGATATGCAAAGGCTGCAGCTTGACGAGGCGCAGGCAAAAAAGTATCTCAACGGGATGACGCTGAAACACAGTCCCGAAGCTTATTTACAGAAAAAGCCCGTAGCGGTGTTTTTTGGAGAAGAGCTTATTGGAATATCAGAGTTTGAAGGAAATTCCCTCAAGCCTGTGAAGGTATTTTCATGATAGTAATAACAAGCCTTATTGAAGCAAAAGAGCTCCTGAAGCCTTCGGCTGTTGCCATAGGCAACTTTGACGGAGTACACAAAGGGCACCAGGAACTTATAAGAAGAACAGTAAAGATCGCAGAAGAAGAAGGGCTTACTTCTGTCGTTTTCACATTCATAAACCATCCAGTAAACGAGATAGCAGGGCGCTGCGTCGTAAAGAGCATAATGACTCTTGCAGAAAAAGAAGCTGCCCTGGAAGCTCTGGGAGCTGATGTAATGGTCGCGATACCTTTTGTCGATAAGGTTCGCATGAGCAGCCCCGAAGAGTTTGCAAGGGACATACTTGCAGGAGACCTCTGCGCAAAGCACGCGCTGTGCGGATTCAACAACAGCTTCGGATACAAAGGAGCAGGGCACCCCGAAGACCTTGTAGAATTCGGTAAAAAGTATGGATTTGCCGTTACTGTTATGGAAGAGTATGACATAGACGGGAAGATCGTATCAAGTACCCTTATAAGGCAGAAGCTTGAAGAAGGCGATGTATCCGCTTTTGAAAAGCTTACCGGAAGGCTCTATGCGATAAGCGGCAAAGTCATGCAGGGTGAGCACCTTGGAAGAACTATGGGGTTTCCGACTGTAAACCTGTCTCTTAATACGGATATGGCACTTCCGATGAACGGTGTATACGTAACAAATATTTATGTAAATAACACTAAATATCATTCTGTTACAAACGTCGGAAACAAGCCCAGCGTAGGGCAGTTCGCCAAAAACGCTGAGACTCATATATTCGGCTTCGAAGGAGATCTTTACGGACATCCTATACGCGTGGAATTCATAAAACTTCTCCGCCCCGAAGTCAAGTTCCGCAGCCTTGAAGAGCTCTCATCCCAGATAGAAAAGGACTGCATTGCCGCAAGGGAATTCCACTCAGGAACAGTTCCTGAATAGTGGAGAAGAACCGTCCCTCTCCACCAAAATAGTTGTTTACAAACCATATGGTTTGTGATAAAATGCCACAGTCAATTAAATCTACCTTCAGCTTCGCCTGCCGAATCTCCGACGCAGCCCGCAGCTTTAGGTGAACGTAAGTAAAGGAGTTTTTTATTATGCTTACAACAGAAAAAAAGGCAGAGATCATCAAAGAGTACGCGACCTGTGAAGGCGACACCGGTTCCCCTGAAGTACAGGTAGCAATTCTTACCTACAGGATCAACGAGCTCAACGAGCACCTCAAGACCCATGCACAGGACAACCACTCCAGGCGCGGCCTTCTCAAGATGGTAGGTCACAGAAGAAACCTTCTGGCTTATCTCAAGAACAAGGACATCGAGCGTTACAGAGCTCTTATCGCACGCCTCGGTCTGAGAAAGTAAAAGGTACCTATGAGATTCACAGATTACAGAACATTCAGGACAGCCCTCGGCGGAAGGCTTCTTGAGCTTGAGATCGGCAAAGTCTGCGAGCAGACCAATGGCCAGGTCTGGGTGCGCTACGGTGATACAGTCGTAAACGTCACAGCCTGCATGGCTAAGACCGCAAACCCGGACGCCGACTTCTTCCCGCTCTCATGCGACTACGAAGAAAAGCTCTACGCCGTAGGCAAGATCCCCGGAGGCTTCATCAAAAGAGAAGGCCGTCCGGCAGAAAAGGCGATACTCAAGTGCCGCCTTATGGACAGGCCGTTAAGGCCTCTGTTCCCGAAGGGCTTCTATAATGCAGTAGAAGTTCAGGCCGTTGTCATGAGCGTCGATCCTGACTGCGCACCGGAGATATGCGCAATGATCGGTTCGTCCGTCGCTCTGGCAATATCCGACATTCCCTGGGATGGCCCGACAGGTTCCGTACAGGTCGGCAGGGTAGACGGACAGTTCGTCATCAACCCGACGCTTGCTCAGCGCGAAGCATCTGATCTTTCCATGTACGTTGCCGGTACCGAAGAAGCCATCATGATGGTGGAAGCCGGCGCTCAGGAAGTTCCGGAAGCAGTATGTCTGGACGCTATCATGTTCGCTCATGAAGAGATCCAGAAGCTCTGCCGCTTCATAAAGGAGATCGTTGCGGAAGTAGGCAAGGAAAAGATCGTTCCCGAGCTCAGAAAGCCCTCCGAAGAGATCGACGCAGCGGTACGCGAGTTCGCAGTACCCAAGATGCACGACGCCATCCTCACAAAGGACAAGCAGGAGAGGCTCGACAACATGGACGCTGTCGAGATCGAGACCAAGGAACACTTCGCTGAAGTATTCCCCGAAGGCGAAAAGGACATAGACGCAGTCCTCTACAACATCACCAAGGAACAGGTCCGCGGCATGATCCTCGACGAAGGTATCCGCCCGGACAACAGGGCTTTAAACGAGATCCGTCCGATCTGGTGCGAGACCGGAGTCCTTCCCAGGACCCACGGAACAGGCCTGTTCAAGCGCGGACAGACCCAGGTGCTCTCAGTAGTTACCCTCGGCACTCTCTCCGAAGCTCAGTCCCTCGACGGACTCGACGAAGAGACCGAAAAGCGCTACATGCACCAGTACAACTTCCCGGGATACTGCACAGGCGAAGCTAAGCAGCCCAGATCCCCCGGAAGGCGCGAGATAGGACACGGCGCTCTCGCTGAAAGAGCACTGCTTCCCGTTCTTCCCAGCAAGGAAGAGTTCCCGTACGCAATAAGAGTCGTCTCCGAAGTTCTTTCTTCCAACGGTTCTTCTTCCCAGGCATCTGTCTGCGGATCCACGCTTGCGCTTATGGACGCAGGCGTTCCCATCAAGGCTCCTGTCGCAGGTATTGCTATGGGTCTTGTTGAAAGAGTCGAAGAAGACGGAAGCTCCACCATGGCTATCCTTTCCGATATCCAGGGCATGGAAGACTTCCTCGGCGACATGGACTTTAAGGTTGCCGGAACAGAAAAGGGCGTAACCGCTATCCAGATGGATATAAAGGTCCACGGACTTTCCAGAGATATACTCTGGAAGGCTCTGCAGCAGGCTAAGGAAGGCCGCATGTACATCATGGGCCAGATGATGGAAGAGATAGACAAGCCGCGTGAAGAGCTTTCCAAGTGGGCTCCGCGCATCATCTCCATGAAGGTGCCTGTTGAAAAGATCAGGCTCGTCATCGGAAAAGGCGGAGAGACCATCAACGGTATCATCGCAAGGACCGGAGCCAAGGTCGACATCGACGACGACGGCAACGTATTCATCGCATCCCCGGATCTCGCATCCGCTGAGGCTGCAAAGTCCGAGATCGAGTACATCACCGCAGACGTTGAAGTCGGCAAGACCTACACAGGCAAAGTCGTCCGCATCATGGACTTCGGTGCTTTCGTGGAAGTTCTTCCCGGAAAAGACGGACTGCTGCATGTTTCCCGCATCAGCAAAGAACGCGTAGAGAAAGTCACAGATGTGCTCGGAGTCGGCGACACCGTAACAGTAAAGTGCTACGAGATCGACGACAAGGGCAGGGTAAACCTCACCCGCAAGGGTCTTGAGGATACACCCATCATCAAGGCATAAGCTAAGCTTAAGGGCCGCTGCATTTTGCGCAGCGGTCCTTTTGTGTTATAATACATAAGACAGCGTATTATTATCGCAAGGAGCAGCGCAATGCAGCAGATCTACACTTCAAAATACAACGAATTCAAGCTCGATGAAGAGTCTTTCTTCAGAGCTTTTCCAAAACGCGCCGCTAACGCTCACAAAGGCAGCACAGGAAAGATACTTCTGATATCAGGAAGCTACGGAATGGCCGGGGCTGCCTGTCTCAACATACTGGGCGCCAGGGCGCTTGGCGCGCCGTATATCAATGTCATGCTTCCAAAAGATATCTATCCTGTAGCTGCGTCGAGATTCATGGAACCGGTGTTTTATCCGTATACGGAAGAAAATTATAAATCTGTCCTGCCGCACCTTGCAGCGAACTGCAGCGCGGCGGCATACGGAAGCGGAGCGGTAAACAATCTCAACAAGCTGGACATACTGAGGCTTCTTCTATGGACCTGCAAAGCACCTGTAGTGCTGGATGCTGAAGCTTTGAACATTCTTTCAGCCAACATGCATCTGCTTGACAAAGCTTCAGACGCTATGCCGCCTATCATAATAACGCCTCACCTGGGAGAATTCATGCAGTTCACCGGTAAGTCCAAACAGCAGGTCATGGAAGATCCGGCAGGGGCTGCAGCAGAATGCGCTGAAAAGTACGGCTTCATTACAGTCCTTAAAGGGCCGGAAACGATAGTGGCATCGCCGGACGAAAGGATCTACGTGAACTGCAGCGGCAACCAGGGGCTTGCGCAGGCAGGAAGCGGAGATGTTCTTACAGGAATGATAACAGCCATGCTGAGCTTCATGGATGATCCGTTTGAATCCGCCTGCATGGGAGTTTTCGCGCACGGAATGGCTGCGGATGAGCTTTGCACACATCACGCTTACCAGACCATGCCTCTTGAGGAGATAACGCAGGCTATGGACAGGCTGTTTAAGAAGCACGGCTTTTGAAACGATTTATAAATTTGTGAATTTTTAGCAAAATTTGTTTTCCGGCACAGGAAAAAGTAGTATAATATTTTAAATATACTTATTCACTTCGCAACGGAGGTAAGGATGGAAAACCGCATCGCAAAGTTCGAAAAAGTAAGCATAAAGCAATTTGTAAGCGATTTCAACGAATGCATTGGCGGCAACGTGGCAGCTGCAAGGATGCTTTACGACAACATAGCCATTCCCAGAAGGGCTACAGCAGGCTCTGCCGGGTACGATATGATCACGCCGTTTTACTTCACTCTGGCTCCTGGCGAAAGCGTAAAGATCCCCACAGGGCTTCGCATCAGGATGCAGCCCGGCTGGATGCTTCTCATACTCCCCAAGTCCGGGCTCGGCTCTCGATTCAGGCTCCAGCTTGATAATACCATGGGCCTCATAGACTCGGATTATTACGACGCGGCCAACGAAGGCCACATAATGGTGCCTGTCACAAACGATTCCAAAAGCGGCAAAACACTCACGCTCGAAGCCGGAAAAGCATTCGTACAGGCTGTTCTGGTGCCCTATGGCATAACAGAAGACGACTGCGCCGAAGGCGTAAGACAGGGCGGCTTCGGGTCTACCGGCGTTTAGGAAAAAGAACATGATACTAAGAGAAGAGCTGGAACAAAAAGAATACGAACTTCTTTCACCGTTCGCCTCAAAAGCTGGAGATTCTCTGGGGCGGATCACTTCCGAGGAGCCCTGCCAGATGCGCACCTGTTTTCAGCGCGACCGCGACAGGATAATACATTCAAAATCACTGCGCCGCCTCATGCATAAGACTCAGGTCTTCCTGAGCCCGGAAGGGGACCACTACAGGACGAGGCTTACGCATACGCTTGAGGTATCGCAGATAGCAAGGACCATCGCCAGGGCGCTAAGGCTCAACGAAGACCTTACGGAAGCCATAGCCATGGGACACGATCTTGGCCACACTCCTTTCGGACATAACGGAGAGGCTTACCTCAACGAACGCCATCCCGGGGGCTTTTCGCACAATGTCCAGAGCCTGAGAGTAGTGGACGTTATAGAACGCAACAGCAGCGGACGCACCATGAACCTTTGCATGGAAGTGCGCGACGGAATAGTAAACCATTCCGGCCCGAATATGCCGTTTACCCTGGAAGGCCAGACAGTGCGCCTTTCGGACCGCATCGCGTACATAAACCACGATATAGACGATGCTCTCCGCGCCGGAGTCATAAAGGAAGAAGACATACCAAAAGACCTTGTGGACGTGCTCGGCCACAGTCACGGCGACAGGATCAACTTCCTTGTGAAGGACGCCATAGAAAACTCCGACGGAAAAGACCGTATAATCCAGTCCGTTGAGGCCTTCCGCGCCATGGACGAGCTTCGCAACTGGATGTTCGCCAACGTCTACAGGAATCCGGTAGTAAAGCAGGACAGGGAGCTTTCCCGCATCAAGAACCTCATATTCTCGCTCTACGACCACTATATGGAGCATCCTGATGAGCTGCCTTCGGATCTTCAGGAACTTATAGAAACAGACGGTATCGAAGAAGTCGTAAAAGACCAGATAGCGGGTATGACAGACCGCTACGCTATAAAGCTGTATACAGAGCTTTATGTCCCCGTAGGATGGAAGCTCTACGAAGTATAGATCAAAAGGGATAAATAAACAGGGGTTTAAAATGAGGCTAAGATACAAAATCATTATTACGTTAACCATAGTGTTCGCCCTATGTGTCGTACTTTCTTCCTGCCAGGGGCAGATCGACAACATCTCTGGCAGAAACAATACAGGGCCTGTGCTGTGCATACACGAATACGAGGAATCTACCGTACGTGAAGCTACCTGCACCGAGGACGGCGAACTGCTCTACAAATGCCGCAAATGCGGAGATTCCTACAACGAACCAATACCTGCAAAAGGCCACGACATGCAGCTTATCGAGGCTACCGAATCGGTATGCGTAGAGGAGAGCAAGCGCGTCTACAAGTGCTCACGCTGCGATTATACGGTAACTGAAACTCAGCCTCCCGCCTATGAAGTCCACGATTACCGCGGAAAGATAGAAACAGAGCCCACCTGCACAAAATCAGGCATCATCAAATATACCTGCACAAGATGCGGGGACAGCTATACGGAATCCTTAAGCAGGCAGGAGCACGAATGGGAAGTGAAATCTCCCACATCCCAGGTCTGCAAAAAATGCGGCCAGGAATGCAGTTATCCGGCCGAACTCGGTTTTGAAGGTGTAGTTGCCCTCTACGAACAGATGCGCACACAGCTCATCTCCAACACCAGCGATGAAGAATTTGCCAACGCCGATCCCACCATAGGCAATATGTGGGTCGAGTATTCCACCTATACTGCCGGAAAGACAGATACGGAAAAGGGCCTCATGATCTTTGTCAGGGCAGAATATATGCAGAAAGACAAGCCCCAGCTCATAGAGCGCGAGCGCATCCATCCTTTCCACCTTTCCATAATAGACGGCAAGTGGACGTTCAGGAATCCAGAACTGATAGAACTGAAAGAACACATTGACACGCCTGACGGAGGAGCTCAGACACCTCCAGGAAATAACACAGACAACGCTGCAAAAAACGATGCAGGCAGCAACTGACGATGAAGCACGCCGTAACGTACGAACTCATACATAAAGACAAATACACCGGAGCAAGAAGAGGGGTGCTGCACACGCCGCATGGAGATGTGCAGACTCCTGTTTTCATGCCTGTAGGTACCCAGGCTACCGTAAAAGCCATGAAGCCCGAAGACGTAGCAGCCCTGGGCCATGAAGGCGCAGGCATCATACTCTCCAACACCTATCACCTGTATCTGAGGCCAGGCCACGAGCTTGTAAGAATGGCAGGCGGGCTGCACAGCTTCATGAACTGGAACAGAGCGATACTCACGGATTCGGGCGGATTTCAGGTTTTTTCCCTGGGTGATCTTCGCAAGATCACCGAAGAAGGAGTGAGCTTCAGATCCTATATCGACGGATCCAGGCATATGTTCACGCCGGAAAAAAGCATAGAAGTGCAGAACGCACTTGGCGCTGATATTATAATGGCTTTTGATGAATGTGCTCCGCCCGATTCAGATTATAAATACATAAAAGAGTCCCAGGCCCGTACCTCGCGCTGGCTCAGGCGCTGCAAAGAAGCCCACAAACGCCCCGAAGACCAGGCGCTTTTCGGCATAATGCAGGGCGGCTTTTTCAAGGACTTAAGACAGCAGAGCGCGGATGAAATAGTCGCCCTCGATCTTCCCGGTTACGCTATCGGCGGCATTTCCGTAGGAGAACCTAAGGAAAAGTACGTAGGCGTGCTGGATTACGCCGTAGACATGCTTCCTTCGGACAGACCCCGCTATGTCATGGGCATCGGCACCCCGGACTACATACTTGAAGCCGTGGAGCACGGCGTTGATATGTTCGACTGCGTGGAGCCCACAAGGCTCGCAAGGCACGGCATGGCAATGACCTCCCGCGGGCGCATAAACATAGACAACGCAAAGTATTTCGATGATTTCTCACCCGTTGATCCCGAATGCGACTGCTACTGCTGCAGGAACTACTCAAAAGCTTATATAAGGCATCTGTTCAAGCAGAAGAGCCCGGAGATACTGGGATCCATGCTCCTTGCGGAGCACAATCTGTATTTTCTCGTAAGGCTTGCCGAAAAGATGCGCCGCGCCATAGAAGAAGACCGCTTCATGGAATTCAAGAAGGAGTTTTTGGACAGCTATGGATCAAAATGACGCGCGCATTATAAGCGATCCTTACGGTATCTGTCCTTCTGCAAAACGCTGCGGAGGCTGCAGCTACCAGGGAGTTCCATACGAAGATCAGATAAAGAACAAACTAGGCGAAGTAAAAGGCTTCCTGAGAGCCGAAGGCATAGATCCTTCGGTCGTCACCGGCATCGTACCGTCCCCATGCAGATACCGCTACCGCAACAAGATGGAATACACCTTCGGCAACGAGGTAAAGGACGGGCCTACCATCCTGGGCCTTCACGCCGCGAAGAGCTTTATTTCTATCGTTGACACAGGCGAATGCAGGCTCGTGCCTGAGGATTTCAACCGGATCCTTAAAGCCACGATGGAATTCGTAAGGCAGCACGGATACACACATTACAACAAAAAGCTGCACGCCGGGCTGATGCGCAGCCTGATAATACGCCGCGGCGTACGCACCTCCGAGCTTCTTATAAATCTCGTCACAAGCTCCGATACGAAATTCGACGCAGAAGGCTTCAAAGATATGATACTGTCGCTGCCGCTGGACAACACAGCCGCAGGCATACTGCACACTATAAACGACAACAAAGCCGATGCTGTTATAGCGGATGATGTGCGCATCCTGCACGGACGCCCGTATTACAACGACGTGATACTGGGCCTTAAGTTCAGCGTTGGGGCTTTCTCGTTCTTCCAGACGAACGTGGAAGCAGCCGAAAGACTCTACAGCGACGCAATAAGCCTCATAGACGGACTGGAAGGTAAAACTGTATACGATCTTTACTGCGGAACAGGTACCATGACTCAGGCTATGGCGCTGAAAGCAAAAAAAGCAATAGGCGTTGAGATAGTTGAAGAAGCTGTACAGACCGCTGTCAGTTCAGCCTCTTCCAACGGACTTAAAAACTGCGAATTCATCGCTGGAGATGTGCAGGAAGTTCTCTCAGGCATAGAAGAAAAGCCGGACGTCATCATGGTCGATCCTCCAAGGGCCGGCATCATGCCCAAGGCGCTTCTTCAGATACTATCGTACGGCGTTCCCCAGATAGTCTATGTTTCCTGCAATCCGAAGACGCTTGCTAAAAACCTCAGAGCAGCGCAGATGTCCGGATACAGGACAGTCAGCGTCACGGCATACGACAATTTCAGCTTCACAAAACACACGGAGTGCATCGCGCTCCTGGAAAGGATATAGGATCAAAGAATGAAAAAAAACCTTGGATCAAAACTCGGGAATATCGGTATCGGTATCATCATAATCGTTTTCGGAATACTGATGAACTTTTACACCGAACCTGGTTACGGAAGGGCAGCAGGCGTTATAACTAAACTCAAGCTCACAGAACAGTCCATCATGTACAGCAAATACGAGGTCTACGTAAGTTTTACCGCACAGGACGGCAAAACATATGAAAATGTACAGTTGGAAGCATATTCCCGCGACATGGAGGAAGGCGGGGAACTTGCGATACGGTATCAGCTTGATGATCCGACAAAGATCGATATCAACCAGTGGGACCGCTATGCTTTCTATGTATATTTCGTGGGCGGAGTTATCGCAGTAGTAGGTATTGCAAGGCTGTTTATCAAGGATAACGACAAAAAGTCGAGCTGAAAAGATGAAGAAGTTCTTTAAGATCCTTATCACATTTATAATCATTATCATCGTTGCAGCGTTTGCAGTGCTTTACGTAGTGCCGATGTTTGAGACCGCGAAAAAGAGCGAGGAAGCACAGCCTGCATGGATGAAGGATATCCCGGACGACACTCTGATCTGCGACATCAACATCCCAGGAACACACGACAGCGCTTCGGCATACGCAATGCTGCCGTTCTTCTCCAGGTGCCAGTACTTTTACATTGGAAAGCAGCTTACAGACGGCTTCAGGTATCTCGATATAAGGCTCGGCGCGAAAAACGGCGAACTGATATTTTATCACGGTTTCTGCGCCTGCCAGACAGGTCCCTGGGTCTGGTCCGGAACGCTTAAACTTAACGACGCTATCAAAGAAGTCTACGGGTTCTTGAAAAACGACCCTTCTGAGACCGTCATTTTTGCAGTGAAGATGGAGCAGGGCAGCGATACTGCTGAATTCCAGAAGCTCCTGCACGAATGCATAGATAAAGACCCTGAATACTGGTATCTTTCCGATACTCTTCCTGTATTGGGACAGTGCAGAGGAAAGATAGTGCTTATGAGACGTTACAATGATGCGCTCAGTCTTGGAAAAAACTCCGGCATAGCGATAGACTGGGCCGATCAGGGCGATAGAGCAGGGGGCGCCCCGCAGAACGCTGTTACTTTCAAGCAGGAAACATATTACCTCACCGTACAGGACCGGTATAAATACGATAACGCTGACAAATGGACCGCTTTTACCGCCGGTCTTGATCAGACCAGCAGACGATTCGACAGCGATGAAATGCAGCGCGAGATCGGTCTCGATTTCCTCAGCACCAACGGATCCGCAGCGTACGGACACCCTTACAGCCACGCTAAGGCGCTGAACAAAAAGCTGTTTGAGATAGACCTTAAGGACCACAAGCCTTACGGGCGCACGCACTGGGTCATCACAGATTTTTCGACCAGTGATATTGCAAAGCACATCTACGAGGTGAATTTCAGATGAGCAGGCAGCTTAACTGGGCCGTTGTAGGCACCGGATGGATAGCTAACGAGATGGCTCAGAGCTTCGCAGCTTCAGGGCGAAGGCTTTTCGGCGCCGTCAACAGGACCTACAGCAAAGGTGAAAAGTTCGCCATGAAATACTGTATCGACAGGCTCTACCGTTTTTACGAGGAGCTGCTGGCGGATCCCGAAGTTGATATCGTATATGTCGCGACACCACATAATACACATTTTCAGATAATAAAAGACGCTCTGAAAAACGGGAAGCACGTCCTGTCTGAAAAGTCAATTACCCTCAACTCCACGGAGCTTGAAGAGTGCATTGCGCTTGCCGAAGAAAAGAAGCTCGTGCTTGCCGAAGCCCAGACCATATACCACATGCCTGTATATAAAAAGCTGTGGGCAATGAAGGACGCCGGCAAATTCGGGAAAGTCCAGGTCATTACCGCAAATTTCGGAAGCTTCAAGACTTACGATATGGAGAACCGCTTCTTCGATCTTGCAAAAGGCGGCGGAGCACTTCTGGATATCGGCTCATACGCATTTTCCGCAGTGCTGAGCTTTCTTGACGGCGAGCCCTGCAAGGTGCTGAGTGTCAATACTCCTTCTCCTGCCGGAAGCGACGAGATGTCCGCCATAGCGCTTGCAACTGAAAGCGGACAGGTAGCCACCGTTGCTTTATCAATGCATTCAAAACAGCCCAAGCGCATTATGATAAGCTGCGAAAAAGGCTACCTCGAGATACAGAACTACCCCAGAGCTGAAAAAGCTTTCTTTACTGACGCCGTAAGCGGCGAGACTAATCAGATCAGCGCAGGGAACAGCAAACTCGCTCTCATGTACGAAGTTGAGGATATGGAAAACGCCGTGCAAAGCGGCGATGCGTCCGCCATGAAGCTCGGCCTTACGCGAAGCGTCATGAAAGTTATGACGGATCTGAGGCGAGAATGGGGCCTTAAGTACCCCGAAGAGGAGAAAGAAGAAAGGAAATGAAGCCTTTAAATTTCTCTTGAACACAGTGGAATTTAATGGTAGAATTAAGCCACAAAGATAAACGAACTATTTAGAAGGGAAGTGATTCCAATGGGCAGACACGGCACTATCGCCGGAAGAAAGGCCGCTCAGGATTCCAAGAGGGCCGCAAGTTTCACTAAATACGCAAGACTCATAACAGTAGCAGCCAAGGCAGGCGGAGATCCGGATTACAATCCGTCGCTCCGTACGGCTATAGATAAAGCAAAGGCAGCAGGCCTTCCGAACGACAACATCACAAGAGCCATCAAGAAGGGCACAGGCGAGCTCGCAGGCGAGACCTACGAAGAGCTCAAATTCGAAGGTTACGGTGCAGGCGGTGTAGCAGTCATAGTAGAAGCTCTCACCGACAACAAGAACAGAACGACATCTTCAGTCAAGCACGCCTTCGACAAGTTCGGCGGAAACCTCGGCACTCCCGGATGCGTATCCTACATGTTCGACACCAAGGGTGTCATTGAATTCGACAAAGAGACCGGCGTCACAGAAGATCAGCTCATGGAAGTTGCTCTTGAAGCCGGCGCAGATGACATAGTCGAATACGAGGACAGTTTCGAAGTCCTCTGCGCACCGGACGTGTTCAACGACGTAATGGCTGCTATAAATGACGCAGGTCTTGAGACACTTGAGGCAGATATAGAGCAGGTGCCCTCCATGACATCTACACCGGATGCATCGCAGATCGGGTCTCTGCGCAAGATGATAGAGATCCTTGAGGAGGACGACGATGTCCAGAAGGTCTACACCAACTGCGGCATAGATCTTTACGGCGAAGAGTAAAACTTAAGATCCTGGGGTGTGCGTCAGGGCCATTAATTCAACCTACAGTTCAACATCGGGACGCCGGACGTCTATTTATGCGTTATGTCAGGCCTCATCATATCAGTGGAAGACAGAGGCATAAGAGCAGGCAGCCCACCTATCACATGATAGGGCGTGAATTATAGCCCAACGGCACTTTGGGGTCTTTTTTAGTACAAAGGAAGAATCAGTTACAGAAATGGACAGACTTGTGATCATCGACGGCAACAGCCTTGTAAACAGAGCGTTTTTCGCCATTCAGCGCCCTATGATAACCAAAGAAGGCATATATACTCAGGGCATCTTCGGTTTTCTAAGCATGCTGTCAAAGATAAGGGCGGATCACAGTCCTACACACATGCTTGTCGCCTACGACAGAAAAGCGCCTACATTCAGGCATCTGGAGTATACGGATTACAAAGCCGGAAGGAAGAAGATGCCTGACGAGCTGGCCATGCAGATGCCCATACTTAAGGAAGTCCTTGCAGCTATGGGTATATACCAGTACGAAAAGGACGGTTTCGAGGCAGACGACATCATAGGCACCACAGCCAGGATGGCTGAAGACGCGGGTCTTAAGGCTATAGTTATTACCGGCGACCGCGACGCGCTGCAGCTGGCTACAGACAGCACTTCTGTAATTATCACAAAGAAAGGCATATCCGAGTTCAAGCTCTACGACGACGCCGCAATGAAAGAAGAATACGGCTTCGACCACGAGCAGTTCATCGATTACAAAGCCCTGCGCGGAGACACTTCAGACAACATTCCCGGCATCCCAGGAGTAGGGGAAAAGACCGCAATCAAACTCGTACAGCAGTTCGGATCCCTCGACAGGCTTATGGCAAATCTGGACAAAGTCGACAGCGAAAAGCTCCGGCAAAAGATAGAGGAGGGCGCCCAGAGCGCTCTTATGTCCAGAAGGCTTGCTACGATAGTCAAGAACGTCCCGGTGGATTACACCGTGGAAGATCTTCGCATCAGACCGCAGGACACAAAAGCGCTGATAGAACTTTATACAAAGCTCGAATTCAACAAATTCCTGGCAGCGCTCAGAAAAGAACTACCCACCGGCGAGGTGGAAAACACTGCTGAGGAAAAGAGCAGCCTTTCTGTAGAGATACCCCAGATCAGGCAGGCCTCCGCTGACGATATACACAGTGCATTTGCCTCTGGAAGGCTCATAATAGACATTATAAGCGACGATAACCACATATCCGTCCCGAAGTTCGGAAATGCGGAAATACTCGCTGAAAACGGCTGTTTTTACGTGGGGCCTGAACTTGAGGATGAATTCGTAAAAGCAGCGGACGGCAGCAACGCGGCGCTGACAGGCTTCGGCCTTGGAAGGCTGTACTATTATCTCGCCTGTAAGGGCGCGGACATCAGCGGCCTTAAGACAGAGTTCGACTGCAGCCTGGCTCAGTACGTGCTTTCTCCCAGCACCAAAGCCCCGTCCCTGGAAGAGCTCGTTTTCAGAGAATTCAATGTAAACCTCTCACCCGGCGCAGAGCAGATCTCGATGTTCGCCGCCGACGAAGACCTGATCGCATCAGCAAGAAAACTTGCTTATATCGGAGCCCTTGCAAAGCTTCAAAAGGAAAGAATAGAGAAAGAAGCGCTAAATACTGTGCTTTATGATATCGAGCTTCCTCTGTGCAAGGTCCTGGCATCCATGGAGAAGGAAGGCTTTGCCGCTGACATGAACTGGCTCAAGACTTTCGGAGCAAAGCTAAAAGAAGGGATCGCCCTCCTGGAAGAGCAGATCTGCGGCCTTGCAGGCGAAAAGTTCAATATAAACTCCACCCAGCAGCTCGGAACTATCCTTTTTGAAAAACTGCGTCTCCCTGCGGGCAAAAAGACGAGCCGCGGCTACTCAACAAGCGCGGAAGTCCTCGAAAAACTGGCCGGAGTGCATCCCATCATAGAAAAGATCCTGGAATACCGCACGCTCACCAAGCTCAACGGCACCTATGTGGACGGAATGCTGCCGCTAATAGCAGAAGACGGCAAGATACACGCTCACTTCCAGCAGACAGTTACAGCTACTGGAAGGATCAGCTGCACAGAGCCCAACCTTCAGAATATACCGGTGCGGACCGAGCTCGGAAGGCAGCTTCGCAAAGCTTTCGTTGCGGAATCTCCGGAACATGTACTTGTAGGTGCTGATTATTCGCAGATAGAACTGCGCGTAATGGCGCACATGTCCGGTGATGAGGAGCTTATCGATGCTTTCGCGGGCGGCCACGACATACATAAAGAGACAGCGTCCAAAGTTTTCGGCGTGCCCCTTGAGGAGGTTACGCCGCAGCTGCGGTCCAATGCCAAGGCTGTCAATTTCGGTGTTATTTACGGCATGAGCGGTTTCGGCCTGGCCGAAGAGCTGACCATAACAAGAAAACAGGCCGAAAAGTACATTAAAGACTATTTCGAGCGTTTCAAAGGCGTAAAGGCCTTCATGGACAGGCAGGTCGCCGAATGCAAAGCCACAGGAAGCGTACGCACGCTTTACGGCAGGAAGCGCGACATCCCCGAGATCAACGCGTCGCAGTACATGGTGCGCCAGCTCGGTGAAAGGCTCGCGATGAACAGCCCCATACAGGGAACGGCCGCGGACATAATCAAGATCGCTATGGTAAAGGTCTATGACGCGCTCGCGGAAAAGTTCCCGGCCTCGCGCCTCATACTGCAGATCCACGACGAACTGATAATCCAGGCGCCCAAAGAAGACGCTGAAGGCGTTGCAAAGCTTCTTAAAGATTGCATGGAAAGCGCAGCTGAACTAAAGGTGAAGCTCATTGCCGAAGAAAATATCGCAGACAACTGGTACGATCTGAAATAAAGGAGGACACTATGATCTACGGTCTTACAGGCGGAACAGGTTCCGGAAAATCCACTGTCGCTGAGTATCTTAAAGAGCTCGGATACATCGTCGTAGACGCCGATGTCATCGCAAGAAGCGTTACTGCAAAAGGTTCGCCGGTGCTGGACGATCTTAGCAAAGCATTCGGAGATGACATAATCGATGAGAACGGCGAGCTGATACGTAAAAAGCTCGGAAGCATAGTGTTCGGCGATCCCGAAAAGCTTGAGCAGCTGAATGCAATAATGCGCCAGGCTCTCGATGAGAAAATGCTTGCGGCGCTTGGCAAAGCTTCTGAAGAAAGGCTGTACGGAAAGGTCTTCTTCGACGCGCCCACGCTTTTTGAAAGCAAAAGAGAAGATTTTGTCGATAAGATATGGGTAGTCGCGGCGGACAGGGAGACGCGCATCGCAAGGATCATGAAGCGCGACGGCATCAGCAGGGAAGAAGTCGAAAAACGCATGCTGAGCCAGCTTCCGGACGACGTTAAGATAGCACGCGCGGACCTTGTCATCTACAACGACGGCACCCTGGCAGATCTTAAACAGAAAGTCCTAAATGCTCTTGAAAAATAATAAAAAGGCCTGCCGTACATGTGAAGTGAACCCCTTTCGTTAGACAAAACCTAATGAAAGGGGTTTTGAAATGTCAGGAAAAAAGAAGTACACAGATGAGTTTAAGCTTAAAGTAGTCAAAGAATACTTGAATGGCCATAGTGGTGGATATGGAATCCTTG
>JAFRXM010000009.1 GCA_017443515.1 Bacillota bacterium | reverse complement strand
TCTTCTGGACCTCGGAGGTTCCTTCGTAGATGGTGGTGATGCGGGCGTCTCTGTAGAAGTTCTCTACCTTGTACTCCCTGATGTAACCGTATCCGCCGTGGATCTGAACTGCCTTGGCAGCTACGTCGTTTGCGGTCTCAGAAGCGAAGAGCTTGGCCATGGAGCACATCTTGCTTGCTTCGGGATCGTTGACGTTCTTGAGTTCAGCAGCGTGATAAACGAGCTCTCTTGCAGCAGCGATCTTGGTAGCCATCTCAGCGATCATGAAGCTGATAGCCTGGAAGTCTGCGATCCTTCTGCCGAACTGCTTTCTTTCCTTGGCGTACTTGACAGCTTCTTCGAAAGCGCCCTGAGCGATACCCAGAGACTGAGCAGCAACGCCCAGACGTCCGCCGTCGAGGGTCTTCATTGCGAGGGGGAATCCCTTGTCGATCTTTCCGATCAGGCAGTCCTTGGGAACGCGAACGTCTTCGAAGACTACGTCGGATGTCGGGTAACCCATGATACCCATCTTGTTCTCGTGCGCGCCTACGGAAACTCCGGGCAGGTGCATGTCGACAACGAGGAGGGAGATTCCGCGGCTTCCCTTCTGGCTGGGATCGGTCTTCACGAAGGTGAGGCACCAGTCGGCCATGGGAGCGCCGGAAATGAAGCACTTACGTCCGTTGACAACGAACTCATCTCCGTCGAGGATAGCAGTGGTAGTGGTGCCGCCCGCGTCAGAACCGGCGCCCGGCTCTGTAAGAGCGAATACCATCATCTTTTCGCCGGTAGCTACCGGTGTGATGTACTTCTTCTTCTGCTCTTCGGTTCCGCCGATGAGGATCGGGCCGGATCCGAGGGAGTTCGGGGTGTTGGCATAGAGGCTGAGAACGGGGCTTACGCGTGCAAACTCTTCGACCATGAGCGCGTAATCGATGTAATCTCCGCCTGCTCCGCCATACTCCTTGGGTGTCTTGACACCGAAGAAACCATACTTGGCCATCTTGTAATGCATGTCCCAGTTGAATTCGCCGGTATCCATGAGCTCGTCCATGATCTCCTTGGTGAATTCTGTCTCTGCAAACTGGCGGTATAGCTTCCGGAGCGTTTCGTACTTCTGGTTCAAAATCATAACTTTTTCTCCTTCATTCTATTGATACCAATATTAATACCAAATGCGATCTCTAATGAAATATTAGAGTAACGTACATTTAATAATACTATATTATTTTCTTATCTGCAAGTTCTTTTAGCTCATTTTCGGAAAGTCCGAGAATGCCTCCGTAGACTTCCTTGTTGGCGTTTCCAAGGGCCGGAGAAGCCTCGTAGTCGATAGTGACTCCTGACATCTTGGATGCAAATCCTGCGAATTCGATCTTGCCCTTTTCGTAGTGATCCACCTCAACGACCATGCCGAGCTTCTTGTACTCGGGATCCTTGCGGAAGTCGTCTATATCAAGGACTGCGCCTGCCGGAACGTCCGCCTTGCCGAGGATCTCCATAGCTTCTTCCTTGGTCCTTTCCGCAAACCATCCGGACATTGCCTTATAGAGCTCTTCTCTATGCTCGAAGCGGGAGTGCGGTGTGGCAAAACGCTCGTCTTCGAGCATCCATTCAAGACCCATAGCATGGCAGAGGTTGTCCCACTGCGTAGATCCGGGAGCTCTGGATGTGTAGACGTGGCAGTAGTCGTTCGGGCCGAAAGGCTTGCAGGCAAAGGTCTCGGAAGGAGCAACGTCCTCAAGAGGCATGCCGTTTCCTACCCTTCTGGGCGGCTTTCCGGAATCGTAGTAGGGTTCCCATCCGCTGCGGCAAAGACCGATGATGTAGTCCTGCATAGCAAGATCTATCCTCTGTCCGATGCCTTCTCTTTCTCTTTGGAGAAGAGCTGCTATTATGGACAGAGCCATCTGGATGCCGGAACCCGAGTCGGCAACGGAAGCGCCGGACTTGATCGGCTGGTCGGGAAGACCGGTGACTGCGACGAATCCGCCGGTGTGAGTTGCTACAGGGTCGAATGCCGGGAACTGCTCGAACCTGCTGCCGTGGGCGAATCCCTTGATGGACGCGTAGATGATGTCGGGCTTTACGGCCTTGCATTCCTCATAGGACAGGCCGAGGCGCTCCATGGAGCCGGGGCCCATGTTCTCTACGATGACGTCTGCCTTTTCGAGCAGCTTCTTTATAAGAGCCATGCCCTCGGGGGTCTTCATGTTGCAGGTGATGGATTTCTTGTTCATGTTGAGTGCAAGGAATCCGTAGGTATCGTCTTTGGGATGAAGCCCGCTGTGGCGTCCGAGCTCGCCCTTGCCTGGTCTTTCTACCTTCCAGACTTCGGCTCCCAGCCATGCAAGATTCAGCGTGCAGACGGTGCCTGCTTCGAACTGAGTGAGATCCAGGATCTTATATCCTGTGAGTGGTCCGTGTCCCATAATTACTTCTCCTTTTTCATTACTCTGTTTTCTATGAACTCTTCTACAAGACCCGTCATGGTGTCTCTGTTCCATTTTCTTGCGTCTACGGGGTCTGCGTTGAACGCCAGCACCGGGATGCCCGCGTCTTCGAGCGTCTTCTTGATGAAGAACGAGCCTTCAACTGCCTGCATGCAGTTTTCAGGCACCATGTAGACTACGCCGTCTATGCCGTTCTGTCTGGCCTGCTGCAGATACCACTGAGCGTTCCACGGCGTCATGTGGAGGAAGTCCTCCATTCCTATGTATCTGGCGGCAAGAGCCCTTAAGGGATCCGCCTCCACGTTGTAGCGCCTGTAGGCGTCGGCACCCATCGCAAGGTACATGCTCCATACGAAAGCTGCGCCGTACTTCTTTTCGAAGTTCTGGTAGAACGCGAAGTCGTGCCACAGTCCGCGGCCGAGCCACATCAGGCGGTACTTCTCGTTGGGAACGGCTGCTTCGCCCTTGTCTGCGAGCTCTTTTATCTCGTAGTAGAGGCGCTCGGCGTGATCGGCTGCCCACTCGCTTCCGCGCTGCCACTGAGCCGGCATTACGGCGTTGATGGTGTCGACTACGGTTACCGGAGCCTTGTCGCACTCGGCGATGAGGTCCCTGATCTTGCCGTACCAGGTCTCCTGCCTGTTGATGTTGTCCATTACCTTCTGGAGCCTGTTGATGTCGAACATCTTACCGGTCTTCATCTCGAGGTAGCGTATGAGCTCCTTTAGCTCTTCTACTGCCGCATCCAGGCGGTCCTTGTCGTAGAGCTTTTCCCAGTCGTATGTTGCGTAGTCCCACCAGTTGAGCGGGAAGGTGCGCGCCTGGGTATTTTCTATCGCGTAGTAATCGGCGCCGTGGTTTTTAGCGAACAGCTCGAAGATCTTGCCCTGGCAGTCGCAGGTGAGCCTTGTTATTGCTATGGTAGGATCCGGAAGACCGCCCCAGGGTCCTAAGGGCTTTCCCTCCTCGTCATAGGCGTGATCGTCCGGGTCGAGACTTTCGGCAAGAGCTGTAGCGCAGTAGCTGCAAAGATCGTCCCGATAGCCCGCATCGCGAAGAAGCCCGAAGTACTTCTTCGTCATCCTCTTAGCGCCGCAGATGGCTGCCCACCACTGGTTGACCACAAAGGGTATGTCCATGGCAGCGAGCACTTCCATGGGAACGTCCGCGTTGAGGTAAGCGAAGTCCTCGCCTGCTTCCACGCGGGCCTTAAGCCCCTGGAACCACTGCTTCTGATAGGCGCTGGCTTCCGCCGTCGCCCTGAGTTTTTTTACTGTGCCGGAAGGGCTGGCCTTTGGCATTTCCTTTTTTACTTCTTCCATGGCTTGCTCCTATCCTTTGATGAACTGTGCTATCTTTTCGGCAAGGCCTTCGTTGGCCTTGGCCGGGTACTGCATCTTCGCAAAGCACGCGTTGGGTATTCCTTTCGCGTCGAGGCTCTTCTTCTGGCCCGGGTAATCCCAGCTTGCGGAATCCTCGTAGATGTTGGTGTAAAAGATGACCGCGTCCGCTTTTGCTGCCGCAACTTCTGCGTCCAGAGCTTCTATCCTCTGGGAGACGACGGCCTTCTTGCTCGAGTAGCTTCTGAGCATGTACCTGTCGACAATAGCTCTGATGACGGGATAATCCATGTTGAAATCCCTCTCGTAGCTGCGGTCGCCCCAGTCGTGGTCTTCTGCTATTACCACGCCGCCGGCTTCTTCTATCATGGAGTAGACCGTAAGGTCTTCCTGGTTGCTTCCTGTAAGGAACACTCTCTTTCCGGTGATGACGGGCCAGTTTGCTGCGGCATCGGCTATCTTTTCGACAAGAGCGGTGTGCTCTTTTTTATCCATGAAGAATCCGGATCCTATGATGACCAGAGCCTCGGTTCCGTTTATGCGGACCTCTTCTCCGTGCCTTAATTCGCCTATCCTGCGCAGAGCCGCTCTGTTCGCGTTGCACACTGCTGCTGCGGCCTTTATATCTTCATCGGTGATGGTGCGGCCGGTCCAGTCTTCGAGCTGTTTTCTGAACAGACTGAAGATGAGCTCGTTCCTTTCCTGGTGCATGCGGTTTCTTGTAAACAGCATGTCGATGAACGTGGTGGGCGGAACGGGCTGCTCGGGCATGGATCTTAAGATCTCCCTGAGGTAGAGGAATACTCTGATAAGAACGTCTGTGGAGTTAGACACTGCCAGAAAATCTGCCAGTTCTTTGTAGGTACCGTCCACCAGTTTTTCGAACTGCTTTCTTACGACAGGGTCGAAAGCGAACTCGAGGATCTGATCTGTGTAGACGAGCTTTTTAGCGGGGTCTGCGTAGACCTGAACAGGAAAAAGGCCAGCTGCCAGGACCAGTTCGTCGGGGACGTCTGAGCCAAGCTTTGCAAGGACCTTGCCGCCTGCAGTCTTTACGGCTCTTGCCGCGGCATCCCTGTCTTTGTAGACTTCGTAGAGCTTTGTAAAGGACGGGTCCTGCAAAGCACACTTACGGATCGACATCAATGCACCTCCTTGATATTATATGTAATCCAACATTTACATTATAAACTAAAACAGCACGCCTGCGCAATTTGAATGTTGCATAAGTGTGCTGTTTATATCGATTATTTTACTGCCTGTGATGCATACGTCAGAGATTGAGTATCAGCGTGGCAAGATTCATGTAGATCATAAGCGATAGCGCGTCCACTATGGTTGTTATAAAAGGTGATGCCATGACAGCCGGGTCGAACCCCACCTTCTTGGCAAGAAGCGGCAGCGTGCAGCCCACGAGTTTTGCTATTATGACTGTAAGAGCCAGCGCAGCGCAGATGACGAAGGCCACGAGGGGCGTTATATCGTCGTTGTGCATGAGCATGTGGTCCACGAGCATGATCTTGCCGAAAGCCACCACCGAAAGCGAGATACCGCACAGTATCGACACGCGGAACTCCTTCCAGACGACTTTGAGAATATCCGAGAATTCGATATCTCCAAGCGAAAGGCCGCGGATTATAGTAACGCTTGCCTGAGAGCCGGAGTTTCCTCCGGTATCCATAAGCATGGGTATGAACGCCGTAAGGGCCACCTGGGCGGCCAGGGCGTTCTCGAAGCTTGTTATTATCATGCCCGTAAAGGTCGCCGACACCATAAGAAGCAGCAGCCAGGGGATCCTCTGCTTCCATATCTCTATGGCAGTGCTTCTCAGGTACGGATGCTCCGAAGGCGTGATAGCTGCCATCTTTTCGATATCCTCGGTGGCCTCTTCGGTAAGTACGTCGATAGCGTCGTCGACGGTTACGATACCGACGAGCCTTCCTTCCTTGTCCACTACCGGAACGGCTATCATGTCGTACTTGGAAAGGACGTTCGCCACCGCTTCCTTATCGTCCGTGGTCTGGACTGAGATGACATTGTCGTCCATTATGTCCCCTATTTTAGCTTCATAGGGGTTCATAAGAAGATCCCTTACGGACACGAAGCCGACGAGCTTCTTGCGCTCCGTGACGTAGCAGGTGTAGACCGTCTCCTTGTCGATGCCGGTGTTGCGAATGTGGTCGAAGGCCTGCTTTACCGTCATCTTCGGGGATAGCTCCACGTACTCTATCGTCATGATGGAGCCGGCGGAGTCTTCCGGATAGTTGAGGATCTGATTAATGTTCTTGCGCGTTTCGGCGTCTACGTTGCTGAGGATCCTTTCGACTACGTTGGCAGGCATCTCCTCGATGACGTCTACCGTATCGTCCAGGTACATGTCGTCGAACACGGCGCGAAGCTCCTTGTCCGACAGGGCGCTGATGAGAGCCTCCTGCATGCCGGAGTTGAGCTCTACGAACACGTCTGCGGCGACGTCTTTTGGAAGCAGCCTGTAGAGGAGGGTCAGCTCGTAGTTGTTGATCTCCTCGTCGTCGAAGAGGGCTTCCATGATCTCGGCTATGTCCGCTGGATTGAGTTCGTCCAGCTGCTCGCGCAGAGGCTGGTACTGTTTCGATCGGAGCTTCTCCAGTATAGTTTTCATCAATTCATCGAGCTCCTGCATGGCGCATCCCTCCTTTCTTTTTTCCGCTTCCGCAAAACTAGGTTATTATATCATAAAACGCGGTCTTTGTGCTACTTTTTTAACAGCTATTTGCTCTGGCCGTTGACGATGCTGATATACGCTTCCTTAGGTATCATGGGCGTCTCGAGAGAAGCTATGGTACCGGCAGAAAGCGAAAGGCTTTCGGAGTACTCCTCCCCTGCTTTTTCGAAGCGCAAAAGAAGCGGATCCGCAACTACCGCCGCGGCAGGCACGTTCAGCATAGGAGCTTCGGGAACGAAGACCATATCCGGGTCATTAAAGCAGTTCCTGCACATTATGCGAAGTGCATCGAAATTGCCGTCCCAGTCCGGAAAACCGCAGCCGCAGATGACAAGCGTATGTATCTTTGAAAAGTCCACAAGAGCCTCGTGACGCACCGCGCCGTCGGATCCTTCCACCATGTCCATCTTTATGAGAGGAATGCTGCGGTCCAGCACGGCCTTCAGGTGCGAAGGCATGCCGTAGCAGTACAGCGGAAAGCTCCAGATGATGATATCCGAGCTGCGGTAAAGGTCCAGTATGGCGTTCTGGTCGTCGGGGATGACGCAATGGCCGTCTTTTTTCTGCCAGCACCCGAAACAGCCCCTGCAAGGAGCGATATTTTTATCTATGACGTTTACGATGTGCACCTCGTGCTGCACGGCTTTGCCCAGGCCTTTTAAGAACGCCTCTGTGAGCCTGAAGGTGTCGCTCTTTTTCTTAGGGCTTCCGTTGAGGACCAGTACCTTCATCGGTCTTTCCGCTCCTTTCTTCTCCGCCAGATATGCTTCTATTGCCGCTATGTCGCGAAGGTCCTTGGGCCTTTGCCACCTGCGCTTGTATTCCAGGATGCTCTCAAGCGTCTCGCACTGATAGCCGTCCACTATGTCGAAAGGCCGGCCCTCCATGTCGTCCTTCATCTGAACGTCCTCGAATGGGTTGTAACAGCCGCTCTCGTCCTGCGGAAAGCTTGTAAGATCCAGTTTTTGCGCAAGCGCCTTCGAAGCGCAAAGGTCCAGGTCCGCGGTCTGATCCCTGAGCCCTCTCAAAAGAAGCGAGCCCCCGGAAAGTATCACGTACTCGGACCTCGGAAGGCCGAAGCTGTCCAGTTTTTCTATGAATTCCTGTTTATTCATAGTATTCAGAGCCCAGAGGCTCCTCCTTCTTTTTTCTGCCAAAGATCACCTTTACGGAATCCCGCAGGCGCTGGTGCTTTATCTTTGTGGCATCGAACCTAACGGTGCGGAATGCGAGCTGCATCACCGGGCCTGTTCCAAAAGCGCAGATTATCGTGCCAATGCCAACAGGTCCCCCAAGAAGCCAGCCGATAAGAGTGGCCGTACCAAGAAGCATGATGCTCACAAGCCCTATCGGAAGGCGCTTTAAGCGTTTCGCAAGGCCCACCAAAAGAGTGTCGCGCGGGCCGCAGCCAAGGGAGGCTATCATGTAGGTGAACTGCGTGTAGGCAAGGACCACAAGGCCGATGAACATCATGACTATCGAGCCTACGACAGTGCTGCTTTTTGGCACTATATCTATCCAGTTGAAGAAATCCACGGCTTTTCCGACGACGACAGCGTCTATGAACATGGCTATGCCTATGGGCTCCTTCATCAAAATGTCGATGATGAGTATGGTGACTGACACCGCGATCGACGCGTTGCCGTAGAGTATGCCAAGGGTCTTTGATATGCCTATGTTGAGCACATCCCAGGGCGCGGAACCTATGCCGGCATGTATTGTGAGGAACACGCCAAAACCGTTGACGAACAGGCTTACTGCCGCTATGAGCATATTCAGTAATATTGCACCTGTTGTGCGGTTTTCGCGGAGATCTTTCATGGCCTTTTATTCCTGTGTGCTGCGGGATGCGCAGCTTTTTGAGTGCGGCAAAAAAGCAAAAGCGGCTGCAACGAAGATCCGTTACATCCGCTCTGCTTGGAGGCGACACCCGGATTTGAACCGGGGAGTAAAGGTTTTGCAGACCTGCGCCTTACCACTTGGCTATGTCGCCTTAAAAAAATGGCGGGGGTAGAGGGATTTGAACCCCCGGATGACGGAATCAGAATCCGTTGCCTTACCACTTGGCGATACCCCTACATAATGCGGCATAGTTTTGGGGTGGGTGGAGAGATTCGAACTCTCGTATACTGGAGCCACAACCCAGGGTCTTAACCGCTTGACGACACCCACCGTATTCATTTTATAAAATGGCGACCCGAACCGGGCTCGAACCGGTGACCTCCAGCGTGACAGGCTGGCATTCTAACCTGCTGAACTACCGGGCCGCAGGTGGTAGCGGGAGAGGGACTCGAACCCACGACACTTCGGGTATGAACCGAATGCTCTAGCCAACTGAGCCATCCCGCCATAACATGCCTTCCAAAAGGACTGCACGAAAGATAATAGCATTTTGAATGGCCGGTGTCAAGGAAATATTTGCTTTAAAATAAGAAAACTTTTTGTCCGCAAGAGGCTTTTTCCGAAGCAGAAGAGTTACATCTTGTAAAGCTCCCAGCGGCAGTCCGGAATGCGGTATTTGAGCTGATATCTGCGCTCTTTTCCGTCTATGACGCTCTGGCAGTCGTAGATGAACATGGGAACGCCGCCGGCCTTTTCCTGCTGCGCAAGAAATATGCGGCCGACGAGCACTTCCCTGCTCTGCCCCGTGCTGTCAGTGTATCTGAACTTGTACGGAAGGGGCTTGCTGCCCCCGCGAAACACCACTATGGTGTCGATCGTCCTTGAAATAACTTTCATTGCATCCCTCATGCCTATATTATAGCGAACATTTGTTCGCATTGCAAGAGGGAATTTACTTGATCAACGCTTTGCCGGCGCTGAATGCTTTGCCGGCGGGCTTGCCGAAGGTCCAGTAATTGTGGCTCTCTATGTCGTAGATGATGGGCTTAAGCTTTGCTGCGTCCACCTTGCCGTCCGTAAGGATGCTCTCATCAGCCGATGTACAGACTATGTCGCCGAACAGGTGGCAGTGCTCGTCCTCGTAGGATACAAGTCTGCATTCGAGCACCAGCGGGAGCTCGTCCACCACAGGCGCGTCCACGTGAGCGGCTTTATGCGTGTGCAGCCTGGACTTTTCGATCTTATCCGGCGTGTCGTTTCCTGAGACGATGCCTACGTAATCGCAGGCTGTAAGCTGGTCTTCAGTAGCTATGCTGACGGTGAATTCCTTCTTCGCGAGTATATTTTTCACGGTCTTATGCCCCGGGGAAAGGCAGAGGAACACCTGGTGGTCGTCCCCCACTGCGCCCCATGCGGCGTTCATAAGATCAGGCGTGCCGTCCTCGCCGTAAGTGCCGATGATGAGCACGGGCTGCGGGAAAATAAGCGGCTTTCTTCCGAGTTCTTTTCTCATGTTTTTACCCTCCAGAATTGTTATTTGAATATATTATACCACAATCAGACTATAGGCGGTGCTCTGCGGGCAATTATCAAAGCTTTTTTATGCGGTATACAAAGCGCCTGTATATGGGTTATAATACATGCATCATAGCGCAAAAGCACAACGCCTGAAGAAGCAGCAGATGATAAAGACACTCATCTTCGACATATACGGAACTGTGATCGCTTTCGAGCACGGCCTCAACGCCGAGACCGTACGGGATCTCATGCGCAAAAACGGCGTGGAAACGCCCAAAGAAGAGGTCCACAGGCTCTGGGGAGAATACTACAGAGCCGCAGAACTAGAGGATAATTTCCGCACCGAGGCTCAGATATTCCAGGACCGCATAGCATGGCTGTATAAGCGCTACGGCTGCAAAGGAGATCCCATGGAAGCCTACAACGCCACGTCCGCGACTTCAAAAAAGCGCGTCGCATACCCAGAAGCAAAAGACGCGATAGAAAAGCTCCGCCAAAAATACCGGGTTGTCGCCGGCTCCAATGCGGACAAGCTGCCGCTGCACCTTAACATGGGCGATGCCGGAATAGAGATGGACGCGTACTACACATCCGAAGACCTTATGATCTACAAGCCGCGCCCGGATTTCTACAAAAAGATCCTTAAAGCTGAAGGCCTGCGCCCCGAAGAAGCAGTATTCATAGGCGATTCAATAGCAGAAGACGTACAGGCGCCCAAGGCACTGGGCATGCATGCGGTCTGGGTAAACAGAATAAAGACCCCCGCACCCTATGGGCAGGATGCGGAGGTAAAAGGTCTGGATGAGATCGAAGACGTGCTGAAAACTATAGACCTTTAGCCTGTTCTCTTCTTGCGTTCTCAACGTAGTTGACTGCAGCGTTGTACATAGAAAGCAGCGCTGCGGAAAGGATGATGCCGCCGATTATGTCGGTCAGCCAGTGCACGCCGGATACGATGCGTCCGGCTACCATCACCACAGTAAGCAGCAGCATTACCACTTTTACGGTTTTTTTGAAGCCCTCGCTGCCTTTTCCAAGGGAGATCTGGATGACAGTGCTTAAGAACACGCATACCGCCAGCATCGTATGCGACGACGGGTACGAGCTTTCCAGCGCTCCGTCCTCGAGGACCGGCCTGTAGTTGACCACGACCTTGATGAACATCACGTAGAACAGTATCACCGCGACGTAGAATACTCCCAGTATGATAAGCTTGGGATCCACCTTCCTGAGGCTTTTCTTCTTTACGAATTCCAGCACGCCCATTGCGGCGAAGAACACGCAGATAAGAAGCGCAAAATACCCCAGGTAGTTTGTAAGCTTATAAAATGTCTTGTTGAACGGGAACAGCTTTGCGACCGCGCCGTTTAATTTTGCGAATCCCACGCTGCTTCCCTGCGGGCCTATCGCTGCAACGTCCACCTTGCACACCGCTATCGTAAACAGTATGAAGCAGACGAACAGCACGACCGTAACGATCATATTTTTTCTGTTGTTTTCCATCTTTTTCCCCTTTTGTTCCCCTTTGATTGCAGGGCTTTTACCCTGTTTGTGACTTCAGCCACGCTTTCTTCTATGGTCTGATAAGAAGTGTCTATCAGAACCGCCTCCGGCACCCTTGTAAGCGGGCTGTTTTCCCTGTGCATGTCGCGGTAGTCCCTTGCCTCTATCTCCGCCTGGATCTGTTTAACGTCGCAGGGCTGGCCTGCTGCCTTCATATCTTCAGCCCTTCTTTCGGCGCGCACCAGAGAACTTGCCGTGACATAGAACTTAAGTTCCGCGTCCGGGAAGACCTTTGTGGCTATGTCCCTGCCGTCCATGACCAAAGACTTGCGCTTTCCCATGGCCTGCTGCAGCGCCACTAGCTTGTCCCTTACGGCCTGCACAGCGCTTGAAGCGGACGCCATCTCGGACACCTCCTGGGTGCGAATAAGCCCGCTTACGTCCTCGCCGTCCAGCATGGTGCGGCCGGAATCAAAATCCACGTCAGTGCTTTCAAGAAGCGCAACCAGTGCCTTTGGATCGTTGTAGTCCGTGCCTGTGCGTATGAGCTTTAAAGCTATTGCCCTGTACATGGCGCCTGTATCCACATAATCTATGCCAAGCTGCTTTGCCGCGGCTTTTGCGATGGTGCTTTTTCCTGCTCCGGCCGGGCCGTCTATGGCTATCCTGTAGATGCTCACTGCTTTTCGGCCTCCGTTATCTTTTTTATGGCTTTCTTGCCGCCGGCTGTGGTGCCAAGGAGCTTTTCTATCTCGGCTATAAAAGTGTTGACGTCCTTGAACTGGCGGTATACCGAAGCGAAGCGCACGTAGGCTACTTCGTCCAGATCCTTTAAGCGGTCCATGACGACCTCGCCTATGAACTGGGTGCTCACCTCTTTTTCCATCATGTTGTTGAGGCCGCGCTCCACGTCGTCTACTATGCCCTCCATCTGGGCAAGCGTTACGGGGCGCTTTTCGCAGGCGCGTATGATTCCGTTCAGTATCTTGTTGCGGTCGAAGGATTCGCGGCGTCCGTCGCGTTTTACGACCATGAACAGCATCTCTTCCACCTTTTCGTAGGTGGTGAAGCGCTTGCCGCAGGCCGGGCACTCGCGCCTTCTTCTTATGGCTTTACCCTCCTCCGTGGGGCGGGAATCTATGACTTTGGTATCTGGTTCATCGCAAAACGGGCATTTCATGGTAATTCTCCTGCATGATGCACAACACAATATGTGGTCTTTTATCATTTTACGCTACATCTTGTGGTTTATCAAGAGAAAAATATATGCTATAATATCAGAACTGCTCTGCAGTAAAGGAGGCGCAGTATGCGAGCTTGATCATAAAACTCAATAAGACCACTTAGTTTTATTGCAGTTCAAGGAGAATACAATGACAAGAGACGAAATGGCGGCTCAGATCAGCCGCCGCAGAATATTTGGTATAATATCGCACCCGGACGCAGGTAAGACGACTCTTACGGAAAAGCTGCTGCTGCACGGCGGAGCCATCCGCGAAGCCGGCACCGTAAAAGCCCGCAAGAACGCCAAGTTCGCCACCTCCGACTGGATGGAGATAGAAAAGCAAAGAGGCATCTCGGTAACAAGTTCCGTGATGCAGTTCGAATACGAAGGAAAGGTCATATCCATCATGGATACGCCGGGCCACAACGACTTCGGCGAGGACACCTACCGCATACTCACTTCAGTTGACAGCGCCGTCATGGTGATAGACGCCGCCAAGGGTATCGAAGCCCAGACCAAAAAGCTGTTCGCGGTCTGCAAGATGCGCGGCATCCCCATCTTCACCTTCATGAACAAGCTCGACCGCGAGGCAAAAGATCCCCTGGAACTTCTGTCGGAACTCGAAGAGGTGCTCGGCATGCCCGCGGCAGCCGCCACCTGGCCCATAGGCTGCGGACTCAACTTCCAGGGCGTTTACAACATCCTTCGCAACGAGGTCTACCTCTACAGGGAAAAGAAGACCTTAAAACTGGGCGAGGACGGCGTGTTCGGCCCCGAACTTGAAGACATCATAACCATCAACAACCTCAAAGCCCTGCGCGAGCAGATAGAGCTTTTAGACGGGGCGGGCTACCCCGTGGATGAAGAGCTGATATCCGCCGGCGAACTTACCCCGGTGTTCTTCGGATCGGCTCTTGCGGACTTCGGAGTCACGGCCTTTTTGGAGCACTTCCTTACCATGTCCCCTGCCCCCGGCCCAAGAAAGCTGGCCGACGGCGGCGAGGTGGATCCCCTGGACCCGAACTTTTCGGGCTTCATATTCAAGATACAGGCAAACATGAACCCGGCCCACCGCGACAGGCTGGCGTTCTTCCGCATCTGTTCGGGCACCTATACCCACGGCATGACGGTAACGCTCTCGCGCACCGGAAAACCAATAAAACTGGCGCAGTCCACGCAGCTGATGGCAAACGAGAGGGAAAACGTGCAGACCGCCTACACAGGCGACATCATCGGAATCTATGATACCGGCAACTTCCAGATCGGCGATACTCTGTGCACCACCAAGGAGCCCATTTTCTTCGAGCCGCTTCCCACCTTCCCGCCGGAGCTTTTCGCACGCGTTGCTCCAAAGGACACGATGAAAGCCAAGCAGTTTACAAAAGGCGTGCAGCAGTTGGCTCAGGAAGGCGCCATCCAGGTGTACCACAACGAATTCAACGAGATAGTAATAGGCGCCGTAGGACAGCTGCAGTTCGAGGTCTTCCAGTACAGGATAGAAAACGAATACAACGCGCCGCTGCGCATGGACAGCCTGGACTTTTCAGTTGCCCGCTGGATCAAGGACCCGGACATGGAAGCCGTAAAGCGCGCCGCGGACAGCCGCACCATGCTGGTGTATGACCGCTTCGAAAGGCCGCTGCTGCTGTTCCCCAACGTGTTCACGCTGAACTTCTTCAAGGAACGCTTCCCGGCCATCCAGCTGGTTGAAGCCACTGAGATATAATGGACGATAGGTATATCATCGGCATCGGCGGCCTCAACTACGACATACACGTTAAGCTCGCCAAAAGCCCCGTGCCCGGGGATTCCAACCCGGCCGGAGTGCAGTGCTCCGCCGGCGGGGTCACCAGAAACATACTGGAAAACCTTGTTCGCCTGGAGCACCGCTGCTTGCTTCTTTCATCGGTAGGCACGGACGGTTTCGGCCAGGCGGTAAGGCAGGAGTGCGAGGACGCAGGCCTTGATGTTTCAAGGCTCCGCGAGGATAAGAAGCTGCCAACCTCCACATACATAAACGTGCTTGAGCCGGGCGGCGAAGTGTACATAGCGGCAAACGACATGCGCATACACGAGGCTGCGCCTCTCTCCTACTTCGAAGAGAACGCGGAGCTTATACGAAGTGCGCAGGCGGTGGTAACAGACGCCAACCTCACCGAAAAACAGCTCAGCATGGTCATGGAGATAGCAGATGGCGTACCGGTCTTTGCGGACACGGTCTCCGCGGCGAAATGCAGAAGGCTGCTGCCCTTCATAGGAAAGATACAGCTTATAAAGCCCAACCTCATGGAACTTGAGGCGCTGTCAGGGATCGAATGCAGCGGTCCGGATGCGGATAAAAAGACAGAAGCGGCGGCTGAGAAACTTCTGAGCACCGGTCTTAAAAGCATCGCGGTGTCTCTTGGATCACGCGGCTGCTACTACGCTGACCGCAGCGGAAAACGCCTTTATAGAAGGCTCGACTGCGATCTTCCGGTAGTAAACGCCGGCGGCGCAGGAGACGCCTTCATGGCAGGCCTTACGGCAGGCTTTTGCGAGGGCCTTGAGCCTGAAAACGCCCTGGACCTGGCTCTCGCCTGCGGAAGGATAACCACTCTCTCAGAAAGCACCGTGGACCCGAGGCTCACAAGGGAGTTCGCAGCAAGATTCCTGGACAGATACGCAACCTAAAGCCTAAGCGCAGCACGCAAAACACGGAAAGGATGAACAATGGATCTTAACAAATACCTCGATATAAAACCTGAAGTAAAGCAGGCCCTTAACGAAGGCCGCCCCGTGGTGGCTCTTGAAAGCACGATCTTAAGCCACGGAATGCCCTACCCCCAGAACCTGGGCTTTGCGGCTCAGGTGGAAGCTGTCATCCGCGAGGAAGGCGCCGTGCCGGCAACGATAGCGCTCATAGGCGGAAAGATAAAGGTGGGTCTTTCCGAAAAGGACCTCGAAGTCATGTGCCGCGCCGAAAATGTCGGCAAGGTGAGCCGCAGGGACTTTGCTATTTACCTTGCGGAAAAGAAGACCGGAGCCACCACTGTGGCGTCTACTATGATGTGCGCCGCGATGGCCGGTATAAAGCTGTTCGCTACCGGCGGAATAGGCGGAGTGCACCGCGGCGGAGAACTTTCCATGGACATCTCGGCGGACCTGCAGGAGCTTGGAAACACGCCTGTTGCGGTCGTGTGCGCCGGAGCCAAGCAGATCCTGGACATAGGCCGCACCCTGGAGTATCTTGAGACCATGGGCGTGCCCGTAATAGGCAACGGAACCGATGAGTTCCCCGCATTCTACTGCAGGAACAGCGGCTACAAGCTGGACTACGCGGCAAAAGACGAAACTGAGATCGCAAGGATAGTAAAGACCAGCACCGAACTTGGCCTAAAAGGCGGCATGCTTATAGGAAACCCCTGCCCCGCAGAATACGCGCAGGACTTCAAAGAGATGGAAAAGGTCATAGACCAGGCTCTTGCGGACGCCGAAAAAGCAGGCGTGCGCGGCAAGCAGATAACGCCTTTCCTGCTGGCCCGCATAGTGGAGCTCACCGGCGGCGAATCTCTTGCCACCAACATCCAGCTGGCCTTGAACAACGCACGCTGCGCAGCCAAGATCGCCTCGGCACTTGCAGCGCTGTGACAGGGGGACGGTTCTCTGTCACTAAATACAAAGTCCCAATTCCTGAAAAAAAAAGCGCATAAAGGGTCTTAAGCCCAATATGCGCTGTTTTTTTACTGCAGTTCGAAGCTTACCTGATACTCAATCTCATGAGGCGTGCTCATGGCAGTGGTATCGCCTATCACGGTGAAGGTCTGTCCGAGCCCGGGTATCGGGAAGGTGAAGACGGATCCTCCGGAGATGCTGTCCGGAAGGTATTTAACGCCGCCGACCTTCATGTAGTCGTAGTTGGAGCTGCTCCACTTGATGGTGACGCTGAGTTTTCCGCCCTTTACGTGCAGCGTAGCCGGTGAAAGTATCCTGGCCTTGCCGGTGCCTCCGCCGAAGTTGACCTTTACGGAGTAATCGCCGTCTGCAAGAGTGTCGTCAGGCTTCGGGTCTTCCTGCGGGGGATCATCAGGCTTCGGATCGTCCGGCGTCGGGTCGTCCTTGGGAGGATCATCCGGAGTCGGATCGTCCTTGGGAGGATCGTCCTTTGGGGTGTCGTCCGGTTTCGGGTCTTCCTTTGGCGTGTCGTCCGGTTTCGGATCGTCCTTGGGTGTATCGTCCGGCTTGGGATCGTCTTTAGGCGTGTCATCCTTCTTGGGCTCATCGTCCTTTTTCGGCGTATCGTCCTTCTTGGGTTCATCGTCCTTCTTCGGCGTGTCATCCTTCTTAGGCTCATCGTCCTTCTTCGGCGTGTCGTCCGGCTTGGGATCGTCCTTGTCGCCGTCAGCATCGGCGGTGTCGATCGGCTTGACCGCTGCGGTGTCCAGCGAGGACGCGTCCGCAAGCAGGGTGCGGTCGAACCACTTGCCGTACTCGTCTGCGTAAGCCGCGAATTTCACCACATCGTTGAGGCTCTTTACGGGGATGCGGAAGGTAGTGGTGCCGTCGGAATTCTTCTCGCCGTCTATGGCGCTGCTAGCAGATGCCGCGTCAGCTGCGCTTCCGGCGAATATCTTGCTGTAGGTATCGCCCTCGACGTTGAGCACCAGCTGAAGCACGCCGGCTACTGCAACCAGCTTGCTGTCCTTTATTTTAAACTGCTGCGATCCGGACACTACCTTGATGGGGTAAGTGCCCTCGTTGATGCGGTCCGCAGCAATCGCCTCCGCACCGGCCTTGGCGATATCGTCGAGCTTTGCCATCTCTTCTTCGCTTATGGCAGGACCTGCAGGCACATTGTTTGCCGCGTTGTTTGAAGGTGCATTCTTCCCGCAGCCGGCCAGCATCGAAAGCGCCAGAGCAAGGCACAGAAGTAAAGCTGTTATTTTAGGTCTTCTCATTATATTTCCTCCAGTACAGTGATGTTTACTGTATAAAAAACGTCCTTTCCTTAAAGGAAAAGGACTGAGCATAAAAAAGCGCATACAGACCAATTCCTCGTGGCCCGGGCATAATTTGCCCTTGCAGCTGGATAACGAGGCAGGTCTCCTGACTTGCAGAGCGCACAGCATTCCGCTTACAGTGACGAGATCGCACAGGACTTGCACCTGTTTCCCTATTCTCCCCTGCTTTATCTGGCGCAGGGGCACCCCGATCCACAGATATTCAATTGCCAGACTATTGTATCACCATTGGATGCGGACGGCAACAAAAAACCAACCACGCGTCTAACGCGTGGTTTTTCACATGCGGGCATAGCCCTTGTCCCACGCTGACGCGTACAACGCGTAAACGCATCTGCCAACTGCGATGCTGCTTACTGTTTCGTTTTATACGGGGATGCAGCAGCACCAAAGC
>JAFRXM010000008.1 GCA_017443515.1 Bacillota bacterium | reverse complement strand
TAGGCCGCGACGGGATAACCGTCGGCCGCTACGCCAACAGGATAAGAGGCGCGGCTTTCAGCCTTGGCGGCAAAACGTACCGCCTCAGCGCCAACGAGAGCGGCAACTGCCTTCACGGAGGCGAAGAAGGCTTCGACAAAAGGCTCTGGAGCATCAGGGGCGAAGAAGGATCTTCCGCGGCGCCCGGAACCGAACGAAAAAGCGTGCGCCTTAGCCTCGTGTCGGAAGACGGCGACCAGGGCTTTCCCGGAAGGCTTGCGGTCACAGTAAGCTTCACCGCGGAAAACGGCAGCCTTATCATAGATTACTGCGCAGTTTCTGACGCGGACACAGTCTTAAACCTCACGAATCACACATATTTCAACCTGAACGGCGGCGGAAGCGCCGAAGACCACCTTCTGTCCATAAACGCGGACCGCATAACAGAGACCGGAGGCACGCTCATACCGACAGGAAGGTTTACTGACGTGGAAGGCACCCGCTTCGACTACAGAACAGAGCGCCGATTCGAAGCACCGCACGACGAGAACTACGTCCTTTGCGGCACAGGCTTCAGAAAAGCGGCATCCCTAAAAGGCACAAAAAGCGGCATCTGCCTTGAGGTCTTCACCGACCAGCCCGGCATCCAGCTATACAACACAAATGACGCGGTGTGCCTCGAGACCCAGCACTTCGCGGACAGCCCCAACCACCCGGCATTCCCCACTACGCTGCTTAAGGCAGGCGAAGAATTCAGATCGCGCACGGTATACGCTTTTTCGACGTCCCAGCGCAAGCAGAACACAGAGGATAACAACATGACCAGGACATTCAGAGCGCCCGGACGCACGGAGCTGGGCGGAAACCATACAGACCACCAGCACGGAAAAGTACTCGCAGCAGGAATAGACCTCTACATAACGGCTGAAGCCGAAAAGACAGACGGCAAGATCGTTAAAATCGCCTCTTTGGGCTATCCGGAGCTTAAGGTCGACCTTTCAGACCTTGAGCCGGTAAAAAGCGAGCAGAACCGCTCTGAGAGCCTTGTAAGGGGCATCGCGGCCCGCATCTCGCAGCTCGGTTACAATATCGGAGGCTTTAACGCTGAGATGAAGTCCGAAGTCCTCTCCGGATCCGGACTTTCCTCCTCCGCTGCCTACGAAGTGCTGATCGGGCGCATATTCAACGAGTTCTACTGCGGCGGGCAGCTTTCCGACGTTCAGATAGCGCAGATAGGCCAGTACGCGGAAAACGTGTACTTCGGCAAGCCCTGCGGCCTTATGGACCAGATGGCCTGCTCGGTGGGCAATATAGTAGCCATAGACTTTAAAGACCCCGAAAACCCGGTGATAGAACAGATAGACCGCCGCTTCGAGGATTTCGGCTACGCGCTGTGCATCATAGACACCCGCACCGAACACGCAGACCTTACTGCTGACTACGCGTCCATACCCGCCGACATGTGCGCCGCGGCAAAATTCTTCGGAAAAGAGGTCCTACGCGACGTGCCGGAAGACGAATTCTACGCGTACATGAGGGGCCAGTCAGGTCCTGCCGCAAACGGCTCAGAAGAGGATCTTACTGATCTGCAGAAAAGCCGCGCCATGCACTTCTTCTCGGAAAACAAAAGAGCCGGAAGGCTGGCTGAAGCCCTCAAAGCAGGTGATTTCACTCGCTACCTTGATCTGATAAACCAGTCTGCGCGCTCCTCTGAAGAGCTTCTTAAAAACATAGTCCCCCAGTCCCACCCGGACAGCACTCAGTACGCTGAGTGCATAGAGCTTGCCAGAAAGATCATGGCCGGAAAAGGCGCCGTCCGCGTCCACGGCGGCGGCTTTGCCGGAACCATCCAGGCCTACGTTCCCCTCGAAGAAAAAGACGCCTTCCGCGAAAAGATGGAAAGCGTCCTTGGAAAAGGCACGTGCCATTATCTTAAGATAAGCAGGTAATATAATTCTCAGACAGCTGATGCGAAATCAGCCGGAGATACCGCTTATTACCCTCCATCAACTTTACTACTTAAATACTCTGATTATAACAGCAGCTTCTGGTGTTATTCCGCTTGTTCCGGCATAGGCGATCAAGTCACCGGTTGAGATGCTGTCTCCTTGCTTTGCTGTAAGCTCACTGCAGTGTCCGTATTTCCACGTCCTGCTTTCGCTGTCCAGAACAGTGACACAGAATCCATACAGTGATTCGTATTCTGCACTTACCACTTTGCCTTCGAATACTGCATAGACAGGCTCTCCGTTTTCTGCAGAACATGTATAGACACCTTCTCGCAGCACTTCCTCTCTAATTTTTATAAGACTGTCGTATTGAGTATCAGTATGTTTTTCATGATCAGAAGTCACTGTCGATTCTAATTGCCCTATATCTTCCTGTTCAATTGTTTCGACTACATTTCCGCTTGCATCTCTGATCACCACAGACATGGACTCATCGATATCATCTGACAGCTTAGATCCTTCCGCAGCGGCAGCCTTATTCGTCATTAAGAAAAATACCATAGCTATACAAACTATTGCGAAAACAACGATCGTCCCTTTTCTCATCTTTTTGTTATTCATTATTCTTTTTACTCTTCCTTTAACACCAACTGTTCCAAATGAAAGTGTTGCAACCCGCGGATCTGAGGAATAGCTGCTGCAATCCAGGAGCGTCTGCATATAACCTGCCCTGTACTGCACATCACGGCAGTCAATAGTCCTTTCATCGCAGGCTATCTCCAGATCCTCACTGAACAGATGATAAGCAATGTAACACAGGGGGTTGAACCAATGGCCTGCCATGATAACGTAGAACAGAAGCTTGAACAGGTGATCCCAGTGCCGAATATGCTCCGTCTCGTGATCGATAATGTAACTTAAATGTTCATCGCCGATGGATGATGGGATATATATCCTGGCTCTTATAATGCCGAGAATAAACGAGGACTTTATACCGGGACACAGATACACATCTTCCTGATACATTACCGCATCTCTGACAGTTCTTTTTAGCCTGGCGGTCTTTATACCGGCCTTCGCCAGGATTGCCGCGGCCCCCGCGATCCACACAATGCAGAGCATTTTCGTGACATCGAGACCTGCTGAAGACACAACAGGTGCAGTCCGGCCGGGATCTGTCGGTATCTCCGTGTTTTCTGCCTGACCGGATGGCCATTTGGAATAGTCCGCGGCCCCAGTGCCTGCCGTATTACCGCTAAAGAAGTCGCCCGGAACGGGGCTCAGCGGATTCGCCACCGACAGAGGACAAACGAGCCTTATCATAACAAGGATCCACAAAACGATGAAGATCTTTCTGGGGATATTCAGGAACAATGCCCTCACCAAGATCACAGCCAGAATAAGAATCCCTGCACTTATACTCATATTAACGATTCTAAGGAAAAAAAGGCTCATATATTGTTATCCCTTTTATATTTGTTTATAAGCTCCTGGATCTCATCAATATCCTGTGCCGACAGCGAATTCTGATCTGTAAAAGCAGCTATGAATTCAGGCAGCGATCCACGATAAGATTCCTCAATGATCCGTTTGCTCTTGGCTGAATAGAATTCTCCGCGGGAGACCAGAGATACCACTATTCCATCCCTGTTCGCAAACACTCCCTTTTCGCAGAGCTTGCGCAGTACAGTATAGGTGGTCGGCCTCTTCCAGTTCAGTTCCCTTTCACAGATCTTTGCCAACTCTCCTGAAGCGATAGGTTCGTGTTCCCAGACGATGTCTGCAAAGCGCTCCTGCAATTCACCAAGTTCAAAGCTCTTCATTTAAAGCACTCCTTCTTTTTCTGTTTATCCGAATAAACTACGGCTTTAGTTTACTCCAATAAACAGCCTTTGTCAACCCTGTTATGTGTGATTTTTTCAATAAAAAAGCAGGCTGGCAGATCATGTGACCTTTCAGCCTGCTGAAGTCTTAATGTCCGAACATCTCGCGCACTTTGTTGTACTCTGCGGTCTTCTTCTCGTCCCAGTTGTTCATGTCGTCTGAGATCAGCAGGATACCGCCGTATTTTGCGTTTGCTGTGTACAGCAGCTCCTTCTGCTTTTCGGTGAGCCTGCAGTTCTCATCGCGGAGGAAGAACACGTCCGGATCGTTCATAAAGCCGCGGCCGTTTATCTGGCGTCTGAAGGTGGTGTCGTCTATGCTGTTTGCCGTAGACACCCTCTCGCGGTGGGTCCAGCGCATGTAGAACTTGTCGTCCCAGTCAGGCCCCACATCGCAGCCAATGCGGCAGTAATCGACAAGGCCGAACGCCGGCATCAGAGGAACTCCGCAGCCCAGTATCAGCTTGTCGCCGCAGACTCTTCTTAAAAGCTCCATGGCGCGTATCATGCGCCCCGCCCTGCTCTCGTCCTCGGTGCCGTAAGGCGCTGCGGCGTACAGGAAGTCCAGCTTCACGAAGTCGAAGCCCCACTTGTTCAGGACCGTGTCGAATACTTCTTCGATGTAAGCGGCGAACTCTTTGTTATCTATATCCAGAGCCCAGAATCCGCCCCAGTTTATACCTGCGGCCCAGGGCTTTCCGCCGGGTTTTAGCAGCCAGTCCGGATGCTTTTCCGAAAGGTGCGAACCGAACTGGGCTCCGAAAGGAGCGAGCCACAGGCCTGCCTTAAAGCCCCTGGCATGGATCTTATCCACAACAGGCGCAAGTCCTTTCGGGAACCTGTCTTCTCTGACCTCGAGCCAGTCGCCCACGGCGTGCTGCCAGCCGTCGTCTATCTGAAAAAGATCGCCCGGGCGGAGCACCTTGGCGGCGCCCTCAAGATCCGACAGGATGCACTTTTCGTCTATCTTGTCGTATCTGTTATACCAGCTGCAGTACCCGGCCAGCTTTTCCGTGGTGCGCGCCTTAAGCCCCATGGCGGAGAACCAGGCGTCAAACACCTCGTCCTCGGTACCTTCCGCGTAGAACAGGTCGAAGGCGTGGAACGGCCCGCCGCATTTTACGCCGCGGCAGTCGCGCTCTATCACCAGCTGGTCCTTAAGCACGTCGAACTTAAAGACAGTATACCCCGGACGTTCGTCAAGCGAGGCGAACAGCCTGAACTTCTCGCCGCTGCGTATGTACGCCCACGAGTAGCCCAGGAACTTTCCGAAGGTCCCGGGATAGTCCTGGAAGAACAGGTCGCCGTAGCTTTCCAGGTGGTATTTGTTTATGAGGAACTTCGGGAGCTTCCTTCCGTACAGTTTCTGCGTGTCGGAAGGCGAAAACTCCGGACTGTGGGTCCAGGTCTGATAGCCGTTTACAAAGATCTTATCCTGCGGGTCGATAATTGTATCGGTCTCGGCTTTTACGCAGCGCAGACGGCCTTCTGGAGCCTCACAGACTATATTAAGGGGGCCCTGCGCGAATTCCAAAGAGCCGTTTACCGCGACCGGTCCTTTTTCGGTCTCCACGACGACCTGGTAGTTAAGTTTGCTCATAATGGTTTCCTTTTCTGCATGTGAACAGACATCTACTCTTTAGCGCAACCGGCAGATAACAGCTCTTCTGCTCACCGCTCTTTGATCTTACCGAGCCTTCCTGCCGTCAGGCTCGTTTCGATCAAGCGCTAGCCCGAGTTCGCTTAAAGAGCTGTTATCTGCAGGCTGCGCAAAATAGCTGCTATCTGTCAACGTATATAAATAATTAACTATATGATCACTCCTTAGATTCCCGGAGTTCTGCCTTCTTCTCCCTGAGTATCCTGGAGTTCTCCTCAGTGACTTCGTCGGTGAGCTTAAACTTCGCCTTAAAGAAGAAGAACGCGCAGACCAGAACGACTATGGGGATTATAGTCATAAGAAGCCACAGGCCCCTTACGGACGCAGCGCTCTGCTGGACTATCTCACCGGTCTGATCCGAATTCCCCTTGAATCCGATGATATCGAGGCCTATTCCCGAGATCGCAACGGATATGCCGGAGGCAAGCTTTACGACGAACGTCTGCATCGAGAATATGACGCTCTCTTCCCTGTGGCCAGTCTTGATCTCGCCGTAATCGACGGAACTGGAAAGGAACACAGTGGTAAGCACGGTCAGGATACCGTTGCAGGCGAACACCAGAGCCCCCGGGATGCAGTCGAGCACCGCGTTCTGGGCAAGCCCGGCAAAGCACAGCAGCAGTATTATCGCATATCCTATGACGGCTCCGACCAGCGCTATCCTGAAGATCTTTATGTTGCTGAACTTTTTGCGAAGCAGCGGATAGAAGATCATCATGCCGAGGATCTGGAATCCTCCGCCGACCGTGGTAAACAGCGTGTAGCTTCCTACCCAGTCGCCGCCCGAAGCGCCGCCGATGTAATACTTGAAGAACAGTATAATGAGGTTAGACGTGATATAAAGCGCGCTGTTGATGAGGACTATGCCTATTACCACGACAAGTGCCTGATCGTTGGAGAACAGGCCTTTGAACATCTCCTTTACGGTAGGCGTCTCCATCTTTGTGATGTGCGTTTCCTTTACTACAAGGCAGCATATCACTTCGGTAATGATAAAGACTATACCTACGATAAGCGCCACCATTTTGAATCCGTGCTTTTCGCTGCCCCCGCCAAGGGCGGTGACCGAAAGCATCGTACCCACCTGGATAACAGCAGAGCCTACGCCTGCGCAGGTACGCCCTATTACGGAGAGGTTCTCGCGGTCCTTGGGCGTATCCGTTACAGCCGGTATCATGGACCAGTAAGGAATGTCCATGATGGTGTAGGTCATGCCCCAGAGTATGTAGATCACGGCGAAATAGACCAGCAGGCCTTTTCCCTGCGTCCCCGGAGCCGCAAACAGCGCATAAAGCACGAACGCGTTAAGAATGGTTCCGGTAAACAGCCATGGGCGGAATCTTCCCCATTTTGTCTTTGTCATAGCTACCAGAATGCCCATGAACGGGTCGTTAATTGCGTCGAAGACGCGGGCCACCATGAGGATGACCCCGACGAATGAGGCTTTGATGCCTAGAAGATCCTGATAGTAGTACAGGACGTAACCTGCGGACAGAGCGTACACCATGTCCTTGCCTATGGCGCCCAGGCCGAAGGCTATCTTCTGTTTGAGACTTAACTGCATTTTATACTCTCCTGATGCTTGAAACTATAGTTTACTGATACTGAATACTATCTCAACAGCTTCGGTCTGAGCTGTTTTTACCGTAATCTTTCCGTTGCCCTCTTTTCCGGTGGTGCGCACGTAGCATCCGCACATTCCGCCTTCAGCAGTAACTACGGAAGGTCCTGCGAGCTCTATGCAGCCCTCGGCTTTTATCTCCACCGGCAGCTGCGCGTAGCAGGCCAGGTTGTTGTTGTAGTCCAGGACGCGTATTCTAACGGCTGCCATGTCGTAGGTATCGCCTTCGATAAGAGCAGTGCGGCTGGGCTTTACCTCAAGGTGGAGCCTGGTATCCGGGCACTTGCTGACACTGCGGACGACCTTGCCGTCCTTTACCGCGTCGAAGCGCCACACAGTGCTTGCTCCGCCCCAGTTTCCTATGTATTTGCCGTAGAGCGCTACCCCGTCCTCGTATTTGAGCTTGTACCTGAACATCGCCCACGCGAATCTGATCTTGGAGCCCAGAGGCAGGTTTGCAAGGCCGAACTTCTGGAGGTCGGAAAGGCACTTTCTGAGGGTGTCCGCCTTCTTGGGCGCAAATCCTTCCTGGGATTCCAGAAGCTCGCCTACAAGGTCGTCCACAAGTATTGGCGGATGTGATATGCCGCCGGACAGCTTTGCATTGAATGTATTTACATAAGCATCGTTCTTGTAAAGCTGTACTTCGTCGGCGTTCGTGAAGAGGTATATCTCCCCTACGTTGCCTGCCGGGTAGTCCCCTATATCCATGGGAGAACCTACCTCAAGCACCGGGGTGGTCTCGCCCTGGCTCGCATACAAGCTTGCCGCAAGCTTTGGGTTCCGGAAGGCGTCCATGACGCCGTGGTAGCAGACTCTGTCGCCGGAACCGAAGTCCTTGTGAGTCGGATAGTCGAACATGCACCACTGGAATACCCCTGTGTGCTGGCCGTCTTTTTGCGCGGCGTCCATGACCCTCGCGTGCCTTAAGGCGTGCTCCTGACGTTTTGCCCAGGAATCGAAGCTCTTGGTCGGGAACATGTGGCCGTTGGCTTCGGATATCAAAAGCGGCTTGTCGTCCTTGAATACCTTGTTCTTGTGCTTGCATCCCGGAGTGAAACCGTCGTGCGAGAAATCGTTGTACGCGTAGACATCCTCGAGAAGATGGCTGTTTTCTATGTATCTTACGCCCGAGGTCTGCCTGGTGGGATCCAGGCGGCGGGCCGTTTCGTTAGTCCTTTCGTAGAGATCGTCGCAGTCCTGCGATTCGTTGATGCGAACGCCCCACAGCACTATGCTGGGGTGGTTCCTGTACTGCAGCACCATCTCCTCGGTATTTCTTACAGCCTGCTCCTTCCATGCCGAGTCTCCTATGTGCTGCCAGCCCGGGATCTCGGTAAACACCAAAAGGCCCAGCCTGTCGCAGGCGTCTATGAACCAGTGGCTCTGCGGATAGTGCGAGGTGCGCACGGCGTTGCATGCCAGTTCTTCTTTGAGTATCCTGGCGTCCTCCTCCTGAAGGTGCCTTGGAGCCGCGTAGCCTATGTAAGGGAAGCACTGATGTCGGTCCAGGCCTCTTATGAAGACCTTCTTTCCGTTAAGGTAGAATCCGTCGTTTTTAAACACCGCGGTGCGGAATCCGAAGCTGGTCTCCGCAGTATCCAGGATCTCGCCGGATTCAGACAGAAGCTCCGCTCTGAGCATATACAGCTTAGGATGATCCACATCCCAGGGCTGCACGCTTTCGCACTTCAGGTCGAACCTGTCCGTGCCTTCCGCGCTTGCAATCACTTCGCTGCCGTCCCAGACAGTTACCCTGGCACCTTCTGCTATGCCGTCCACGGTAAGCTCCACATGCGCCGTTTGCGTATCCGGAGTGCTTACAAAGATATCGCTTATGAAGCTTTCGCTTCTGATATCCAGCCACACCTCGCGGTAAAGACCGCTGTACGTAAGGTAGTCAATTACGAATCCGAAAGGCGGCGTGGTGCTGTTCTCGGTGGTATCGAGCCTTACGGCTATGAGGTTCTGCGCCCCGTAATTTACCAGGTCCGTTATCTCCACCCGAAAAGCTGTGTAGCCTGTCCTGTGCTCCGCGGCGAACCTTCCGTTGACATATACCTGCGCTATGTGCGCGGCTCCGTCGAACTGAAGGAAGATACGGCGCCCCTTATTGGCGCTGTCTATGAAGATCTGCTGCCTGTAGCCGCATACAGCCTCGTAATCGTCGGGGCTTGCATAGTGCTGCGGAAGCTCCTTTATGTTGTGCGGGAACCTCACCTTTTCGTAAGTGCCCTCGCCTCTTATGAACTTCTCGTCGCATACCAGGGTGAACTCCCAGTCGTTGCAAAGTGAATACATCGCTGCTCCTTTAAAAGTAATATTATTTAAAGCATTTAATTATAACACGCACTAAAGACATAAACAAGATACGCTTCCTGCTAAAAGCATAAAAAAACACCCGTTTCAGCGGATGTATTTAATATACCACAACAAAAGCATATGCAGCGGATAGAAAGCGTAGAAGAACCACTTGTGGAAAGGACGGCGGCTTCCGCCCTCGCCGTTGTACAGCAGGCAGAACACCAGCGGGACCAGAAATTCTCCAAGCTCGTATACTGCTACTTTCCACGGCCAGCCGTACGCAGTGTACAGCGACACGGCATATATCACGCTGCATGCACTGACCGCGCAATGCAGCGTCCAGCGCAGCGCCTTTTTTTCGTAAAACAGGTGGGCGACAAGAGCAAATATTATGTCAAATACCTGCCAGTCACCGTAAAGAGACAATACGCACAGGCCACCTACGCCCAGGACCTTCAGAACGATACTGCAGTCCGCATCGCACAGCCTTATAGCAAGCAGCGCTAAAAACAGCGTATATATGACCCCGAACAAAGGCTCTATACGGCCTGTTTCCATAAGAGAAAAACAAGGCCACGATATCACCGCGAACAACCCGAGCCTTAATGTGTAACGGTCGACATCCTTCGTATAGCGGTACCCTTCCGCTATAAGCACTGCCATGGTCGGTCCGGTGAACCTGCCGACAAAATGCATGATCTGCCAGGCAGGCGTGAACGGAGTCACAAAAAGCCATGCTATGTGATCCACAAGCATGGCTATTATCGCTATATACTTGATCTGGTTTCTGTTCAATCCTCTACCCTTGTGATCTTAGCGCCAAGACCTGAGAGCTTCTCCACGAAGTGCTCGTATCCGCGCTCTATGTGATAGATCTCAGAGACTTCGGTCTTCCCTTTGGCGACAAGACCGGCAAGGACCAGAGCCGCTCCTCCGCGAAGATCTGTGGACATGACCGGCGCGCCTACGAGGGGACGTTTGTCTCCGGGAACCATTGCGGTCCTGCCGTTGACGCGGATGTTTGCGCCGAGCCTTGAAAGCTCTCCTGCGTGCATGAATCTGTTCTCGAAGACGGTCTCGATCACGGTGCTGGTTCCGGACACGGTGGTAAGAAGCGCCATGAACGGAGCCTGCATATCCGTCGGGAAGCCAGGGTAAGGCAGCGTCTTGATGTCTGTTGCCACGAGCCTGTTTACATCTCCGCGCACGCGAAGGCCCTCAAGCTCGTCGTTTACGACGGCTCCGCACTCGATGAGCTTTGCTATGACAGGCCTTACGTGGTCAGGAACGCTGTTCTTGATCAGGACATTGCCCCTTGTGATAGCTGCAGCCACCATGAATGTGCCGGTCTCTATCCTGTCGGGAATGACGGCGTGCCTGGTGCCGTGGAGCGCCTTAACACCTTCTATCCTTATGGTATCAGTGCCTGCGCCCTTTATCCTTGCACCCATCTTGTTGAGGAAGGATGCCAGGTCGACTATCTCAGGCTCTTCAGCTGCGTTCTCTATCGTGGTGGAACCTTCGGCGAGCGTTGCGGCCATCATGATGTTCTCTGTGGCGCCCACGCTCGGGAAATCGAGGTACACCAGAGCTCCTTTGAGAGTATCGACGCTTGCGTTGACAAGATCGTCGCTCATGAGTATCTTTGCACCGAGATTCCTTAATCCTTTAGCGTGAAGATCTATGGGGCGGTCCCCTATGGAGCAGCCGCCCGGCTGCGCAATGCTCGCCTTTCCCAGCCTTGCAAGAAGCGGGCCCATCACGAAGATCGAGGCTCTCATGAGCTTTACGAGATCATATGGCACCTCCGATACGCTGATCCCGCTTCCATCGACCTTTATGGTGTGTGTTTCCCAGTCTTCATCAACTTTTGCGCCCAGGCTTCTTAAGATCCTGCACATGACATCGATGTCCCGAAGTCTTGGAACATCGTTGATCTCGCAGATTCCTTCAGTAAGCACCGTAGCGGCGAGTATGGGCAGCGCGGCGTTCTTTGCGCCGCTTATTTCGACCTCTCCGACGAGCGGTCCGGATTGTTCTACTATGTATTTAGCCATATTTGTATTATATCATAACTATACCATTTGTCAAAAATCACTTGTAAAAACTTAGTAATTAAGGCATAATAAATAACAGATATCTACTAGGAGGTAAATTTATGGATTACACAATATCGGTCGGAAGCCTTTTGACAGCTATCCTTATACTTGTGGCGATCATAGCTATTATTTTTATCATAGTTCTTCTGGCGAAGATAGCTAAATCACTCAGCACCCTTCCAAGCACCATGCAGCACGTCGATAATGTAATGGCGGATGTGGAAACTATCGTAGGTGTAGCAAAATCCGGCGCTGAAGGCGCTAAAGCCGTGGTAACCAAAGCCTCAGCAGCGCTGTCCGGAGTCAACGAGGTCATGGACTCCAACAAGGGCACCCTCAAAGCGGCCACCAGCTTCGTAAATGCTGTGACAAGCCTGGCAAGCCTTATAAAGAAAAAATAGTTTACAAAACATTTATTTATTTCTCTTGACTATTTTTCCTAAAATGGTATAATTGTTCCCAACTGGAATAATTAGTTTATATTGTACAGATAAGGGGATGCAAAATGAAAGCAACAGGTATAGTCAGAAAGCTGGACCAGCTCGGAAGGATCGTTATTCCCAAGGAACTCAGGACCACATTCGACCTTAAGGACACTGATCCTATCGAGATCTTTGTAGAAGGCAACGATATCATCCTCCGTAAGTACCAGCCCGCCTGCATATTCTGCAACGACGCTACAGACGTCATCCAGATCGAAGGAAAGAATGTCTGCAGAAAATGCCTCAAGAAGATGCAGAACTACAAATAATCAGAACAAAAGGAAACAGCGGATCTGCTCCGCTGTTTTTTTTATGCCGTAAATAAATTATGTACACTATGCTCTGCCGTAGATGCGTTCTATCTCTTTGGTAAAGCTTCCGTCCTTTTCCCTCACAGCAAGCTCCGCAAGCACAGTGAGCTGCTTTCCGGCACCCTTTACAAAGTGCAAAAGGACCTGCCTTGCAGCCTGCCCGAAAGAAGGAACGACCATGCGCATGGTCTTCGGCTCAAGTCCGTGCCTTCTGGAAAGCTCCATAAGGTCCGCCAGCCTTTCAGGCCTGTGTATCATGCAGAGGCTTCCTCCGGCTTTCAGTGCGTATTCCGCTGCAGAGAAAAAGTCCTCCAGGCCGGCAGTGCTCTCGTGCCTTGCAAGGTGTTTGGGATCCGAACCGCAGGATACTCCCCTGCCGTCCTCGAAATACGGGGGGTTGCACACGACTAAGGAAAAACTGCCCTGGCTGAAGTGCTCCGAAATATCGAGCGCGTCACCGCAGGTAAAGCTTATGCGCTCCGAAAGGCCGTTGAGTTTTGCGCTTTCTTGTGCAAGCCCGGCTGCTGCTTCCTGCAGTTCCAGACCGCAGACCTTTGCGGGATGATACTTGGCATACAGAATGAAGGCTACAGCGCCGTTACCACTGCAAAGATCCAGCACAGTATCTTCCGGACCGGCCTTCGCAAAGTCCGCCAAAAGCACCGCATCGACTCCGTAGCAGAAAGCGTCCGTGTCCTGCAGCAGCTTTATTCCATCAAAACCTGTATCATCTACCCTTAAAGACAAATCAGTCCTCCAGAGCCGCAAGTTCATCCGCGGAAGCCTCAGCTTCCTTGTTAAGATTCCTGTTCTGGCCGTCAGCCTGCTTTCCGCCGCGCTTTTTTCCGTCGCGCGTTATCTCATCCTTGCCGAACAGATAGTATTCTGCGCTGAGTTTTTCGGACTTTCCGTCATTACCTTCCTCCAGTATGAGGCGGGTCTTGACCTTGCTCTGAAGTATGTTCACATCGTCGACTACGGCGCGCCCCTCCGGGGTCATTACGTACTCGCCTATGTCGGGCATGCCCTTCTTTAGCGCGATATACGTGTCGTTCTCGTACTGCAGGCAGCACATGAGCCTTCCGCATATGCCCGAGATCTTAGACGGGTTGAGGGAGAGGTTCTGGACCTTTGCCATCTTTATCGATACTGTCTCAAAATCGTCGAGCCAGCTGTGGCAGCACAGATCCCTTCCGCAGGGGCCTATTCCGCCCATCATCTTTGTCTCGTCGCGAACACCTATCTGGCGCAGCTCTATCCTCATCCTGAATGCTGATGCCAGGTCCTTTACGAGCTCGCGGAAATCGACTCTTCCGTCTGCTGTAAAGTAGAATATGACCTTTGAATTGTCGAAGGTGTACTCCACATCTATCAGCTTCATCTCAAGCCCGCGCTTTGCGATCTTCTCCTCGCAGATGCGCAGAGCCTCAGCGTGCCTTTTCATCGTCGCTTCGTGGGCTTTCCTGTCGTTCTCGTCAGCTATCCTGATTATCGGCTTAAGAGGCTGGACTAACTCGCTCTCGTCGACTTCTTTTATATCACAGACAGCAGTGCCGTATTCCAGGCCTCTTGCAGTCTCAACTATCACATTGTCGCCGGACCTGACGTCTGCCTCGTTGGGATCGAAATAGTACATCTTTCCCCCGGTCCGGAATCTTACTCCTATTACTCTGACCATATTGCTTACCTTATATATTCCTGTCTGTTGATTGCTGTTTTCCTGTTCTTTTACACCCTCAGGCAAAGCTGCTTTAAAGTATAGGCTACGCTGTGGAGCTGCTTTATGCAGCGCCTTGCAGCCTCTACATGTCCGACTGCATCCATAAGGCGGCCAGGGCTGCCTTCACCGGCGCTTTTGGACACGCCGCTTTTAAGTTCAGCGGCAAGAGCCTCTTCAAGGCCCGCAAGGAACGCGTCCGCCCTTATTCTGGAGCTGTCCTTATCTGCTATTATATCCGCTACGAGCTGCTTTTTGCGGTAGAACGGAGCACCCGAAGCGATAAGAGCTGCAAAACGCTCCGCAGCCTGTACGTCCGCACTTTCCGTTGCAGTGGCCGCATCAGGAAGGCAGAACACGCAGCACCTTGAGAGCACTGTTGGAAGAAGAGCTTCGCTTTTTTCAGTAAGGAGGATCATGACCGTTTCTGAAACTGGTTCCTCCAGAGTTTTAAGAAGCTTGTTCTGCGAGGCCGCATTCATCAGCTGGGCATCTTCTATAATGACCACATAGCGCTTCCCGAAAGGCTTGAAGGATATCCGGTCCGTAAGTTCCAGGATCTGATCCTTTACTATGGACTCGCGGTCCGCCTGTTTTTTCAGGCGTATGAGGTCCTCGTGGTTTCCGTGGAGGAATTTTCTGCATGCCAGACACTCCCCGCAGGGGCCCTGATCAGGCTGAGAACAGAGCAGATACTGCGCCAGCCAGTTTCCAAGCTGCAGACGCTCCGCAGGATCTCCGCCCGCAAAAGCATAGGCGTGGACAGGACTTCCGCTTTCTATACGGAGCGCAAGCTGCTCGGCTATCCTGCTGCAGTTATTCAGATCGCGTGGCTTTACGCTCAAAGAACTCCCTCCTGATCCTGGCCTGGACCTCTTCTATACTCCCGTCAGCATCGATCACAATGAACCTGTCCGGATATATCTCAGCCAGCTTTTTATACCCTTCATACACCTTGCTGTGGAACTCCATTGCCTGTTTTTCCAGCCTGTCGGCCTTTCCGGCCTTTACATTGCGGGACCTTCCCGCCTGAGGCGGAAGATCCAGCAGGAAAGTAAGATCAGGCTGCATTCCTGCGACAGCGTACTCGTTAATTATCCTGACACAGTCCCCAAGGCCTCTGGCATAGCCCTGATAGGCTATGGAAGAATCCATGAATCTGTCGCACAGGACTATCTTTCCGGCTTCCACGGAAGGCCTGATGAGCTGCGCTACGTGCTGTGCGCGGCCTGCCGCAAACAGAAGTGCTTCTGTCATATCGTCCATTTCGGTATTTTCCGGATCGAGTATGATGCCGCGGATCTTTTCTGATATCGGGGTACCGCCTGGCTCCCTTGTAGTTACGACTTCATAGCCCAAAGATACGAGATATTCCGCAAAAAGTCTGTACTGCGTGGTCTTTCCGCTTCCGTCAGTTCCTTCAAAAGATATAAAAAGCCCTCTGGACATCATCTTCCTCCGCTGCGCCTTCTGCTGTAGCTTTCTTCGAAAGCCTGTCTGCGCTTCTTCTGGTCCTCTTTTGCTTTGCGCACTTTTTCTTCTTCCTTGAACCTGGCGTATATATCTCCTGTCACATTGGAGAACAGGAAAATACCAAGGCCAAGCATCGGCAGAGCCATAAGTATCCAGAATATGTACTTGACAGTCATAGCACTCATATCAAGATATTATACCATAACATGGAACGATCTTAAAGAAGATGATTACAATGTTTAAAGACAAATAAAAAAACTGGCGACGTCCTACTTTCCCAGGCGGCTGCCCGCCAAGTATCATCAGCGCTAAAGGGCTTAACTACTGTGTTCGGGATGGGAACAGGTGTAACCCCAATGCTATAGTCACCAGATTTTCTTTTAAAGGTATTAAG
>JAFRXM010000073.1 GCA_017443515.1 Bacillota bacterium | reverse complement strand
TAATCGGGCAGGATCTTTGTTTTTGCGCCCTTAAGGCTTCTTAAGGCATCGCGCACCTTTTCAAAGCCTTCGTCTCCTTTGCGGCAGATGAGGGCGCTGCCCCTTTCAAGACCGGGGGCGTAGTCTTCGATCATTCTTTTTGTCGCGTCCTGCGGGATGACGTATTCGAACGATTCCGCTGCGTCTATGAGCGCGTCCGGGATCAGCCTTTTTGGTTTTGTGATGACAAAAAACAGTACCAGCGCTATTGCCGCAGCTGCGGTGAGGATCAGCCCCAGGGTAAGATTCTCGCGGCTGCCCTTGGTGGCAACTACTACTATGTCAAGTACTATGGTTGCTCCGAGGAAGAAAAACAGGTCGCGCTTCAGCATGTCCCTGTTGAGCATGAACATTGATTTGGAGTTATATCTCATAACAATGCCCCCTTAATTAAGACCGGAAAGGAAAAGTATCACTATCGCGGCTACGCAGACCAGCGCGATAGCAAGAAGGAGCCTGTTGCGTTTGGTTTCAGCTGTCTCGCGTTCCGGGTCTCCGTCGAAATTAAGAGGATCGCTACTCTGCTCCGGAACATAGGACACGATATCGGCCGCAGCGGCATCCGCAGAAGCATCAACAGGCGCTTTTTCCAAAGGCATGCGATCCATCAGATAGTCCAGCGAAACTCCGAACTTGTCCGCAAAGGCAAGGAGTTTTTCCACCTCCGGGTAGCCCTCGCCCTGTTCCCATTTGGAAACAGCCTGCCTGCTCACACCCATTGCCTCGGCAAGGCCCTCCTGAGTCAGGCCGTTTTTTCTGCGTTCAGCTTGAAGTCTGTCTGCAAAACTCATTTGTTTCGCCCTCCTTCGTCTGCAGTGTACTAAAACAGCAGACTTTTTTCAACAAACCTGTTTTTGCATTTGCGCAACTTCAGGTGGCGGGGCAACGGGACCGGTATCATTTACTGCGAAGAAGCGCTATCGCTACGTCGTTTACATTGGTGCCTGTGGGGCCTGTGAATATGAGACCGCCTATCGCCTTAAGAGCATTGTAGGTGTCGTTGTCTTTAAGCGCGCTGAACACTGAAATGCCCAGAGCCTCCAGCGCTTTGCAGCTCTCGCAGTCCACGTAGCCTCCGGCAGCGTCTGTGGGGCCGTCCGTGCCGTCGCTTCCCACGGAGAATACCGCGGCGCCGTTTAGCCCTGATATTACCGGGGCCGCCGCAAGGGCAAGTTCCTGATTGCGGCCGCCTTTGCCTTTTCCGGTAAGGTGCACGACAGTCTCTCCGCCCGCTATGAGGGCCAGGGATCTTCCGTCTTTAGCATGGCTTTTCAGCATACTTGCAAGGAAAGATCCCGCTTCCCTGGCTTCGCAGCATAGCTGGTCTGTCAGGAATACCGGCTCGTATCCAAGCTTTTTTGCGGCTGCGGCAGCGGCTTTGCAAAGCTCGCGTACCGATCCGTTCACATGGGTCTCGACGTTGGTGAGCTTTTTAGGCGTTTCTTCCTTAAGCAGCGCTTTTGCCTCTTTCGACAGCTCAAGGCTGTATTTTCTGGCGATGATCCTGGCCTCTTTACAGGTGCTGCTGTCCGGATAAGCAGGGCCGCTTGCTATCATGTCCAGAGGATCCCCCAGAACATCGCTCAGAACTATGCTAAGCACCCTTGCCGGCGCGCAGGCCAGCGCAAAACGGCCGCCTTTTACGTTGCTTAAGCGCTTTCGCACGGTGTTGATCTCGGTGATGTCCGCGCCTCTTGCAAGAAGCTGCCTTGTTATGTCCTGAAGCTCCGCTCCGCTGATCTTCGGCAGCTCAAACAAAGCGCTTCCGCCTCCGGAAAGAAGGAAGATCACGGTGTCTTCAGCGGAAAGGCCCGCCGTCAGCTCAAGAGCTTTGCGCGTTGCCGCAAAGCCGTTTTCGTCCGGAACAGGGTGCCCGGCTTCGAAGCATTCCACCCCGGGAATATCGCCCATCACGTGACCGTATTTGGTGATCACGATGCCTTTGTCGATATGCCCGAGGGTGTCTGCTGCGGCTTTTGCCATCTGCCAGGCGGCTTTTCCGACCGCGACAAGAAGCGTCTTGCCGCTGCCGTGATGGTAGACGCAAAGCGCTCTTTTTACAGCCTCATCCGGCTGTACTGCCGCTATACTTTCCTTTATGATCTGATCTGCGTCTTTTCTAAGTGCGCGGTCCATGGGTCAGGGTCAATTGCTTGAAGTAGGCATGTAGGGGATCAGCAACTGGGCAAGGCTTGCGATGTTCCTTGTCTGAATAAGCACTTTGCCGCTGCCGTGGAACTCGTTCACAAGACCTTCTCCGGACTTGAAGCCTATAACGCCCGAGGCCGGGTGGATATTGTAATCCAGCGTAGCGTCCCAGGCCACCACATGATGGTTATCTATCGTAAGGGGTCTGTCCGGTGTGACCTCCATTTCTATAAGCGCCCCGAACGCGTTGACCAGAAGGTCTCCCTGGCCTACGGTCTCCATGATGAAGAATCCGCCTGTTCCGCCGAAGAGCGCCTTGCCGAAGCTCTGCGATCTCACCTCGTAGGCTACGCTGTTGTCGCAGGCGAGGAACGCGCCTGTATTGAGCCTGTACTGCCTGGCTCCAACTTCAAGCTTTGCGACCATTCCCGGAGTTGCCGGCGCGACTGCAATGCGGGCGCTGTCGGTATTTCCGGTAGCCGTCGTGATAAATACGCCTTCACCTGTTGCGGCAGACCTTGCCACGGCCTTAAGGAATCCTCCGAGCCCGCCTGAATTAGCGTTGGATTTGCCCTCAAGGGCTACATCCTGCATGTAGACCATTGCGCCGCTCTCGATCCTTATCTGCTCGCCTCTTGTAAGCGCGATCTCAACGATAGGGTTGTCCTCATCTCCAAAAATCTGATAAATCATTATTTGTCCTCCTGTGAATTCCAATAGTTTTTGATAATACCATCATTGTTGCCTGCTCCTTTTTCAAAAACATTGTAATATGCGCGCCTGGAAATGTCCAGCACAGACCGCTGACGAAAAAAAAAGAGGAGGCCGAAGCCCCCCCTTTTTCCTGTGATGGTATCAATTAGAGGATGTATCCGCAGAGTATGTATCCTATCGAAGATGCTATGGTCACGATCGGGAACACGAGGAATCCCCACTTGAAGATCCATTTCGGGTTTTCTCTCATGGTATCGGTCGCGAGGAAGAGCGGGGCGGATCCGCCGGCAGCCATCATGATGAAGGCGCAAAGCGCGCTCATGACTATGCCCGGGATGACGCAGCTGACATTGATCCCTGCCTGGCCGAACTTGATGAGTATGGGTCCAACGACTGTCCCGATGATGACCGCAGTCGCGGTGTTGGAGAACACGTTGGTAAGTACCATTGTAAGCAGCACCAGAACTACCACGAAGAGCGGGAACGGCATGTTTCCAAATAGGCTGTTCATGATGCCGGAGAGCCATGGCTGTACGCCAAGATCCCTGTTGGAGACCATCATTCCTACAGCTGTAAATGCGCAGACCGCAAGGACTATGCCCCAGTTTACAGCCTTGCCCATAGCCTTGTCGAGGTTGAGCAAAGGCTCGCCGTCGATGTGGATGAAGAACATCAGCACTGCCATAAGCACGAACCAGAAGCCCTGGCCGATGCTGTTGACAAGCTTGTAGCTTGCTGCTGTCTTCGGATACCAGATCATTACGATTGAGTAGAGGATGCCTATGATAAAGAGGCAGAGTGTCCAAATCTGGCGCTTGTTGAACTTCGTTCCACCCTGGGATGTGATTGCTGCAACGTCGGCGTCCTTGAGCTTGCTCATGTCAGCTTTGAAGAGCGGCTTGATGGCAAGTCCGAACGCTATAGCTATCAGAAGACCTGCGATTATAGCCGCGATCATGTAGGATACCTGGTCGATCTGTACGCCCGCAGCGACAAGGCCGGACTTTTCGTCGCCTTTGAGCAGGTTGAAGATCATAAGTGCCATTCCCTTGAATGGGAGGATGCCGCCGCCGACGGAAGCGGTAACGATAGCGCCTGTGTACATTGCCTTCTTCCACTGGCTCGCGTCATCGTAGCCGACTGTCTCAGCGATGGAGTTGATCATGGCTATGGAGAACATGTATGCGCCAAGCGCAGAAGCAAGAGCGCCAAGAGCTGTCATAGCGATAAAGAACACGATGGTGAAGAGCACCGGCTTACCGTTGAGGGCTTTGCTGGAGATCATTTTTCTTGCGAGCACTGCGTCCGCTCCGCTTTCGGTAAGCGCAAAGAGCACTACAAAGATGATGATCAGCTGCCATACTGTCTCAGAACCGAGTGTGGCGGTGATGATGTCTTTTCCGGACTGGAATCCGGTAAGAACGATTGCGAACATGATCAGAAGCGATGGAGCCACCATTCCGAATCCTGTGGCTATCATCCATACGCCGCCGATAAAAATTCCGATGGCCTTAACGCCCAGCGGAGTAACGGTGCTCCATGTGGGGCAGATCAGACCGAAGACGAACATGAAGAACAAACTTATGATCAGATGTATCGCCTTTTTCTTGTCATACTTTAAACTTCTTGGCATTTTGAACCTCCTGCCTGTAATAATGATTATTGCGGTGGAGCAAGGGCTCCAATAGTACCTTTAGTTACTTGCGTGGCGGCAGCCTGTCGGGCTGGGGCGGAAGGAGCTTATCGGCTTCCGCGGCCTGCTTCTTCATACCTGCTAAACACATCTGGGTGAACATATCCTCAAATCTTGCGCACGCCTCTCTTCCGATAATGAAAGGATTTGCTACTCCGTCGAATATGTCGCGGCATATGGCCAGACGCTCGAGGGATTTGTCTATGAACGGATGTGATGAGATCTCCACGTCGCAGCCGAACTTTTCGGTTATGCGGGCAAACCTGATGCAGGATTCAATGTAGAGCACTTTATCGCTCATACTGTAGGGAAGTCCGGAGCCGCCCCACATCTCGACCCAGTGCTCGCGGCCTTCGTCTGTCACTTTGAAGATGAAGCTGAGGCATCCGGCAGTATGGCCCGGCGTCTTGAACGCGTAGACCTTGGTGTCTCCAAGTTCGAACACATCGCTGTCGTCCAGGAAATCGTATACTTCCCACTTAAGCACACCTGTCCTGTTGCGCTTGTCTGTCTGGGCGAACTTGTAGTCGGTCTCGGACATGTAGATCCTGCAGCCGGTCTCCTCCCTGAACTTGTCTGCTGTACCGTAATGGTCGCCATGGCCGTGGGTGATGAGTATGGCTTTAAGATCCTTCAGATCAAGGCCCAGATCGGCTATACCCTTTTTGATCAGTTCGTGGTGCTCGTCATAGGGCTCCATATTATCGATGAGGATAAAACCGTCGCTGGTCTCCAGGACGAAGCAGCCGACTATATTGTTTCCTATGTAGGAAAGCTGGTCGAAGAAGCGTGTCGCCGGAACTGTTGCCGCCTCTGTTCCGAAGTTGGGTTTGTGAGGGTTGGGCTTACGCCATGTCTTTTCTGCCATTGTTGTGCCTTTCTTTTTGGTTCTGTGTGAGGGTTTTTAACTCAGCCGCAGTTTACAACAATCTTTTGCGTGTTCGGGCCATTTGTCGCAAGCGGGCTTCTTTCCGCCGTAAGAGGGCGGCTGTCGGGATTGCACCAGAGCTCTGAAAATGGTATTCTTAATATGGTGAAAAGTAACATATGTAAAGTTGCCGGAGGCGGCGATAATTATGTGGAAAACAGTTATATGCGACGATGAAACAGAGATGCGCAGGGCCGTAAAGGAGTATCTCTCCAGATTCTCGGAAGAGACCGGGGAATTGTTTTCGATTACTGAATACGACTCCGGGGAGGCTTTGCTGTTCAACCTTACCGAGGATGCCGACATAGTTTTCCTGGACATAGCAATGGGCGGCATTACAGGTATGGATGCCGCAAAGAAGCTGCGCGATAAAAACAATAACGTCTGCATCGTATTCATTACCACCATGACACAGTACGCAATAGAAGGTTATGCCGTACACGCTTTCGGATTTCTTAAAAAGCCTGTAAGCTATGCGCAGTTCCGCCTTCAGATGACCGATGTGCTGCGCCATCTTAAACCGCTCAGGGCTGAGGCGCTGAGCCTGAAGGCCGGTGGAGAGATACGAAAGATTCACCTGTCAGATATCATCTATCTCGAGGTGCTTGATCACGATATGCGTTTTGTTCTTTCCGGGGATAGTATTACCAGCCGCATCACTATGAAGGAGCTGGATGAAGGCCTGAAAGGCAGGGGGTTTTTCCGCTGTCATAAAGGTTATACGGTCAGTCTTGACCATGTGAGAAGGGTGGCTGCTTCCGGAATAATCATGGATAACGGCGATGAGGTGCCACTTTCCAAACATCGCAGAAAGGAGTTCCTGGAAGCGTACGCGAACTATATCGGCGGAGGCGCACTATGAGGTGGATAGAACTTGCGCGCTGCATATTCGATTCTTTGATGGTGCTGTGGTTCTTCAGGCCGCTTAAGAGCAAGAGGCATTTTTCCGCGGTTCAGAAAGTACTTTGTTTCCTTATACTGTTCTGCGCTGCGCCTATCTATCCGACTGCGGGCGGGGGAACAGGCATGACGCTTTTCCGCTTTGTCTTAAGGGCGGCAGTTTTCTCCGCGTGGGTGTACGCGCGCAAGGGCAGAGGCCTTAAGGCCAGCGTCTATTACGGCCTTCTGTGCTGGATCGCTTTCACCACAGAAAACAATATATTCCTGACACCGCAGCTGTCTTTCCTGCGCTGGAACCGCATAGGTTTTTCCCACATCGTTTTTGTCAACCAGCTCATAAGCCTTGCTATAGAACTGATAGCCGAATTCTTAATATTGACGGCTATCTGCCGCAGTTTTCCTTTTGATGATGAAGCTCCGGCCTGGCGGTTCCGCTTCATTGCGGCAGGAGTGGTGATCGTGTGCCAGCTTTATGTAAAAGATTCACTGAAGGCCATTTCTGGCGCGATGCCGGAACAGTATCGCAGCGAGCTGACATTTTTTCCGATCATATTGCAGATAGTGCTTACAACCGCCCTGATCCTTCTGGAAAGGCATCTTTATTCGCGCAGGCGTTTTGAGGAGGCTCGCCTAGATGAGGTCGCGTCACGCTACAGGTTCGAGACATCCAAGGCCAGGGCGCAGGCAGATCTTGATATAAGGCAGCTTCACCACGACATGAAGAACCACCTGCTCGGAATACAGCGTCTTTCCGGAGACAATGAAAAACTCGATGCATATGTGTCTCAGCTTCTGTCGCGGACTGAGGACTATGAACTTATCGTGGACAGTGGGAATTCTATGATAGACGGCCTTCTGTCAGAGAAACAGCGTCTGGCTGAAGAACGGCAGATAGCGGTATCTGTGGCGGTGGATCTTAAGAGCGCCGGATTTATCAGCGATATGGATCTTTGTACTATCTTCGGGAACGCTTTAGATAACGCCATAGAGGCGAGCCTTAAGGTGCAGGATGTGTCTTTGCGCAGTATAATGGTGCGCTGCCTTGAGCGTGGAGGAAATATCGTTCTGACTGTACAGAACTACTATGAAGGAGAACTCAGGAAGGCTGATGGTGCGATAGCCACAAGCAAAGCTGAGCCGGGCCATGGGCTGGGGCTTTCTTCAATACGCCGAGCCGCCGAGAAATACGATGGAATAATGACCACCAAAACGGACGAGTATCACAACTTCATACTGACGATTCTTGTTCCTATACCCTGATCATGCCGCTATACGTGAACAAGTGATCTTCGGTCAGATCAGAAAAACTTTTAGTCTTTTCCGCATGGTCATGACCCCATAATACAGGATCCCGGTTTTTTCACGCTCGTATTATACCATAGACGAGCTGTCCTATGGTATAATTTGATAAAAGGAGATCTTTTATGAAGACTGATTATATAAAGACCTTACATACAACTTACCAGAACGCGATAGATTCATTCAGGCGTGACTTTCCTGACAAGACTCTTATAAACTACGCAAGCATAGACGAATTCGTGCGCTCCTGCGCTTATATCATCTGGGCAAAGGGCGAGCCGGATGCGGAGGACTGCAGGGCGGTGCTCAGCGAGATCTACTCGCTTCCGGTAAACAGGAGATTCTATGACCGGTCCGAGGTGTCAAAGGCGCTGGACTTTTACAAAAGCCATACCACCAATTTCGCCGTGCCCGAGTTTTTTATAAAGCTGATCCGCTACGATACCCTGCACGATACGTGCTTCAGCCGCGTTCTGGCCGAGATATTTGAGGTGCTGTTTATCCGCTTTGCCGTGATCGACGAGCGGATGGAGTACGATGAAGCGCTGCAGATAACTGACCTTTACGAAAAGCTTAAGCATCACTGCGATCTTAGCAATGTCGTCCCGAGGAACACCAGGGAAATGGATCCGTTCAGCCTCGTCGAAGGAGGGATCGGCGCCGGGGAGCAGTCCGAGACCGGTCCTATCAAGATAGGCGGCGTGGGCAGCGAGCCGGAAGCGCTCAAAGAGCTTGACGAGCTCATCGGCCTGGAAAACGTGAAGACCGAGATCCGGAGCATAGTCAACTTCGCCAAGATACAGGCTATCCGCAAAAGAAGGGGGCTCAAGGTGTTCCCGATATCCTACCATCTCGTGTTTATCGGCAACCCCGGTACCGGAAAGACCACAGTTGCAAGGATAGTTGCCAAGATATATAAACAATTAGGCCTGCTGTCGAAGGGGCATCTGGTGGAGGTGGACAGAAGCGCGCTGGTGGCGGGCTATGTAGGGCAGACTGCCATCAAGACCCAGGACGTCATCGCGAAGTCCATGGGCGGAGTGCTCTTTATCGATGAGGCGTACATGCTCAGCAACGAAAAAGATGTCTTCGGCCAGGAGGCCATAGACACACTTCTTAAGGCTATGGAAGACCACAGGGAGAACCTCATCGTCATCGTGGCCGGATACGAGTCGCTGATGAAGACATTCATCGAGTCGAACCCCGGGCTAAAATCGAGGTTCAACAGATTCATCCATTTTGACGACTATACGCCGGCGGAGCTGTTTGATATCTTTACCGGCCTGTGCACTAAAAACCAGTACATCCTGTCGGAGGACGCTGAGGCGCTGGTAAAAGAGTATTTCCAGCTGGCTTACGATTCCAGGACAGAAAGTTTCGGAAACGGCCGCACCGTAAGGAACTGTTTCGAAAAAATGATCACGAACCAGGCGAACAGGGTGGCGCAGCTTGACGAGGCTACTCTGGAAGAGATCCAGACGATAGAGAAGGAAGACCTGGCATTTCTGTAAAGATCAACACAAGAGCACCTCTTTGGAAGAGGTGCTCTTTTATTTCAGGTCATACCTCAGAGTCCGGTTATTTCACCTTTGCTTTTGCTTTGATGGCGTTTTCTGCCAGGCCTTTGAACATATCTTCATAGCGGTGGCGTGCCTCGATCCCTATTACGAACGGGTTAGCCGTGCCGTCAACAATGTGGTTGATCACTTCCAGACGTTCAATGAGATTGTCCACGAACGGATGATTCGAGACTTCACAGTCAACACCCTTTTCGTCGCAAATATCCCTGAATCTCAGAAGGGATTCGAGGTAAACATGCGGATCGCTCGTCGGCAGCAGCCCTGTCCCGCCCCAAATTGCGACATTGTGCGGACGGCCTTCGTCGGTCACCGGGATGATGAAGCTCATGCAGCCATTGGTGTGTCCCGGAGTCAGTACGGGAAGGATCGCAGTATCCCCGAATACGAGCGGTTTCATATCCTCGATAAATTCGTCAGGTTCGCAATCGATTGGTTCATGTCCTGGCAGTCCTTCTTTTGCAAGCTGGTAGTCGATCTCTCCGATATAGACCCTGCATCCGTATTTTTCTTTGAAATAGCCACAGCGGCCGTAATGATCAAAATGCCCATGGGTTAAAACTATGGCTTTGAGCTTATCAGGATCGAATCCCAGGTCGCGGATGCCTCTTTCGATGATATCGATACACCTGTCGTTCGGCCAAAGACAGTCTATCAGGACCAGTCCGGCACTCGTTTCGATCAGGAAACACGCTGTGCCGCGGTCTCCGATGAAGCTCATATTGTCAAAGAACCTTGTTGCCGGATACTCATCCGGAACAGCATCTATGAAATTCGGCTTATGCGGGTTTGCAGGCCGCCAGCTTTTAATTTTGTAGTCACCCATTTTGAACTCTCCTGTTAAGCCTGCTGGTTATACACCAAGCAGTGCCGGAATGATCTTATAGACACCAACAAGCGCTAGAACGAAGTAGACCGCGATAGTCACGAAGGTGTAGCGTATCATGCGGGATGAAAGGGAAGGCTGCTCTTCCGCGGGCATTACCGACAGTATCTGAGCTCCCATAGCGGAAAGCGGAGATGTCGAGCCGCTCCCGATGGCACCGATGCATATGCAGGATACGAGCATCGCGAGGCTCAGTCCGGTGTTCGCGGAAATGGCTGCGGCTACAGGAACGAGCAGCGGGAATACCGCAAAGAATGTTGCGACAAAGCTGAACAGCGCGGAGCACAGGATCAGTATTGCCGGGATAAGGAACACGGGTACGTTGGAGCTGATGATGTCCGAAAGCAGTGTTCCAAGACCCGCTGCGGTCGCTACATCGATAAGGAGCATTACACCTACCAGGGTAGCAAGTACGGTCCATGGAACTTTTCTGACTGTATCATTGAATTTGGCGATCTTGAGTATGAATGCGAGGATCGTCATAAGAGTATATACGCTGTATACATTGAGCACGCCCTTGAGCCATGTGAAGACCGCGGCTTTGGGGAATATAACGGCAAACACGGACGGGCAAACAAGAAGGATCAGAGCTACGATAAAGAGCCTTACGGCAACTTTCTGGTCGCGTGTGAATTCGAGGTTCTCGTTTTCATCGATCTCTGCCTTTTTCAGCTTGAAGCCTTTGAAGATGACCATTGTTATAATGATCAGGATGATGCTGTTTAAGATCATGTTGAGCCAGACTGCTGTTTCGAGCTTGAACGGATCTGCGGCGCCACTGGACTGTGTAATTCCCATGATGACCTGTCCTGTCAGCGTTGTGAAAGGATTCGCGCTTCCGATTGGGATGGAGAATGCAAACAGCATGCAGGCAAGGATCAGGTCCATTCCTGTGAGAAGGCAGATAGTTACTACCAGAGGTCCAAGAACGTACATTACTGTAGCTTCAGCGCAGCAGGAGATCAGTGCGATAGCGAGGATGATCGCAACGGGAAGGATGCCTGTCTTGCCTTTTGTGGCACGTATCAGTTTCTTAGCGAGGACCTGAAGGGCGCCGGTCTGTGAAATAGCTGTAAAGAAAGGTACAGCAAACAGGAAGATCAGGATGATGTTGGCAGGTGCTCCGGAAAGCAGCTCGTTGGAGCTCATTCCCTGCATTCCAATACCAATGACGAATGCGAAGAACAGACAAATAACTCCAAGATGCATCTTGAATTTGTTGTTCGCTATGATAGCAATTACGAGTGCTATCAAACATGCTATAAGGACGGGAACATTGATTACAGTATCCATAATGACTCCTTTCATAAATAACAGATATGGATGCCTTGCTCGTCTGACGTGTTACATAACATGTTATATAACACGTCATAATATTAACATCCAAAATTGGCCCTGTCAACACAAAAAACAGCCATTTTGCGAAAAAACGGCTGTTTTTTGAATTATATTTGATTTATGGATTACGTAAGGAAATGCTCTAAAGAAAAGCCTATATGTTCCTTAAATAAATTGACCAGATCTTCTTCTCCGCTGCTTCTGTACCAGGCAAATGTGGCGCCGCGGTAACTGTCCAGAATGAATGTCGTAAGATCTTCCGCTGTTTTTTCAGCAGTGAATTCTCCGGTCTCTATTCCTTCTTTAACTATGCTGAGCACGAAGCTGTATAAGCCCGCGTTTGTTTTTTTTCGGCTCAGGATACGGATGACATTGTCGCATCCATCCATTTCCATGACTTTGATGACAGTTCCCAGGAACAATTCCATGATCCTGTCATACGCGCCTTTTGATTTAAGAGATTTGAAACCGTCAATGAACTCTGTGCGTTCACCAGCGTAATTCCAGATAAGATCTTCTTTGCTTTTAAAATAGTAATAGAAAGTTCCGGTAGTGACCCCCGCGGCTTCTGATATTTCTCTGACGCCGACATTTTCGATACCTTCTTCGCAGATCATACGGTAACCGATATCCAACAGCTTTTGTCTGGCCTCATTGTTTTCTGTTTTGTGCGGTGACTTGCGTTTCCGCCCGCTTGCTATTTCTGTCATTTTCACATATGTCCCTTACAAATGTTTAATAATTTATTATACATTCGGCGGAGCAGTTTTACAAGGTGGACAAATGTCAATTCTTTTTGGACTGGTATGATTTTATGTCAGTGGGTCAGATCCTTTCATATGCGTACATAACCACTGATACTTTTCCACCACCCTCCAAAGCTCTATAACTGTCGCCGGCGGACTCAAGCGCAGCTTGAGTTTTTTGTTGAAAGTTCAATTCCTTCTCGCTAAAATATAGATGAGATGTCCTCTATCATATACTTGTAAGGAGGACAAGCCGATGAACAGAAAACTGATAAGCACAAGGTACTATCTGATCTATGACCGCATAGTAGGAAAAAGAGAGATCTACAGCGACCGCCATTCCGACAACTGGCTGTTTAAGAATGGGAAGTGGGTGCCTGATACGGGGTTTGTGATCATGGATCACCTGATCGGATATGATTCGTCGGAACCGGAGGATTCCCCGTACAGGATCGGGAGCACAGACGTACTGATGGAGATGGACGAGATCTCAGAAGAAGAGGCCATGCGCCTGACAGAAAAGGAGGAGCGAAATGAGTATAGGCAGTAATATCAGAAGGCTCAGAGAGGCTCAGGGACTGACGCAGGAACTGCTGGCAGAAAAGCTGGACGTATCCTTTCAGGCGGTATCCTCGTGGGAGCGGGACGAATACCTTCCCGAGACATCGAAACTGATAAAACTGGCAGCGGCCCTTAATGTGTCCGTCTCCGCTATCCTGGAGGAAAGATCCGGCCTGTTCAAAACAAAGGACGAGATATATGACTGGTCTCACATGAAGACATATATAAAGACCACAGCCAGAAATCTGAAGCTGCAGAATACGCTTACAGTGGTAGATTTTGCTGTCGAAAAACATGAGGGGCAGCGGCGCAAGAGGGCGAGCGTACCATATATTGCGCATCCTTTCACGCTTGCCTGTCACGCGCTGGCTATGGGCTTTGCGGATGACGAGATAGTTGCGGCCTGCATACTGCACGATGTCGTCGAAGACTGCAAGGTAAGGCCCGAGGAGCTGCCGGTATCGGAAGAGATAAGAGATATCGTTAAGCTGCTCAGCCACGGAAAAACGACTGATGAGGACCGCGATCAGGTCATGAGCGCTTATTACGGCGCCATGCTCGGCAATCCGAAGGCGGTATTGATCAAGTGCATAGACCGCTGCCACAACATTACGACAATGGCGTGGGGCCTGAGCCGCGACCGCATCTTCCGGATGATAGAAGAGACCGAGACCTACTATCCGAAACTGCTCAGCTGTTTAAAGAGCACGCTGGAATACAACAATGCAGCCTGGCTTCTTAAGTACCAGATAGAGAGCCTGCTGGACGTCTACAAACGGCTGTTGTAAGAGCTTTGTGCGTAAAATATCCGTTTTGGGTGGAAGGTAAAGATTTGTTATCTATGGTGTATAATTGCGTCCACACAAATCGGAGTCCGCTGCGCTTATGAAGGGGATTGTCACGAGAAGAATAAAAGAACTGCGACTCTGTGAGATCGCAGTTCGAGTAGACGCGGGTTGGTGGAACAGACCCTTCAGAAACCGAGCTTTTTGGGGTTCTGAAGGCGATATTATTCCAGATTTCAGGCTCTATGGTCTTGCAAATATGTGTATGAACGGTCCACTGCGGCGCATTTCAGCATAGGTTTCGCACTGCTGTCCGTTCAGGAAGTGCAGCGCATCCGAATCAGCGCTTACGGTAGGCTTCCAG
>JAFRXM010000072.1 GCA_017443515.1 Bacillota bacterium | reverse complement strand
TCGCCCCAGATGACTTCCGTTGCTCGCAGCGGATCGAGGACGTTCCACTGCATGTTCGGGTTGAGCCTGGCTTCGGTCTCAAGAAGGCTTGCGACGACCGACTTTCCGGCCTTTGGAGCAAGCGGCATATCTATCATCAGGCCCTTTTCCCTAAGTGCAGGGATCAGTTCCTCGTAAGTGACGCCCGCGTCTATAATTGCCATCCTGAAGGTGCGATCCGCGTCGTAGATGTTCTTCATCTCCGACAGATCAACTATCACGGCGTCCTTAACAGCAGGGACCGTGCCGCCGTTTCTGTGGCTTTTTGCTGTGGATACAGGAATCAGCTTTATGTCAACTTCGTTCGCCAGCCTGACGAGTTTCTCTATTTCAAACCCGTCCTTTACTTTCACTGCGCACGCAGGCTCATATCCTTTAACGAGCCCTGCGGATGCATAAGCGGAAAGGACTGCGGGATCGGTAATAACGCGCCCGCCGCCTAAAAGCTCTCTGATCTTTTCTATCTTGCTTTTCATATTGCTCTCCTTTCCCTGCAGCTACAGTGCGGCAGCCGCAAGATCCAGGATATCGACGACATCCATGCCCCCAGCTTCGGTGAAGTTGCTCTTGCACCACGGGCAGGCCGTCACCAGATACTTAGCACCGGTAGCCCGGGCTTCTTCTATCCTCTCCTTCGCGGCAAAATCCGAAAGGTCTTTTTTAACTTCGCTGCATCCGCCGCCGGCTCCGCAGCACCAACTGTACTCGCGTATGCGCTCCATCTCCACCAGCCTTGCTCCGGTGGCTCTTATAAGGCTGCGCGGAGCGTCGTACACGCCGTGAGCGCCGTTGTACCTCGGTCTGTTAGGCGACCAGGTGTGGACCTGGTTGAGTATCTTCTTTTCGACGCCCTCCCAGGGCACGTAGGGCTCTCCCAGACGCCCGAGATGGCACGGGTCGTGATAAGTTACCTCCGCGTCCAGAAGATGCGTAAAAACGAGCTTTCCGGCCTTTACAGCCTCATCCAGATATTCGGTGATATGCAGGACTTTTATATTCAGCCCGAGCCTGGGATAAAGACGCCTTAAGGCGTGCAGGCAGTCCGCGCAGGGCGTTACTATTACGGATGCTCCGGCAGACTCCAGAAGCTTTATATTTGCCTTTGCCCTTTCTTCGAATTCTTCAGTAAAGCCCATCTGGTAAGCTCTTCCCGCGCAGCACACGTCGGCTTCGCCCAGCCAGCCAATATCCGTGCCGGCAGCCTTCATCAGCTTTACCGCGGCCTTAAGAGTCGGCCGGAGAGCCTCGTCGTAGCTGTAGCGGCAGCCAGGGAAGAACAGGACCTCGCACTTTTCCTTAAGAGCGTCCTTAAGTCCGAGGGTCTTTACGAACGCGCTGCGCTCCGCCTTCTTCTTTCCGGCGATAAGCGTCTGTTCCTTTTTCAGGCTTTCAATGAGGGCTTCCTGCTCAGGGCTCACCTTGCCCGCCAGTATCGCATCGTGCTTGAGTTCTATGTTGTGATCCAGAGGCTCCAGATTGTATCTGCAGATCTTGCAGGACACATCGCAGGCTCCGCAGGACAGGCAGGCTCTTGTGATCTCTGCGGCCTTGTCCGTGTATTCCTGCTCCTTGTTGACCATGGCCAGACCCATCTGAAAGCGCCCTCTTGCCGAGTATGTGTTGAACCCGTACAGGCTCACAGCCGGGCAGTTCTGCGCAAAACGTATACTCTGCATTTTATCGAAGGGTATCCATTTGCAGAACGAGCAGTTGGAGCACCGCTCCTGCATGGGTTTGAAATCAGATAAACTCATATATTAGCTCCTTTCTCGACATGTATTATTCTACTTTATCGATTAAATGATATCGCTGCAAAGCACCATTAATCCAATTATTTCTGCGATGTATTGAAAAATAATAAAAATGCCTTATAACTTTTGTTTATCGCAGAGGCTTCAAAAAAGCGCCTCTGTTACAGAAGCGCTGTGAGTTCTCTGATATCGTCCAGTTCTTCCAGACGTCCTACAGTTTCGACAAGCTTTTCGACGCGATCCTCGCTGAGGGGCACCCTGCTGTGTTTGGCGCAGGCGTAGATCTTTGCGCCGAGTTCCTCGTCGGTGCAGGGGTTGTTGACATGTCCGTACGGCCAGACCACCTCGCGGTAAAAGCTTCCGCGCGGCGTCTTTACCGTCATCTGCGTCGTAAGCTGCCTTCCCGCAGGCGCCCAGTCCTCGTTGAGATCGTATGTGAACTTCGAAGCGACCTGCCTGATGAGCGGATCGTGCAAAGAAGCATCGTCAAAGTCCTCAAGGGTAACGCGCTGCCTTACAGCTGCAACAGCTGCCGTATAAGGGATGCTGAACTTGGCGTTGATTACGGATTCAGGGGCCTTTCTGCTTTGATCGGGCTCCAGAAGCATCTGATTTACAGAACTTACTATTACGTGTACTTCTTCAATTTCCTGGGGTTTGATGCCGTGTTCCTTAACAAGCTGCAACATGGCGTCTATGCTGGAGTGCGTGCCCAGGCACGAGGGCCAGAGCTTAAAGCACAGCTCTTTAGCCTGCCATACGCTTCCAAGACCTTCTGTGACCCTGTCAAGATCGACCTCGTCGCGTATGAACGCATGGTAGAAACCCTTGCCACCCTCGAACGGAGCATCGAACCCCTTCATGTTTTTCTTCGCGATGAGCGCCGATACTACCGCAGAGCGCGCCATAAACGCCTCTCTTACAGAACGCATCACGGAATCTCCGCTGTTCATAAGCTCCGAGCTGCACATGGCCTGGCACAGCGTAAACGAGAAAGCATCCACCATCTGACTTGCGTTAAGGCCAAGAAGTCTTCCGGCAGCCGCCGTAGCTCCGTACACGACCAGTATCGACGGCATGAACCATCCTTGTTCTGGAAGCTTTCTTTTATCCAAAATAGCCGATGCCACGCGGCAGGCCACTTCGCTGCCTATCACCATAGCCGCTATAAAGTCGCGGCCGTTTACGCCTCCGAGGTAGTCTGCTACCGAGACCGCTGCCGCAAAGGTCGATTCATTTGAATGGAAGGTATGCCTTGCCTGCGTGTCTGAAAAGTCCAGTGAATGCGCCATGGAACCGTTTGCAAAGGCGGCAAGCACCACAGGCAGCTTCACCCCGCAGCCTATTACTGCCGCCTCGCCGCGGCCTCCTGCCGCAGCCTCCCTTGCGTAGTCCACGAACTCCCTGCAGCCCTCTCCTATCCCGGAAGCTCCAAGCGTTACGGCTATGGCGTCCATTATGGATTTCTTCTGCACCGCCATGACATCTTCGGGGATATCCTCTGTGCGGGTCTCAACGGCGAACTTCGCCAGCTTCATGGAAATGTCCTGCATAGCATTGCCTCCTTTAAACTTCCGCGCCGGGCTTCTTTCTGCTTGCAGCAAGCAGCAGCACCGTATCGAGCACCAGAAGCGCCAGGCATATGATAAATATGGTTATATAGCTTCCTGTAGAATCGTAGACCCAGCCATAGAAGTAATTCGCAAAAGCTCCTACGATCTGGCCGAACATGTTGGTTATCGGGTATGCCCTGTTGAAATCCTCGCCCTTAAACAGGTCGGAATGCAGCACAGGACTGATTATCGTCGCTGTAGAGATGACAGAACCCACCAGGAATATCCCAGCAAGAAGCATCACAAGGTTCCTGTTGAATATCAGCAGAAGGTAACCTGCAGCGGCAAGGGCGAATTCGAACAGCCCGGCTTTTTTGGTCCCGAATCTGTCGCGCACACCGCCTAAGACCAGCTTGATGCCCGTATTTCCGGCAAAGCCCACGGACGATATGTACGCAGCTGCTACCAGCCCGTACCCTATGCTCCTTGCGTAGGTGGAACAGTGCGTCGTGGAGGACATCAGGAACTGGAAAGAACACAGCAGGAATATCATCAGGTACAGCTCCGGACGCTTATGCAAGGGCCTGCTGTCCGTGCTCACCTCTGCCTGCTGTTCCATGGCGCTGTCGTCCCAGCCGTAGGGCTCAAGACCGCAGGCCTTCGGAGATTCCTGCATGATCAGCGACGCCGTAAACGTCAGGACAAATCCGCTGATCGCGAAAAACCTGTAGCCCCACTGCCATCCGAAGCGGTCTATTATATTGCCTGTCACAGCATTGAAGAACATGCTGCTTATTCCTGCGCAGGCCGAGAATATGCTGAAAGCGGTCCCTTTTTTCTTGTAGAACCACCGGTTTATCGTAAATATGATGCACAGGTTCTGGAGTATGGCTACAACTATTCCGGCCAGCCCCTGCACTATGTAGATGTGCGAAATATTCCCAGCAAACGACATCAGCAGGAAGTACACGCCATAAAAAATACTGCTCAGATACAGAGCTTTTTTATAATACTTTGTAAGGAGTTTTCCGCACAGCACCACAACTAAAGCGACGACTATCATCTGGATGGTGCGTCCTAAAGCCGCATCCGATACGCCTACGGTCTTTTCCGCGGTCGAAAACGCTTCCGCCAGGGGCTTATAGAACAGCCCAAGGCAGTTTGTAAGCCCCGAGGTACCGCAGTTCATAAGGCAGCAGCCGATCAGAACTATCCAGGCTCTGTGCAGTTTTCCTGATTCTTTACTCTTCATACTCTTAATACAGAGGTGCCCGCTGCGGTCCTTAAGATCTCAGCGGGCCCTCTTAAATGTTTTCTGACAGGTGAAACTGTTTTATATCTCGTGTGCTGTCCTCTTGATGATCTCTTCCTGGATCCTCGGTGTGAGGACTACGAAGTAGGAAGAATACCCTGCTACGCGGACCACGAGATCCTTGTAGTGCTCCTTATCCTTCTGAGCTGCCCTTAAGGTAGCTTCGTCGGCTACGTTGAACTGTACGTGCTTGCCTCCGTTGGTGAGGTAGGTCTTGATCAGAGCGCCCAGCTTGTCCAGATCCTCGTCGGTCTTAAGAGCGCTCTTGTGGAACTTCATGTTCATGAGGGTGGCCATGAAGTTGTCCTGGTTGAGCTTCATAGCGCTCTTGAACACCGCTGTCGGACCGTTCTTGTCGGAGCCCTGTACCGGAGAGGTGGAGCCGTCGGCGAAGGTCTCGCCCGCGAAGCGTCCGTCCGGGGTAGCTCCTGTGTAGGAACCGCCGGGAGCGTGTGCCGTGATGGAGATACCCGAAGCTATGCAGGGCTTGCCGCTGGTCTGCGTGAAGGTGCGGGCCATACTGCTGTAGTCGTCGAAGAGCCTCTTCCCTACCAGGTCGACTTCGTCTATATCGTTGCCGTACTTGGGAGCCTCAAGGCAGAGTTTTTGGATGTCCTCGTATCCCTTCCAGTTCGCCTTAAGAGCGTCGAGCAGAGTCTTGGCGTCAACTGTCTTGTCGTCGTAAACGAGCTTCTTGACTGCTGCCAGGGAGTTGATGGTGTTTACGATACCGACCATGTTGATACCGGAGGAGTTCTCAAACAGCAGGTCTCTCTTGAGGAGGTCTTTTCCTGCCTTTACGCCGTCTGCTGCGAATATGCTGTGGATGATGTCGGGGAAGTGCTCCTTGGACACCCACTGCAGTATGTTGTGCTCCTCGGAGACGAGGCCCATGCAGGTGTCGAGCTGCTTTAAGAAGGCCTGGTAGAAGCTCTCGTAGGTCTTGTGGTCGTAGAGGAAGCCGGTCTGCTCGCCGTGCTGTATTCCTGTTGCCGGGTTCTGTCCGTTGAAGAGCGCAAGCTCAAGAACGCAGGGAACTTCGAACATTCCGAACGCGTTGTTCTTGGAGTTTCCGGGCAGCTGGACATCCAGGCAGCCCGCGATGGCGAACTTGTTTGCTTCTTCATAAGGAACGCCTGTGCTCATTACGAAGTTCCTGTAGGACTTCTCGGATATCATAGCGGGCATGCCTATACCGGTGCGTATGACCTCGCAGGCTTTGTGCATCAGCTTGTCCGGCGTACCTTCGTGCACACGGAGCGTGAGCGTGAAGTGCGGAGTCATGGTGTCCTGCGCAGCCTCGAGCAGCATGTAGGTGATATCGTTGGTGATATCGTTGCCCTCGTTGTCCGTGCCGCCTATGATGAAGTTGTGCCAGCGGGCCATGCCTGCCCACTTGTCGCGCTGCTGCGGACCGCCAGCTACCTGGTTGTACTGCATGATCTTCATGCGCAGGCACTCGATCAGCTCCAGGGCCTCGTCGTAGGTGATCTTTCCGGCGTCCAGATCCGCCTTGTAGAACGGGTACATGTACATGTCGAACCTTCCGCCCGGAGTCGTGCCTACAGCGCACAGCGACCAGTAGAAGAAGAACGACTGGATAGCCTCGCGGAAGTTGCTTGCCGGCTTTTCGGGAACGTTGCGGCAGATCTGAGCGATCTCGAGGAGCTCTTTTGCCCTCTGCGGATCCTTCTCCTCGCCGGCCATCTTTTCGGCAAGGTCGGCATAGCGGTTGCAGATGCGGATGATCGCGGGAAGCACCACCAGAGCGGAACGCAGATATATACCCTTTTCCACGGCGTCGCCGTTGTAGTAACGGAGATTTCTGAGTTCCTCCTCGCACTGGCGTATGGTCTCTTTTATACCGGTCTTTATGAACTTCTCAAAGTCCGGTGTGAACAGAGTACCTACGCCTATGCAGGTAGCCCAGCCGCCCTGCCCCGCAGCACCCTGGCCACGGCCTTTAACGCGGTCCTTCCAGGCCGGGCAGAGGAAGCCCCTGGATATGAAGTTCCACAGACGGTCGTCATCGTAGAACCAGCCCTGCTTTTCGTCCTTGGTGCGGCCCTGGCCTTCCCAGTAGTCGTCGTAGCTTCTGAGTATCTTCCTGTCCTCGTCGGATATGCTTACTCCGCCGGAAGCCACAAGGGCGTCGAGGTCGTCATCGGGCCAGGTAGGTCCGTTGACTGCAGCCTCCATACCCATGGGCTTGGATGCGAAATTGCCTACGATAAGCTCGTCCGGGTCTATGCGTATGGTCTTTTTGTCGAGGTAATTAGCGACAGCAAGAGCGCGCTGCATTATTATAGGACGGCCCTGGTTCTGCTTGTAGGTCTCAAGTATTATTCCGTACTTTTCTGCACAGATCGGGAAGCACTTTACGTCGAGGCGCTCCTTCATGTGCTTGATTCTTTCTGTCATTTTGCTCTCCTTGTTATCAGTCGAGGTCGTGCGCGGTACGGGCTATGATCTCGTCCTGGATGCGCGGGGTAAGTACTGTGAAGTAGGAGCTGTAGCCTGCTACGCGGACCACCAGATCCTTGTACTTTTCCTTGTCCTTCTTCGCCTCGATCATGGTCTGGGCGTCGATGACGTTCATCTGGATGTGCTTTCCGCCGTGAGTCAGGTAGACCTTGAGCATCTCGCCGAGCTTGTCTATATCCTCGTCGGTCTTAAGAGCTGTCGGGTGGAACTTCATGTTCTGAAGTGTCGCCTGATATCTTTCAGCGGGCAGCTTCATCATGGAGTTGAGTACCGCTGTGCAGCCGCAGGTGTCGGTGCCCTGTACCGGGGATGTTGAACCGTCAGCGAAGGTCTCGCCGAAGGCGCGTCCGTCCGGGGTGGCTCCGGTGTAGGATCCGCCGGGAGCGTGAGCTGTGATGGAGATACCGGATACGACCATGGGATAGCCGTCGATATCGGTAAACTGCTTGCCCAGATCAGCCAGGTCGTTGAAGAGGCGGACTGCTATGTCGTCTACGAAGTCGTCGTTGTTTCCGAACTTCGGAGCGTCGAGGCAGAGCTTCCTTACATCTTCGTAGCCTACCCAGTTAGCTCTGATGGCAGCCTCCATCTTCTCGGGGCTTACGAGCTTCTCATCGAATACCAGCTTCTTAAGAGACGCCAGCGAGTTGATGGTGTTGGCAAGTCCTACGAAGTTGAACTGGGATGTGTTGTCTATGACCATGTGCCTGGAAAGGATGTCCTTGCCTGCCTTTACGCCGTCCTGGGCGAAGATGCTGAAAGTGACATCCGGCCAGTAAGTGCGCATGATCCAGGACAGGACGTTGTGCTCCTCGCAGACGTAGCCCATGCACTTCTTCATCTGTGCGAGGAAGGCCTGGTAGAAGTCCTCGTAGTTCTTGAAGGAACCGAGAGTACCGGTCTGCGGACCGTGCTGGATGCCGGTAGCCGGGTTCTTTCCGTCAAACATCGCAAGCTCCAGTACGCAGGGAGTTTCGAACATGCCTATTGCCATGCCGCGGGATCTTCCGGGGATGGTCATATCGAGGCATCCGCAGATAGCGAAATCGTTAGCGTCCTTATAGGATGCGCCCAGGTCCAGGGCGAACTGCCTGTATTCCTTTTCGGAGATGAACGCCGGCATGCCAAGGCCGCTCTTTACTACTTCCAGAGCCCTGTGCATCAGTTCCTTCGGGGTGCCTTCATGGACTCTTACAGTGATGGTGTGCTGCGGGGTCTGGGTCTCCAGAGCCGCGTCGAGCAGCATGTAAGATACCGGGTTGGTGATATCGTTGCCGTTCTCATCGGTTCCGCCGATGATGAAGTTATGCCAGCGGGCCATTCCTGCCCACTTCTCTCTCTGCTTTGCGCCGCCTGCGATCTGGTTGTATTCCATGACCTTCATGCGCAGGCACTCCACGAGTTCAAGAGCCTCGTCGTAAGTGATGCGGCCGGCCTTTACGTCTGCCTCGTAGTACGGTCCCATATATTCGTCGAAACGTCCGCCGGGAGCTGTACCTATGCAGTACATGCAGAAGAAGAAGAAGAAGGACTGTACGGCTTCCCTGAAAGTGCGGGCCGGGTGCTCCGGTACCCAGTAGCAGGTCTCAGCCATCTGGAGCAGTTCTGCCTTTCTCTTGGGATCCGCGGTCTTTTCGGCGGCCTCCTTGCAGGCGTCGCCGTAGCGGTGAGCCAGGCGCACGAACGCGGGCAGCACCAGGAGTGCGGACTTGAGGTAGATATATTTTTCTACGCCGTCCTGGTTATACATCTTGAGGTTCTTGAGCTCTTCCTCGCACTGGCGGATGACTTCAGCAACGCCTGTGCGGATGCAGTAGCCGTAATCGGGGGTGTAGAGGGTCCCGAAACCGAGTCCGTGGCCCCAGCCGCCCTGGCCTGCAGCGCCCATGCCGCGGCCTACTTTCTTATCCTTCCAGGGCGGGCAGAGGAAACCGCGCTGGATGAAGTTCCACAGGTCTTCGTTGTCGTAGAAGAAGCCCTGCTTCTCGTCCTTGGTCATGCCGCGGCCGAGCCAATACTTATCGTATGCGCGAAGCGCCTTGCGGTCCTCGTCGGACATGATGAATACGCCGTCCCTTATGAGGGTGTCGAGGTCGTCATCCGGCCACGTGGGCATGTTGGTGACGGATTCGAGGCCCATGGGGACTTTGGCGAAGTTGCCGGCGATAAGCTCGTCGTCCTGGATGAAGATGGTCTTCTCGTCCAGGTACTTTGCCTGAGCGTGAGCCCTCTGCCAGATGATGGGGAAGCCTTCGTGAGCGATAAAGTCGTCGAGGACTATCTTCATCTTTTCGGTGCAGATCGGATAGGTGCGGACGTTTGTGATACGTTCCTTCATGCGCTTGATTCTGTCAGTCATAGCAAATGATCTCCTTAAAACAATACTGCTATCATAATACCGTTAATAGATTAATAATAAGCCAAACCGGAGCACCGGTAAAAGTGCCCCGGAAAGTAAACTATTTCTTTTCTACCGCCTTCGGATCGCAGGTCTGGTAGTAACTTGAACAGAGATGGTTGGGGTTGAATGCCTCTCTCATGTACCACTGATACACGAACGGATTGGCGCCCGGGATATCCTTATACATGGCGTTCTGCTCTTCCTGGGTGTAGCTGTAGGCGTCCGGGCGGCGCATCTTGCTGGTGATGTTGCACATCTCCATGCCAAAGCCCTTGCCAAGGCTCCACGGCCTTGAGACGTTGTCTATAAAGTCGCGGCATTCATCCACGGACTTCGGATCGTGAGCATCGAAGCACATGAAGAACTCGCAGCCCATCGGGCCTCCGCCACCGCCAACGCCTGCAAGAGAGCCCATCATGGAATCTCCGCCGGTAGCCGCCATGTAGGTGCCCTCCTGCTGAGCCTTCTCGCGTATAGCGGAAGCCTCTTCCATGACGGATGCGGATACCACCTGGTTGTGGCCGCACAGGCCGTAGTGTCCTTCGTAGGAGCCGCACAGGACGTAGTTGAGGTTCTTGTGACCGAGCCTGATGAGGTAAGTGAGCAGGTAGTTCTCGTGATCCTTTTCCAGGAACCATTCGTCCTTCCAGCCGCCGAACTCTTTTAAGATCTCATCCAGAGCGGCTTCCTTCCAGGCCAGGTCGTCCGGAGTAAAGCCTGCGAGGACTATGTAAGCCTCGATAGCTATGGACTTGTTGAACTTGTCGGTCTCGGGGTCTTCCATGAGCGCCGGCAGGTCGCAGAGCTGCAGATCCTGATCTGTTATGATCTTGAGCATAGCGCCCTTGACCTTGTTTCCGAACATGGAGAACTGGCGGTGACCTATGTAGAGTATGTAGTTGTCGTTGATCTTCATGACGGCCTTCGCCCAGGAATCCCAGTTCGGGAAGCAGATGCAGTAAGCCCTGAAGTTTTCCGGAAGATCCGCCAGGTATACAGGAGCATAGCCCGTGCTCGGCAGGTACTTGGGACCGGGCCACGGCGAGAGTTTTACGGAGATCCTGGTGCAGACTCCGAAATCTCCTGTCTGGCCGGTGGAACCCTTAAAGCACGCTCTTAAGGACGGTCCGGGGCCTTCGCCGCAGGACCAGTCGCCGCCGGCTCCTGCCGTACCGCTGTAGACGATATCGCCTGTGGGCAGCACCCACTCTGCGCAGAGGAAGTTCTCGTAGTTTACGCCCGCGAATACGGATATCGGGCCGCCGCCTGTCCATCCGCTGGTGCTTGCAAGTGTGGATGAAGAGCATCCTACGCCTGGAATGTTGCATGTAAGGCCGTACTTCATGGCTTCCGCCTGAAGTGTAGCTCCTATGACGTACGGTTCGATCTGGGCCACCATGTTCTTCGGGTCTATGGTGAAGTTCTTCATGCGGCGCATATCCAGCTGGACAGCATTGTCAGAAGAAATGTAGCCGTGAGCCGACCAGAATGTGGTGGATGCCTTGAATTCTATCTTATACTTGTTGCAGAGCCTTACGACGCCCTGTACTTCCTTTGTGGAGCCGGGCAGTATTACTGCCTGCGGCATGGGAGTAATATGATTGTAGGGGCCGTAATGTGCCGAGGACTGGGATGCCTTGCACCTGTAGGTCTGAAGGACTCCGGGGTCCTGGCTGATGTTGTTCTTTCCTACTACAGCTTCGAATGCCGCGTATATCTCTTTTGAAAGTGCCATGTCTTTTCCTCCTTCCCCTTACAGCGCCTTAAGTGCCAGGTCGATTATATCGACTACCTTGATGCCGCCGGCCTTCTCGAAGTTGTCCTTGCACCACGGGCAGGCCGTTACCAGAGCTTCCGCTCCGGTGCTGTTTGCTTCTTCGATCCTCTCTTTGGCGGTCCATTCGGAGAATTCCTTATCCGTTACCGAGCAGCCTGATCCCGCTCCGCAGCACCAGCTGTACTCCTTGATCCTCTCCATCTCCACGAGCTTTACGCCCGGGATGGCCCTGAGGATGTTCCTCGGCTCTTCGTAGATTCCCTTGGAACCGTTGTATCTCGGTCTTCTGGGCTCCCAGGTGTGTACCTGATTGAGTATCTTCTTTTCGTGGCCTTCCCATGCTTCGTAGGGCTCGCCCTGGCGGCCCAGGTGGCACGGATCATGATATGTTACCGTGAGGTCTATGGCCTTTGTGAATTTGAGAGTTCCTTCCTTAAGCATCCTGTCGAGGTACTCGACTACGTGGAGCACTTCCACCTTAAGGCCCTTGGCCGCGTAAAGCCTCTTGAAGGCGTGGTAGCAGTCGGAACACGGAGTGACTATAGTCTTTACTCCGCTATTTTCTATGGCCTTGATGTTGGCGCCTGCGCGCTTGTCGAACTGCTCGAAGAAGCCCATCTGATACAGCCTTCCCGCGCAGCACATCTCGGCGTCGCCAAGATATCCGAGCTTTACTCCTGCCTTAAGCAGCAGCTGGGCCGCGTTCCTTGCGGTCTTCTGCAGCTTCTTGTCGTAGCTGTACTTGCAGCCGGGGAAGAAGAGCACTTCGGGCTTTTTAGCCCACTCTATGCCCTCAGCCCACTTGGTGCGGTCAGCCTTCTTTGCGCCGACCACAAGGGTCTTTTCCTCGTTGAACGCGTCCAGCATCTTCAGCTGCGCCGGAAGGATATGCCCTTTGAGTAAAGCGTCGTGCTTGAGCTCCCTGTTGTGGTCCAGCGGCTCGAGATTGTAGCGGCAGACCTTGCAGGCTACGTCGCAGGCTCCGCAGTCCAGGCACTCGTGGGTGATGCGGGCCATCTCGTCGGTGTAGTCCAGCTCGCCCTTGGCTATAGCAAGGCCCATCTGAAAACGCCCTCTTGCCGCGTAGGTGTTGAAACCGCCATGCACTACCGCAGGGCAGTTCTCCGCGAACCTTACGCTTTTTACTTTATCGAACGGTATCCACTTGCAGAAAGAGCAGTTGGAGCATCTTTCCTGCATGGGTATGAAATCTTTTAATGCCATCGCTTTCTCCTCCTTCTCTTCCTTAGAAATCCATGACTTTTCCGGGGTTCATGATGTGGTCCGGGTCGAAGATGTTCTTGACCTTCCGCACCATATCGAGACCCACGGCGTTCTTGTTCATCTGTATCCTTGCCCAATCGCCGTATGGGCGGCTGTAGAAGGCGCCCGCGTTGCAAAGAGCCTGGCTGGCCTTGTCGAACAGAGCCTTGGCTTTCTGCTCTTCCGCAGCGTTCTTCGGATCGTAGCATATGGTAAAGCATACCGAGGAGGTAACGCCCTGGTGAGTGGGCTGGATGTAGGTACCGATGTTTGCGGGGTCGACGCCTTCCCTGGCGGCAAGCCTGTCGATGACCGCTTTAAGTTCTTCGGCTTTATCCATGGTAGCAATGAAGAATATATCCAGGAAAGCTCCCTTGCGGACTTCCTTCCAGTAAGTGCCTTCGCAGGGGCTTGTAGCTCTCTTAAGCGCTGCGCTTCCGGTAACTCCGGCTACAGAAGGCAGAAAATCAAGGCCGCAGCTTTGAGCGAAGTTGGCAACGTCCTTCTTCTGCTGAGCGAACTTCATCTCGGGAAGGACCTCGCTGGAAGCGATGCCTACGCATGCTATCCACGCGGGAGCCTTGCTCTGTATCTTTTCGACGTCTGCAGAGTCTTTTCCCATAAGGTTCGCGAACTGCGTGCCGGAAAGGAGGAATATCTCTTCGCCGAAGCGCACGCGGGTGACCCTGTATAAGAACTCAACAGCTTTATCAAGGCTGTCGGAAGGCACGAAGTACATCTCGTGGTACTTAGGAAGCAGGTTGCAGTGCATGGACGCCCAGGTGACTATTCCCATGGTTCCTTCTGATTCGGTCAGCAGGCGGTAGTAGTCTATGAGGCCGGGACCGCGATAGCTGATCTGCCACTTCTGGCTGTTCTTCTGCGCTATAGTAGGATCCGCGGGGCCCATGGCGTCGCCTGTACCCATGTCCTGGCCGTCGCCCCATACAGTGCGGCAGGTACGAAGCGGTTCTACGTAGTTAAATATATAGTTAGGTGTGAGGCGCGGCTCTACGTCCACGACGCTTGCCACTACGGATTTCCCTGCTCTTGGCGCGAGCGGGGTCATCATGTACATGCCCTGTTTTGCGAGCTCCGCCTGGAGCTTTCCGTAAGTTACGCCGGGTTCCGCAACGGTCATCCTGAACTGGCGGTTGACGCTTATTATCCTGTCCATATGGCTCATGTCTACGATAACTGCGCCTGGAACGGACGGGTTGGAGCCGCCGTTATAATGGTCGCCGACGGTGCTTACCGGCACCAGCGGAGTCTTTGTTTCGCGTGCCCACTTTACGACTGCCACCACTTCAGGAATACTTTCCGGCCAAACGACAGCAAGCGGAGCTATACCATCTCCATGAAACTTCGATCTGGTGTACGGAGCAAGATCAGCGGCCTTCACTGAGGACTTGCTGCACAGATCCTTCAGTTTGTTTAGTTTACTGTTACTCACTTTCACTGAACCTCCAATTTACTAACTTTTGTCTTTCACGGGTTAGTCGACTATTGTTTTGATATCGCAGACAGTTTACACCTCGCGGCGAAATAATAAAAATACATTATTCCTTGTTCTTTTATATGGAATCGGCTATAAGCAATCAAACAGATTGCATACATTAAATGGTTTTGTCCTGCGCCAGATTCCTCACAGGACACAGTTTCTATACATATATTATACAGATAAAACCTGAAATGTTTAATACAAAAACAGGCAGAACACATTACAGAAAGCTATAGGTTGATAAAAAATTAATATTTATATTGAACTTTGAAATCTATTTTACTCTTATATTAATTGGACATTTGCACGGCTGCGGTAGTAACATATTATCAGGACTATATGTCCGATCAAAATCCATTTTCATACCCGCGTGGGTATTTCTCGTGAAGGAGGTAAATTTTAAAAAACATGAAGAAAACACAATTGATTGAGCTGTTCGGGAAGGATAAAGTGACTGACCGACCCGATGCCCTGAAAAAACACGCCGCGAGCGCTCATCTCGGCGCGGGCATAGCTCCGGACGCAGTCATAAAAGCCGGATCGGCAGAAGATGTCGTGAAAGCCGTACAGTGGGCAAACGACACGAAGACACCGCTCGTGCCCGTAAGCTCCACAGGAAAACACTACCGCGGCGGATCCATTCCTTCGGTGCCTGGAGCCGTGATGCTGGACATGTCCGGCATGAAAAAGATACGCAGCATCAACAGGACCTTCCGCATGGCGGTGGCAGAGCCTGGCGTAACCTACGGCGAGCTTGCTGAAGCGCTGAAAAAAGAAGGTATGTACGTCAATACAAGCCTCGCGCCACGTTCCGACAAATCCGTACTCGCGGATCTTCTTGAAGTAAACCCGCGCGTGGACCCCACGACCCAGTGGAGCTTCAAGGAGCCCATGCGCTGCGTGGAAGTGGTCTGGGGCGACGGCCAGAGGATGGGTACAGGCGAAGCCTACGGCCCTCCGCTTGAGGTACACCAGGCCAACCAGAAGTGGCAGATCAATCCGGACGGCCCTGCCCACATAGACTACAACAGGCTGCTCTCCCAGGCGGAAGGCACCATGGGCGTGGTCACCTGGGCTTCCATCCACTGCAACACGCTGCCCAGCATACACAGGATGTTCCTGGTGCCGGCAGCAAAGCTTTCGGACCTTGAGAGCTTCCTCTACAGGGTAACGGATCTGCGCTTCGGGAGCGAGCTTTTAGTGCTCAACGCAGCCGACCTCGCAAACCTTATAGCAGAAAGCAAAGAAGAAGTGCGCGCCCTTCAGACCAGACTTCCGGCATGGACCGCTCTGGTAGGAGTTTCCGCGGCCGACCTTCTTCCGGAAAAGAAATACGAGCAGCAGTACCTGGATCTTCTTGACATCGCGCAGGAGTGCGGCCTTGAGATGGTACCGTCATACAACGGCATCAGCGGCGACGCTATCCTTCCGCGCGTCATACAGCCCTGCCCCGCCGAAAGGTACTGGAAGGAGACCCGCAAGGGAGCCTTCGCGGACATACTCTTTGTACAGACCATAGAGAACGCTCCGAAGTACGTCGACATCATGATGCAGGCAGCCACCGAGTACGGAATAGACCCGGGCGACGTAGGCGTATACGTGCAGCCGCAGCACCAGGGCGTAAGCGCTCAGATCGAGTTCACAATTGCATTCGACCCTGAAAATATAGTCGAGAGCCGCAACGCCAAAGCTCTGTTCGACGAGGCATCAGCAAGGCTTTCCAGAAACGGAGCCTTTTTCGCCAGGCCCTACGGCAAGTGGGCAAGGCTGCAGTACAACAAGGATGCTCAGACCACTATTATGATCAGGCGGCTGAAGGACATCTTCAACCCGAACAACATCCTCAACCCCGGAAAGCTCACAGATTACTGATAAGGAAGGAGAACTGACATGGCATTGAAAGATTTTGTCGCTATGCAGGAGAGATGCTCCAACTGCTCCTTCTGCAAGTGGATACCGTTCGATAAGATAAAGAGCAACAGGTTTTCGGAGAACTGCCCCGCCGGAGTGTGGGCAAACTGGAACACCTACTTCGCAAGAGGACGTTTCCAGATGGGCCTGGCCCTGGTAAACGGCGAGTTCGATTACAACAGCGAGCGCGCGGATATCGCAAGGTCCTGCCTGGACTGCGGAGCCTGCGATGTTTCCTGCAAGGTCTGCCGCTACAACCTCGAGCCTCTTGCCCACAACAGGGAGCTCAAGCACGACGCTGTAGAGCACGGCAACGTCCTTGCGGTCCAGAAGAAGATGCTGGATTCCTACGCAAAGGAACACACCCTGCTCGCCGGAAAGAAAAAGGAAGACCGCGCGAAGTGGGCTGAAAAGATAGCCTGGGCAAAGGACGCGGAAGTGTTCTTCTTCCCCGGCTGCAAGTACAGCTACGACAGGAAGCTCGCCGCGAAGGCTAAGGATATCGCGGAGATACTGCTTAGCGCTGGCGTAAAGCTCGGCTACCTTGGAAAAGACGACGCCTGCTGCGGCGGAAGAGCCTACCAGATGGGCTTCTTCGACGAGTTCGCAAAAGGCGCGGACGCCAATATCAAGGCGTTTAAAAAGCACGGCGTAAAGACCATAGTAACGCCCTGCTCCGACTGCTACCACGCATTAAAGCGCCTGTACGCGGAGCGCGGTCTTGATGTCGAGGTGCTGCACGTTGTGGAATACCTCGACAGGCTGATCCAGGACGGCACCATCAAATTCACCAGGACCGTGAACAGGACAGTCACCTACCACGATCCCTGCCACCTCGGCCGCCAGGGCGAGCCCTACGAGGCATGGAACGGAACAGAAAAGAAAATACTCAACCAGATCCACACCTGGGAGCCCAGACGTCCCCGCTACAACGGAAGGCTTGGCATATACGAAGAGCCCAGGAACATCATCAAGGCCATCCCCGGAGTCAGGCTCGTGGAGATGGAGCGAATAAAAGAATACGCATGGTGCTGCGGCGCCGGCGGCGGAATGCAGGCAGTCAATCCGGAGCTCTCCAAGTGGACAGCTTCCGAGCGCATCACCGAAGCCAACGCTACCGGAGCTGATACCCTCGTAACAGCCTGCCCGTGGTGTGAATCCAACTTCGCAGGAGCTGTTGACGAGAACGGCCGGACGATCAACGTCATGGACATCATCGATCTTGTAAAGGAGGCACTGTAATGGCACTTTCAAGAGAAGCTTACAAAGCCTTTGAGGCAGTTGTCGGAAAGCGCAACATTTCCGAAGACACAGCTATCTGCGAGACTTACCGCTGCGCAGCGGCTCAGTCGTCCGCTCACTACGGCCCCTACAATCACAGGACGCCTATGCCTGCCGCGGTCCTGATGCCCGGCAGCACCGAAGAGGTCCAGGAGATCAACCGCCTCTGCAACAAGTACAAGATACACTATAAAGCCTCCACCACGTTCTGGTCTTCGCACGGCTTCATCGGCTACGACGGCTGCATACAGCTGGATATGCGCCGCATGAAGAAGATCATAATAGACCCCAAAAACAAGGTCGCCATCATTGAGCCCTACGCGATAGCCGCAACGGTACAGGCTGAGGCCATGAAGTACGGCCTTACCTGCAACATCCCGGGCGTCGGTTGCTCATCCTCAGTGCTCGCCAATACCGCAGGCTGGGGCGGCGCAGGCCCGTCCTCAGTATTCACCGGCAACACCGTAGAGAACCTCCTCTGCGTGGAGTGGGTGCTCCCCAACGGCGAAGTCGCGGTCACCGGCACGGCCGGCTCAAACGACGGCTGGTTCTACGGCGAAGGCCCCGGTCCGTCGGTACGCTGCATTTTAAGAGGCGCCGGCGGCACCTGCGGGGAGATGGGAGTCTGCACCAGGATGTCCATCAAGCTGTCCCCGTGGCCGGGTCCCAAGTACCTGCCCACATCCGGTATCTCCGGCATCTACTACGCCGAAGGCCTGGACAACTTCCGCTACTACACCCTGTGCTTCCCCAGCTGGGACGACTGGTCGGGCTGCGTAATGAAGATGAACGAGCACAACCTGATGTACACAGGACACAGGCAGTTCTCATTCTTCGGCCGCGACGTAAAAGCAGCGTTCCTGCGCATCATAACCAATCCGGACCTTCAGCTCTGCGACCTTCCGGAACTCATGGCAGACCCTGAAGTCATAAAGACAACAGAGTCCATGAAGATAGAGTTCCACACCGTCATCGCCGGCCTTTCGAAGAGGGATCTTGAATGGAAGGAAGAGGCTATCGATACTATACTTAAGGAGTTCCACGGCTGGAAGGATGAATGGTCCCTGCGCCCTGAGATCCAGAAGTACATGCTTACCTACTTCATAAGACTTGGTCACAAGAACCTCAACTACGTCCACTGCGGAGCGTATGAAGGCCACTTCGGTCTGCACAGGAACAACCAGATACTGTCCGCAAGGCTGGTGGAGCCCGCGGCAGCTATAAAGCGCGAGTTCGAGGAATCCGGTCCCTGGAACGCCAAGGTCGGAGGAGACTCCGCTATGGGATCTCTTGGCGGACTCGGAGGCGGCGGAGGAACCATGGGCTGGGAGTTCTTCGCAAGCTACGATGCCCACGACAAGAAGTCCGTTGAAAAGACCTGCGAATACTTCAAGGGCCCCGTTCAGGACTTCATGACCAAAAACTGCGGCGTTACCGAGATGGGCTCCGGTCAGGAGAACTCCAGAAGACCGGACGGCTACTGCTGGACTCAGGAAGACCACAACAGGAAGTTCGCCGGAATGCCGGGCACCAACATGTTTGCATACCAGTGGCAGGTGCGCGAGAAGTTCAACCCGAACCACCTCGGCTCCTCCTACTATCAGACCTGCGACCCCGAATACATCAAAGAATTCAAAGCCCAGCAGGCAAAGAAATAGCACAAAAAAGACGGCTCAGGCCTTGCAGCCTGAGCCGTTTTTGTATTGGTTGAATGCCTGCTTACAGGATCGCTGTGCCTTCTTCCACCATGCGGTCGAAGTTCTTGCGGGAGGCTATGTAGAGCTCGCGGTTGAACAAGTTGTTGCGCATGCCGTTGAATCCCCTGTTGTCGTAACCGAAATCATCCATGAACTTCTGGACGGCTGCCTTTATCTCGAACTCGTCCGCATTGGGATCCAGCTCCATCTCGTGGGTGAACAGCAGCTTGTCGCCGTACTTGCGCTTAAGCGCCGGCTTGTCGTTGAGCGGCTGGCCGCCCCAGGAATCTATGCCCTCGGTGATGAAGTGCGGAACCAGAGGCTCCACCTTGCCGCAGCAGTGCAGTTCCACGTAGCAGCCTAACTCGTGCGCCCTGTCAACACTCTCCTTGACGTACGGCACCAGCATCTCTTCTGCTGTATCGAACGAGAAGAACGGAGCCTTGGCCGTGCCCCAGTCGTCGTTGAAATTGAGGATATCGCAGTCCATCCACTGCTTGCAGAGCTCGTAGTAGCGTTTGCGGTAATTAGTTACAGCGCGGAAGAAACGGTGCACGCCCTCCTGCTGATCTTCATCGATAAGCGCTACCAGCGCCTCGGAGCAGTCCATGATAGCTATGAGCCTTTCAAACAGGCAGCTTCCGAAGCTTGCGTGGGTGAAGCGTTCTGGGTCGAACTGATCCTTTATCTCGTCGATGCATCCTTTCCAGTCCCATTCATCGGGGTTTGGCACTTTGACGTATTTCTCCCACTCGTTGATGTCCGGGCAGATCGGATTCCCGGGCTTTACCGTGGCGCCTCCGACTATATCTACCCACGTCCACTCTACTCCGTATCCGTCCTTGCCTCCGCGGGGGCTTCAGGCTATGGTCTCTGGGTCACACTCCAGTTTAAAAGAGTTCCACTCAGCCGGAGAAGGCAGCCACATAGGGGTCTTGCCTTCGTATATGCGTTTCATGTTCTCCTTGGAAGTGATAGGAGTGTTGAGCATCTCAAAAGTGTACCTTTTGAGCCAGTTTACGGTCTTTTTGACCTCGAGCTCATCTTTTGAAAACTTCGGAAAATTATTCATCTGATCTCCTCCGGAACGATCTGTAAATTAATCTGTTAATTATTTGATTATAGACTATTTCCCTTTGTTCTGCAAGTACTCCGGATCTACAGTAGCATAATAAGAACCGTTCAGGTGGTTAGGATTGAAGGCCTCCCTCATCTTCCACTGGTAGGTGTAGGGAGCGGGATTGGGCCTGCTTCCCCACATCTCGTTCATCTGGTCCTGAGTCCAGGAGAAACCGTCCGGTCTGCGGAAGCCTTCCGTACTGTTGCAGAAATCGTAGCCTATTCCGTGGCTGTTCTGGAACTTCTTCGACACGTTATCCATGAAGTTGGTGACCTTGGGGATCTCCTCGTGGTCGTGGCTGTCGAAGTGGCAGAAGAACTCCCATGCCATGGCGCCGTTGTCGCCGCCGCTTCCTGTTATAGAGCCCATCGCCGAGTCGCCTCCGACCTGAGCGAAGAAGGTATCGTTGTCCTCCCAGTATTTCTTAAGAGCAAACGCTTCCTCGCAGATCTTCACCGAATCGTAGACGTTGTTCATGCAAAGGCCGAAGCTTCCTTCGTAAGCGCCGCAGTAGACGTAGTTGAGGTTCTTCCTTCCGAGACGGATGAAGTAAGTCATCATGAACTCATTCATCTCCTTCTCATTAAGGCGCTCGTCCTTCCAGCCGTGGTAGGTCTTAAGGACTTCGTCTATGGCGGCTTCCTTCCAGGCCAGGTCTTCCTTGTTCATGCCCGCGATGATGACGTACATCTCTATCTTAAGGCTCTTTGTGGTAGCCTGCACCTTGGGATCCGCGAGCAGCGCCGGGATATCCGCAAGCTGCCTGTCGGTGTCGGTGAGGATCTCCAGCATAGCTGCCTTAAGATCGCGGCCGAACATACCGAACTGGCGGTGGCCCATCCACAGGACCTCGTTGGAATTGAGGCGGTCCGTGGCGTTGACCCAGTCGTCCCAGTTGTCAAAGCACAGAGCGTAGAACTTGATGTTGTCGGGCATCTGAGCGCGGTATACAGGAACTGTGCCTACGGTCTGCATGGTCTTGGGGCCGGGCCAGGGAGCCAGCTTGAACGACATCCTGGTGCATATACCCATCTCTCCCTTCATTCCGTGGCCGCTTCTTATAATGCCGCGGGTGCCCGGGCCTATTCCTTCGTCCGTGAACCAGTCCAGACCCGCTCCTGCTGAACCTGTGTAGAGTATCTCGCCGTCGGGAAGCACCCACTCTGCGCAGAGCAGGTTCTGGTAGTTGCCGCCCGCGTAGCAGGTGTTGGGGCCTGCTCCTGCCCAGCCTGCCGTGGAAGCCACGATGGAGCTGGAGCAGCCGACGCCGGGGATGTTGTATGTAAGACCGTATTTCATGGCCTCAGCCTGGGCTGTAGCGTGGTTTATCTGCGAGCCGCAGGTGAATATCATGTTCTTG
>JAFRXM010000071.1 GCA_017443515.1 Bacillota bacterium | reverse complement strand
GGGCAGCTGCTTCTGATATCTGTACATACTTTTGTACAGGGGTTTATTGTATCCTGTATCTGCAGGGCGGGGGAATCCCGGTGCAGAAAGGGATACGGATATGATAAGAGTGTTTTTCGACATGGACGGCGTGCTTGCTGAATACAGGTTCGTTCCCTACGGGGAAATGCTGAAGAAAGGGTATTTCGGAGGCCTGGCGCCGCAGAAAGAGGCAGTAAGAGCCTTAAGGCTTCTGGCTGACGATCCGCGTTTCGAGGTCTACACACTTTCGGCGGTAATAAAGGAAAACCCATATGCTCTGGATGAAAAGAAACGCTGGCTGAAAGAGCAGCTGGGCGAGGATATTTCGCAGATAGATTCCATCTTCCCCTGGTGCGGAGAGGAAAAAGCCGATGCGGTGCCCGGCGGGATACGCCCCACGGACATACTCATAGACGATTACAACGCCAACCTGCGCTCCTGGGAGAAGCAGGCCGTGGCCATTAAGTTTCTCAACGGAGTCAACAACCGCCACGGAAGCTGGAAAGGCCGCACCGCCGGAGGCAGAGCTGAAGACATAGTCAGCGCAGTTTACGAGGCGGTTGTTTAAAAATTAAGGCGCTCAGGCACAACACCTAAGCGTCTTTTTAATTGTATTTTTGCAGCCTTTGCATTAAAATAATTCTAATACGGTGGAGAAGAACCGTCCCTCTCCACCGGCGGAGGTCATGATGATACTCGAATTCGGATATGGAAACGGCGTCCAGACTGTGGACGTGCCGGATAAAAACCTTTTGGATGTGCTGGTCTCAAACCCCATGAAACACGAACGCACGGGGGCGGACGCGGTGCGTTTTGCGCTGGAAAACCCCATAGGCAGCAGAAAGCTCAGGGACCTTGCAAGACCTGGGCAGAAGGTGGTCATCATCACCAGCGATATCTCAAGGCCGCTGCCTAGCTTCGATGTGATCCCGGCAGTCCTGGACGAGCTTTCGGCGGCAGGCGTTCCGGATGCGGACATCACCGTGGTTTTCGGACTCGGATCGCACAGGAACCACACTGAAGAGGAAAGGATAAAGCTGGTCGGCAAGGCCGTTTACGAGCGTGTGCGCTGCATAGACAGCGATCCTTCGGACTGCGTGCGCTACGGCGTCACAAAGCGCGGCACGCCTGTGGATATAACAAGATCTGTAGCCGAAGCGGACTTCCGCATCTGCCTTGGAAACGTTGAATTCCACTATTTCGCTGGGTATTCAGGGGGTTACAAGGCGATAATGCCAGGTTGTTCCACGCCGGCTGCTATCCAGGCAAACCACCGCATGATGGTGGAGGCCGCGGCTCACGCCGGAAAGATAGAAGGAAACCCGATAAGGGAGGACATAGAAGAAGGCGGCGCCATGGTGGGTGCGGACTTCATAGTTAACGCGGTGCTCGACGAGCACAAGCACATAGTATACGCGGCGGCGGGCGACGTTACGCTTGCGCACCGCGACGCCTGCGCATACCTGGACCGCATGTACGTCAAGCGCATAGAAAAGCGCGCGGACATAGTCATAGTCAGCCAGGGCGGGGCTCCGAAGGACGCCAACCTCTATCAGACCCAGAAAGCTCTGGATAATTCCAAGCACGCGGTAAGAAAAGGCGGCACCATAATCCTTGTAGGCGCCTGCCCGGAAGGTCTTGGCAGCAAAGTCTTTGAGGAGTGGCTGCTGGAGGCTGAAAAGCCGCAGGATCTTATAGAGCGGGTGCACAAGGCGTTCAGGCTCGGAGGCCACAAGGCAGCTGCCATAGCCATGGTGCTTGAGGACGCGCAGATAGACCTGGTCTCTGAGATGGACGACGATTTCGTGCGCAGGCTCTTCCTCACCCCCAGACACAGCGTTCAGGAGGCTTTCGACGCCGCCATGGAGCGCTACGGCCCTGACGCCACTGTCATAGCCATGCCCTTCGGCGGGGCAACTCTGCCGGTCGAAAAGTGAGTTCCAGAAAACTTACAACTGCACAGACCGCGGCGGTCCTGGCGTTCATGATGCTTGCCTCCAAGATACTGGGGCTGGTGCGCGAGCTGGTGCTTGCACACAGCTACGGTGCAGGAAGCATAACAGACGCTTATTCCGCCGCTCTTTCGATACCCAACGACATCTTCGCCGCGGTAATGCTGTCGGCATCGGTGGCGTATCTTCCTGTGTATTCTCAGGTCGTAGAAGAGCAGGGAAAAAAGGCCGGCGACAGGCTCACCTCCGGGCTCATAGACCGCCTTTGGATAGCGGCGGCTGCAGTCTGCGCGCTGGGCTGCATCTTCGCAAGACCGCTGGTTCGGGTCTTTGCCCCCGGTTTTACAGGAGATACCGCGGATCTTACGGTCTTTTACATGCGAGTGGCCTTTATCCTGGTCATCTTTTCGGTATCCAAAAACATCCAGGCGTCCTACCTCGAATACCACGGAAAGTTCATAAGCCAGAGGTTTTTAGGTTATGCGGAAAACGTCTGCATAATCGCTTTTACGCTGCTCAGCTTCAGGCTCAGGCAGCCGCGCCTTCTGGTGTTCGGCATACTTGTGGGCGGCGCAGTCCTTGCGGCAGGGTACTTCGCCCTCAGCGCAAGGAACGGTTACCGGCACAGCTTCGTTTTGGAAAAGGACTGTGGCGAGCGCGATATTCTGCGCCTTGCGCTTCCGGTCTTCATAGGCAACTGCGCCTCGCACATCAACATACTTGTGGACCGCATACTGGCCTCTAAGCTCGCGGAAGGCAGCGTTTCGGCTCTGCGCTACGGCTCGGGGCTTACGGACGCCATAAACGCGCTGTCTATAGGAATAGTCGCGACCGTTATTTTCCCAATGCTTTCAAAGGCTTTCGCAAAAGAAGAGCACGAAAGAGCATCGGAGCTTACTTCCAGGGCCGTGAGCCTGTGCCTGGTGCTTATGGTACCGGCGTCCCTTGGAGCGGCAGTGTATGCAAGGCCGATAATAAGAGCGGTCTTCGAGCGCGGAAGTTTCAGCCCGCAGGCGACTCAGATGGTGTCCGCGGCCTTCCTGTTCTACGTGGTCGGCCTGGTGTTCGGGGCGCTCAACACCTTGCTCCTTAGGGTCTATTATTCGCTGCGCGACACTGTCACCACGGTCAGGGTCTCGCTCATCTGCGTGGTGCTGAACGTCATCCTGGACCTGGTGCTGGTAGGGCCTATGGGAATAGGCGGCCTGGCGCTTTCAACAAGCGCAAGCGGCGCTCTGGGGCTGGTCTTAAGGCTGCTGCTCCTCTCAAAAAAACACCCGCAGCTTCGCATAAATGTGCCTCTTAAAAAGATAGCTCAGACTGTGCTGATGGCTGCTGTTGCGGTAGGAGTATCATATTCAGCATATGTATTAATGGGCAATATTTTCCAAATATCTCATATTTTAAAACTTTTTGTTGCACTTGTCATTGCAGTCGTGTTATATTATGTAGAGTTATTGTATACAGGGGCAAAGGAGCTTGAACTCCTTAAAAGTTTGTTTTCGCCGAAATGAAGAAAGCACTTAAGATCTCAGCACTTATTCTCGCTTTTATATTGCTTGCCTCATTTACCGATGTTCCAAAGGACCACTGGTCGTATCCGTATGTCAAAAATGCGGCTGACGTGGGTCTTATGATAGGCGACGGAGACGGCAATTTCAGGCCCATGGACAAGATCTCCAAGGAAGAAGTTGCTATTGTAATATACAGAATACTCAATTTCGGAACGGATAAGATGACCCCTGCCGCAAGGCAGTTCACCGAGGAGGAAACAGCCCTTCTTGACCGCTGCCAGATCAGCGACTGGGCAAGGCTCTACCTAATAGACGGTTTTGCGTCCGGGTTCTGGACCGAAGCAGATTTTGCGGACCGCACAGCAGCTCTTACTGCCGGAAGGCAGCCTCTTGCAAGGCAGAAGGTAGCCGAGTGGATCATAAAGGCTGAGGGGATCAAGCTTTCCCCGCTGGGCGTTCTTTCCTACAACGACGCTGCATCCATAGGCGAAGGGCAGTTCCCGTACGTGGACGCCTGCTACAGGACCGGCCTTATGATAGGTGATGATGAAAACGAATTCAAGCCCCTAAACGGCGTAAACCGCGCAGAGATAGCGGTAATACTCACAAGAGCGCTCAAACTGAAGGCAGACACTTCCGAGGCCGCTGCAAAGGCAGAAGCTTATGGTGTCCTGGAGTCAGTGTCCGGAAACCTGTACAGGCTCAGGTCCGGCAATTCCGGCAGATCTGCCTATATAAGACCTTCTGCGACCATACTCGTAGACGGCGTCAAAAAGGACCTTGCAGCCGTAGCGGCGCTTAAGGGGAAGAGCATCACCCTTGCCGCGCTTACGGACAGCAATGTGGTTCTCGTGCAGACGCAGCCCAAGGTGCTTACCGGCACGGTCGAAAAGATCGAGGCACGCAGCGGCTACCAGATCGTTACGATAAATCTGGGCGGAGTATCCGTGGGCTTCATAAAAAACAGCAATACAAACTGCAGCAAAACGCTTGCCGCAGGCACTTCTATAAAGTTTATTTCTGACGGATCCAATCTACTGGAGATCAATTAATGGAACTGGACATTCTTAAAGGTAAAAAAGTAGCAGAGTTAAGAGAGATAGCAAGGGCCCTGAAGATCCCCGGGGCAGACAAACTGAAGAAAAAAGAGCTGATGGATATAATGACGCAGATGCATCTTGCGGCGGAGGCCGAAAGAGCCGCCGCTGTTTCTGCTTCGCCGGAAGACGCCAGCCCTGTTTCTGCTGAGGAAAAAGCTGAGGGGTCGCTGGCAGAAAATGCAGAAAGAACTGCAGAAGAAGCTTCTGAAAGGCCTGCTCAAAAGCGCCGCGGAAGGCCGAAGAAGGTCCAGGCAAAGGAAGAGGCCGCTGCGCCGGCAGAGGAAGACCAGAAGGCGGAGCCGGAAGCTCCTGCGGAGCAGCCCGAACAGCCTGCTGAAACAGCTGCAGAACCGGAAACAAAGCAGTACGATAACCGCTACGATACCGCTGGAATACTGGACATAGCGGAGGGCGGTTTCGGCTTCTTAAGATTCGACAATTTCCTTACGTCGGATAAAGATATATACGTTTCGCCCACGCAGATAAGGCGCTTCAACCTCAAGACAGGCGACGAGATCTTCGGCGTCGTAAGAAAGCCCAACGAGGGCGAGCGCTTCGGGGCTCTGCTCTACGTCAAGACAGTAAACGGCGACGAGCCCGGTGTCGCCAGGCGCCGCAGGGATTTCTCGGAACTCACACCTATATATCCGGAAGAGCGCATCTGCCTTGAAAAAGGAAGCAGCACGCTTTCGATGCGCCTTACGGACCTGGTGGCGCCCATAGGCAAAGGCCAGCGCGGCCTCATCGTGGCGCCTCCCAAGGCCGGAAAGACCACGCTCTTAAAGCAGATCGCAAAAGCAATAGAGGCCCAGGACCTGGGCGTCAAGCTCATGGTGCTGCTCATAGACGAGCGCCCCGAAGAAGTCACCGACATGAAGGAATCCATCAAGGGCGACGTCATCTATTCCACCTTCGACGAGCAGCCCTCGCACCACGTGAAGGTAGCCGAGATGGTGCTCGAAAGGGCGGAAAGGCTCTGCGAGCACGGAAAAGACGTTATCATACTCATGGATTCAATAACCAGGCTCGCCCGCGCATACAACCTGGTGGAGCCGCCCTCGGGAAGGACGCTGTCCGGCGGTCTGGACCCGGCAGCTCTGTATAAGCCCAAGAAGTTCTTCGGCGCCGCAAGGAACACCCGCGAAAGCGGAAGCATAACCATACTCGCAACAGCCCTCGTCGAGACCGGAAGCCGCATGGACGACATGATATTCGAGGAGTTCAAGGGCACAGGCAACATGGAGCTGCACCTCGACAGGCGCCTGCAGGAAAAGAGGATCTTCCCGGCCATAAACATCAACAAGACAGGTACCAGAAGGGAAGACATGCTCATGTCCAACGAGGAGCTCGAGGCTGTGTGGCTGATGCGCCGCGCTGTAGCGGACTGGGGCGTGGAGGAGGCTACCGAAAAGATAGTCTTCGACCTGGTGCACACTAAGACGAATTACGAATTCATCCAGAGATTCTTAAAGACGAGGATATAAAGACCGGCCCGCCTTAATAGCGGGCCTTATAAAACGATATGGACCTTAACAGGATATTCATGAAAAACGCCTGCCCCACGAAAGTCGGAGGCCAGGCTATACTCGAAGGCCTTATGATGCGCGGCAGCAGGTCTATCGCTGTCGCAATAAGGCAGCCGGACGGCAACATACACCTTACAGTGGAGCCGCTGAAAAGGCCCGGAAACTGGAAGAAGATACCCATCATCCGCGGCATAGGAAGCTTCGTAAGCTCCCTGGTCACCGGCACCTCCGTCCTGATGTACGGTGCCGACGTGCTGGAAAAGCTGGACGAAGCGGCGGAGGCGCAAAAAGCGCCGGAAGCTCCGCAAAACTTCGGCAAGAAGGAAAAATCCGAAGGCATTCCAAAGAGCGCCATACTCCTCAGCGTGGTACTGGCGCTGGTGCTGGTGGTTGCTCTGTTCATACTGCTTCCGACCTTCGTGCTGGGGCTTATCAGAAAGGCAGGCGTGCAGAGCGTTCTGCTCCTGAACCTCATCGAGGGCATACTAAGGATATGCATATTTATCGGCTATATTCTGGCTGTCCGGAAGATGCCGGACATCCGCCGCACTTTCGAATACCATGGCGCGGAGCACAAGACCATACACTGCTTCGAGAACGGACTGCCGCTGACCCCGGAAAACGCGCAGAGCTTCTACACCCTGCACCCGCGCTGCGGGACCAGCTTCATGATGTTCGTTATGATAATTGCGCTACTGGTGTTCAGCCTGTTCGGCTGGCCCAACCTTGCGGTAAGAGTCCTTACAAGGCTCATACTTATACCCGTTATCGCAGGCCTTTCGTACGAGCTTCTGCAGTGGACCGGCCGTCACGACAGCGGCATAGTCAAGGTGCTTTCCATGCCCGGCATATTGCTTCAGAAAGTCACCACCTGTGAGCCTTCGCTAAAGCAGCTGGAGGTCGCCATAGCCGCCATGAACGCTGTGCTTCCCGCGCATCAGGATCCGAATGTCCCTGTAGACTACTGGGTCGGCGTGCAGCTTGCGGACGGAAGCCTCGTAAAGAATGAAGAGGAGACCGCGGAGTACCGCGCCTCGAAAGAAAAGAACTGAAGATCGCTCATGACTGTAGATGAATTCATAGAAGAGATCATACGCGTGTTCCGGCGCGCTGGCATAGAATGCCCCGAAAGCGAGGCCATGTTGCTGGCGTGTCACGTTTTGTCGTGCAAAAAGTCCTGGCTGTACCTACACAAAAACGACGAGATGGACGACAAGGTGCTGCTGGCTTCGGCGGCGCTCATCAACGAGCGCTGCAAGGGCAGGCCTATCCAGTACGTCATAGGCTCCGCGAACTTCTACGGGATAGATCTAGCAGTTGACGAGAGGGTTCTGATCCCAAGGCCCGAGACCGAAGTCCTGGTGGAAGAAGCGATAAAGGAGCTCAGAACGAGGCCTTTTCCGAAGGTCATGGATCTTTGCACCGGAAGTGGTGCTATTGCTGCGGCCGTTGCGGCAAACCTGCCGGAAGCAAAGGTCGTCGCTACGGAGCTTTCACCCAGGGCTTTCATGCTCGCCAGGGTAAATCTCAGGCCGTACAAAAACGTACAGGTCCTAAGAGGAGATCTTTTCGCAGCGCTTAAGGACGCGGACGATCCGAGGAGCGGCGCCCGGCCTTTCGATGCGATACTCACCAATCCGCCCTACATTCCTTCCGGGACAATAGATAGCCTTGCCAGGGAGGTAAAGGACCACGAGCCTCGCATGGCGCTCGACGGCGGCGCGGACGGGCTGGATATCATAAGGCGCATCATAAACGAAGCTCCGCAGTACCTTAAGGAAGGCGGGCTTCTTCTCATGGAGATAGGGGATGACCAGGGCGCGGAAGTGGTGTCTCTGGCGGTGGAGTCCGGCTCATACCGAAGCGCGCAGATCTTAAAGGATCTGGCGGGAAAGGACAGGATCCTCAGGGCGCAGCGTATCTGAGGTCACAGATAGATGGTAAATTCGAATTCACATGATCTTACGGAAGGAAGCATAGTAAGAAAGCTCATAAGCTTCTTCCTTCCGGTAGCTGCGGGCACCATAGTACAGCAGCTATACAACACGGCAGACGCCATAATAGTAGGGCGTTTCGTGGGGACTGTGGCGCTGGCCTCGGTCGGCGGCAGCACCACGCAGATAGTAAACATCCTTATAGGATTTTTTGTAGCGCTCACCAGCGGATCTTCCGTAATAGTGGCGCATTTTTACGGTGAAAAGAACGAAAGCGGCGTGTCAAGAGCCGCTAACACCGCAGTGCTCTTCTGTTTTTTCATGGGGCTTGCCGTTACGGCGATAGGCGAGATGGGCGCGGGCTTTTTCCTGCACATCATGGGCGCTCCGGCAGATACTGTGGCAAACGCTACGGCTTATCTGCGCATATGTTTCTGCAGCACGACCTTCGTGCTCCTGTACAACATGGGGGCCGGCATACTGCGCGCCTGCGGGGATTCCAGAAGGCCTTTCCTGTACCTTCTTTCCTGCTGTGTCACCAATATAGTGCTTGATCTGCTGTTCGTAGCGGTCCTCGGCTGGGGCGTTCGCGGCGCGGCTGCCGCAACTGCCGCTTCGCAGATCATAAGCTGTTTCCTGGTGCTTATGCGCCTCACCCACACAGACGAGCCCTACAGGCTCAAAAAGGAGCTTCTGCGCATAGACGTGCCCACCTTAAAGCGCATGCTCGGCATAGGCGTACCGGCAGGGCTTCAGAACATCATGTTCGGCTTTTCCAACGCGGTCATACAGACAGGCGTAAATACGCTTGGCACCACCGTCGTGGCCGCCTGGACCCTTACGGGCAAGGTGGACGGCTTCTACTGGGCTGTCATAAACGCCGCGGGTATCTCGGTAACGAATTTCGTAGGCCAGAACTACGGGGCAGGGCGCATGGACCGCGTAAGGGACTGCGTAAAGATCAGCTTTAAGCTCTTCTCAGTCGTAACGGTTGCGCTCAGCGTGCTGATAATGGTAGTCGGAAAGATAGCGCTGCCGCTGTTCTCGGAGGACCAGGCGCTTTTGGATAAGACCTGGGAGCTTCTGTGGTACTTCGTGCCGTTCTACTTCACCTGGACTGCTATAGACGTCCTTATGGGGACGCTTCGCGGCGCGGGCGACGCCGTGGTGCCTGTAATAATCATGGCGATCGGAATCGCGGGTTTCCGCATTCTTTGGGTGTGGATAGTGTTCGGCATGATCTCGCACACACTCATGACGCTGGCCCTGGTGTACGTAGCGTCCTGGGTCATCACCGATATCGCCATGTTCGTGCGCTACCGCCAGTGGTCGAAGGCCCATCGTGAAAATATAGACTACAGTTTCGGCAAATAAGCGCAAAAAGTGCTTGCATAAGCAATATCCGTGTGCTAATATAATTAGGCGTTTTAACAAGAAACAAGGAGGAAATTCGAAATGAAGGAAGGAATCCATCCGAAATATATGGACTGCAAGGTCATCTGCGCATGCGGAAACACATTCATGACCAAGTCCAACAAGCCGGAGATCAGACTGGACGTTTGCTCTGAGTGCCATCCGTTCTTCACCGGTCAGCAGAAGTTCATCAACCGCGGCGGCCGTGTCGAGAAGTTCAAGAAGAAGTACAACATCGAGTAAAAAGTCGCATCATCCAAGCACTTTCAGGCCCGGCTGTGATATGCCGGGTTTTTGGCTTTATTCCAAGGAAAACACGGAGGCTAGATGGCTGGCTTAACTCTGATAGAAGGCGGCCTGGGGGCAGGTCTTGGCGGCGGATACACCTTTGCGGATGGCGCCGTTACGGATACCCGGCTCATGGGCGTTCTGGGTCTGCGGCTCCACTGGATCAAGGATCAGGCGGGAGGCGCTCCCCAGAACATTTACCAGTTTTATTACTACGACATAGAGGAGATCGGACTCGATACCTTCTCTGTTTTTCTGTTGGATACGGAAGAAGACGTTGCAACGGCAACAAGATCCTGCTTCGGAGGCCTCGGCGCAGTAATGTGGCCGGTTACTGAAAAGCAGGGCCGCTACCTGGTCTGCCGCTTCGTGGAGGAAACAAAGCGCAGAGGGCAGCCGCTTCCGGACAACATAGACCAGGCGCGCTTCATAACAGACGAGCCTCCGGTGCTTACAGAAGAGGAGATAGAAAACCTGCACCGCCGCATGTGCACCTTCATAAAGACGGACTACGGCGTGGTAAACTACTACCTCATGAGGCAGTTCGGAAAAGACCCCCAGGGCGCCGCGCTGCTCCGCAAAAAAGGCGTGCCAGAGGACTGCTTCGAAGACGTATCGCTTCCGCGCCACGCGACTTTCCTCAAAAACAGCATAGAGGAATTCACCGACGGCGAGGGCCGAAAGTCCTACCTTTCGGAGTCGTTGGTGGAAGGCTACGACGAGCACTGGATAGTGGTGAGCGAAACAGAAGTCCAGGACGGCAGAGTGATAAGTTGCCGCAAGCGTTCGGCCTTTAAGATCAGTACCGCGGAAGCCTCTATGATGCTCTCGCGCAACGAATACGTTACGGTCTTCGAGATCCTCACTCAGGACATGGAGCCCTTCGATCAGGTCTTCGACATCTACAGTCTGGGAATGACCAGAACAGACCACGAGACCGGCGAGATGTTCATGGAATTCAAGCCTGACAACAGCCACGCCGAGCTGCAGGAATTCAACCTTTCCGACGACATAGAGGCTCTGTATTACGTCACGGACTACGGCCAGCTGATAGTTGCAGCGTACTCTCTGGAAGCTATCCAGAGCGCAGAAAGGCGCATCGCCAAAAGCCCTGTGGCAGCAGTGGTTCTGCCGACCGCGAAGTACAACTTCGCCCAGAGCATACTCTACGAATTTGCCGTAAGCGGCTACACGGACTTCGGCGAATTCCTGGAATCCCTGGACGGCTAAGCAAACAAGCATCATACGTTCCGGATCTGAATGCATTTTATAAGAGTGCATTCGGACCCGTTTTTTATTTCTCTTGCTTCCTAACAGCAGAATATATAAAATTTAATGTAGCAAAAACAGAACTCATATCGGTTTACAGGAAATTTC